>JBEKWP010000069.1:0-28470 GCA_049512915.1 Candidatus Sulfotelmatobacter sp.
GTATCGTCGAGGCCGCCCGTAGCTCGCACGATCGGCACCGTGCCATACTTCAAGCTATAGATCTGATTTAACCCGCAAGGCTCGTATTTCGAAGGCATTAAGAACATGTCAGACCCAGCCTCAATCTTGTGTGCGATGGCGTTATCGTAAGCCACCTTCACCGCAATCTTGTTGGGGAACTGCTTATTAAGCCGCACAAACATTTCCTCATACTGCTTGTCGCCGGCGCCGAGTGCGACCACGATCATCTCTTCGCGAGCCAGCCGGTCCATGAGCTGCGCGATCAGGTCGAATCCTTTTTGTGCAGCAAAGCGCGACACAATGCCGATCACAGGAATCTTGGGATCGGCGTTCTTCACCCCGAACGCAGTCAACAGATCCTGCTTGCATTGAGCTTTGCCGGAAAGATCCTGCGGCGAGTATTTTGCGGCAATGAACTTATCGGCCTGCGGACTCCACTCGTCATAATCCACGCCATTCAAAATGCCCGTGACCGTAGCTGCGCGATCGCGCAGCACGCCCTCCAGTCCAAAGCCATATTCGGCAGTCTGAATTTCCTGGCTGTACTTCCGGCTCACCGTGGTGACGAAGTCCGAAAACGTGAGTGCGCCTTTCAGGAAGTTTACCTGGCCAAAGAATTCCATCTTCGACATGGTGAACAGGTCCCAGGGCAGCATGAGCAGCGGCAGCGTCTCTGGCGGGAAAAGACCTTGATAGCCAATATTGTGGATGGTGAACACCGTACCCACGTCGCGGAATGCAGGATCTTCCGCATAAACCGTGCGCAGCAGCACCGGCACCAGCGCCGACTGCCAGTCGTGGCAATGGAAAACCTGAGGAACGCCCAGAATCTTCGTCGCCTCCAGCACAGCGCGAGAGAACAAAGCGAAACGCTCAGCGTTGTCGGGATAGTCCCCTGCCGGTGTGCCATACAGCGCATCGCGATCGAAGTATTCCGGACAGTCGACGAAATAAAATTTCACGCCAGACTGGCTTCCGCCGGTTACTACCGAGGCAAACCTGTACTTGTCATCGAAAGGAATAGTGATGCTGCGCACCACGGTCGCCGGGTCGGCCAGTTTGGTCTGCCGGTATCGAGGCAAATAGACGCTTACCTGATGCCCCAGCGCTGCCAGCGCCCGCGGCAAGGCGCCCACCACGTCGGCCAACCCGCCGGTTTTTGAAAACGGCACGCCTTCCGAGGCCACAAACGCGATATGCATGGAACCCTCCCGGGAAACCCGCTTTTCGCGGGGGCACGCTATGATGGAATATGTTGCGGGACAGATTCAGTCTATATGTCCGGGGAAAAGAGGGTCAACGTGCCGAAGGTCGTGTCCACACGCCGTCCTCAACATAAGCCCAAGTTGGGACAGCATTTCCTCGTCAGCGACAGCTTCGCTCAGCAGCTCGTTGACGCCCTCGGCGATGTTTCGCAAAACACCGTGCTCGAAATCGGTCCGGGACGCGGCGTTCTCACATCGCTCATGGCCAAGCGCGCCCGCCGCCTGATCGCGGTCGAGCTGGACCGCGTGCTGGCGGCGCAACTTCGCCTGCGCTTCGGCATGTTTTCCAACGTCGAAGTCATCGAAGCTGACATTCTCTCCATCGATTTCAATTCCCTGTTCGGGCCCAAGCCCGGGCTGCGCCGTCCCGGAATCGAATTCCGCCCCGAGCCCGCGAAGGTCATCGGCAATCTTCCTTACTACATCACTTCTGAAATCCTGCTGCGCCTGTTCGACTATGCCAAATACTTTGAAACTATCGTAATTCTCGTCCAGCGCGAAGTCGCAGATCGCATCGCCGCCGCGCCCGGCAGCCGCGATTATGGCCTACTCTCGGCCACGGCGCAGCTCTATGCCCGGGTCGAAAAACTCTTCACCTTGCCGCCCGGAGCATTTTCCCCGCCGCCTAAAGTACATTCCACGGCCCTGCGCCTAACCATCGCGCCGCGACAGAAAGAACTGGGCCTCGATGGGGACGGAATCGAAGCTGGTTCAGCGAATGACGGCTTCATCGACTTCCTCAAACTTTCCTTCGGACAAAAGCGCAAGACTCTGTGGAACAATCTGAAGGCGAACTATCCCGAGCCTCGTCTGCGGGCCGCCCTGGCCCAGGCCCGCGTGAAACCCGCCGCCCGCGCCGAGACTTTGACTCTGGAAGAAAGTGCTGCGCTGTTTCGTGCCTTGCGGAATTCTAACGGCGGCTCGTAGCATGAAGTCATCGATGAGCGATGGAGGGCCGCGTGGACTTGTATGAGCAGATCGAACAGATAAAATCGAAAGAGGATCTGGCGAAATTCATCTCAGCGCTTAAGCTCGACCTTCAGTCGAACCCTGCAGGATGGGAAAATCCAACCCTCGGCCGATTCCTGGAGGCGATGGAAAGCTGGATAGGATCGATGGACAACTACTACAAAAACACAGGGCAGCCATCTGTAGGGAGCCCGACCTGGCGGACGTTCGCCGATATCCTTCTCGCCTCGAAGATGTATGAGTAGGCCAGTGGCGAGCGCAGTGTCGATGGTTGTTGCAGGTGCCTATGACTACCATTTCGGTGCGCCATCCGGCCGTCGCCGGAAGATTCTATTCGCGAGATCCTGAAGTTCTGCGCGAAGAAGTGCGCTCCTGCCTTGCGCCCATGGTTCCGCATGCGGGCTATATGTATTCCGGTCACGTGGCCGGTGCCGTCTTCGCAGGCCTAGAGATTCCGAGCCTCTGCCTCGTGCTGTGTCCTAACCACACCGGCGTCGGCTGCGCGCTGGCAATCATGAGTGAGGGCGCGTGGGAGACGCCTCTGGGTACGGTCGCCATCGACAACGCGTTCGCCTCCGCTCTGAAGCAGCGTTGTCCGCTTCTGCAGGAAGACTCGTCTGCCCATCGCAACGAGCATGCCGCTGAAGTGGAGCTGCCGTTTCTACAGATGCGCCAGCCTCAATTCAAGTTCGTTCCCATCGCCCTCGGCACTCATCAGTTCGAGGCGCTCGAGGAACTGGGCGAAGCCGTTTCGGATGTCATTGCGATGCAGAACGTTCCCGTCCTGATCGTGGCCTCGAGCGATATGAATCATTACGAATCCGATGCCATCACGCGGGTGAAGGACCACAAGGCGATTGGGCCAATCCTCACCCTCGACGCCCGGGCGCTTTATGATGTGGTCACGCAAGAAAACATCAGCATGTGCGGGCTCGGTCCGGCCATTGTTATGCTGACTGCCGCGCGAAAACTGGGCGCAACCTCTGCTGAGCTGGTGAAGTACGCTACCTCCGGCGATGTGTCCGGCGACCGCGAGCGGGTCGTCGGCTACGCCGGCGTGGTGATTTCCTAGCAGCCATGAGTAGAAACATCTCGACGATGGCTGATCGATCCGATAAATTGATCGATCCTGTAAATTGATGCCATGCTTCTCAGCGAGCACGCTCTTGCCCTGTTCTTATTCGTCGGCGTTCCCATCTGGGATGCGCTTGAAACCCGGGCGTTGAAAGCCAGTACAGATCCCCGCAGGAAGATCTTGTCGTATCAGAGAATCCTGCTCATCCTGTGGACCGCCGCCATCGTCGCCTGGTTCACACTACGATCGAGCGTTTTCTTCACCTGGCCGGCTGTCCGGCAAACCACTCAGCAAAAGATGGGAACGTCCTTCGCCTGGGGAGTCGCCGCCGCGTTTGCGATTGGCTCCCTGCTGCAAGTGGTTCTCGTCCGACGCAGCGCAACCGCGCGGGAGAAGATCTTGCGGGCCTTTCAGCGCCTGGCTTTCATTCTTCCGGTAACCCGGGAAGAGCGCGCCTGGTTCGCCCTGGTTTCAATCACGGCAGGCATCTGTGAAGAGGTTTTATATCGCGGATTTCTGATCCGATATCTTTCCGACGGGCCCTGGCACGCCGGCCTTTGGATCGCATTAGCAATTGCCAGCGTTTCCTTCGGGCTGGGGCACGGCTACCAGGGATTATCCGGGATCATCGGCACTGCCCTGGTGGGAGCGGTGATGGCGGTGATCTTTCTCGCTACCGGAAGCTTGTGGCTGCCCATGGCGCTGCATGCCATCATCGACCTGAGACTGCTGCTGTTGCTTCGTCCCGGAGACCTGGCTTCTTGAAGGGGACATCGCGCTTCGCGGTAGTGTCCTAATTAAGTGTTAGGATACGACCTGCATCGCCGATTCATCACTCAGAAATCTGCGCTAAAGAACCAGGGCGGCTATAAGGCGTGTCCCAGCGATACTCTGAAGGTCGCAGTCCTCAGGCTTATTGGCGGTCCTACAGTTTAATCCCCAGTTTAAGCCCCGGTACTACCGGCTTATCGAATCATTTGCCCAACCAAACCAGCTACAGGTAGCATCAATAGATGCGAATGCGGCTTCCCTGGGTTCTGGCTTCTGGACTATTGCTTGCAGGAGCATCTTTCTGTCGAGCACAGGGCCAGTCTCATCCCATGGTAGTGAGGGCCGTAAAACATGCGGTTGCGCCTCCGCTCAGCCAGATGGAGTCCATTCCTGCGCCGTCAGGGCAGGCCAGTTCGCTGGATGACGACGATGACAGGTTGGTAATCCATGGACCGCGCGCCACCAGCCCGGCCCCAGATTCAGCCCTTCAGGGACCGGACCAAACGCCTCTTAGCCCGGCTCTTGCCACGCTCTCCACAGATTCGGGACTCAACATTCTCGGCGTGGGAAACGGCTTTCCTAATCACAGCAATCAAGACATTGTTGCCGATTCCAACGTGGCCGTGGGACCAACGCAATTTGTACAGTTTGTGAACCGGTCCTTCGCGGTGTTCGACAAATCCACCGGCGTTGCGACTCTTGGCCCGGTTACCGGGGCTACCTTGTGGCAAGCGATCGGAGCACCTTGTTACGTCAGCGGAACAGACTACTCCGACGAAATCGTCCAGTTCGACAAGCTGGCCAACGTATGGGTGATGATGATGCCGGTCTGGGACAGCCCCGATCAACTGTGTGTTGCGGTCTCAACCACATCAGACGCAGCAAATACGACATGGAATCTCTACGTTTTCCCGGTACCCGCAGGCGCATTTGACGACTACCCCAAGTTGGCGGTTTGGCCTGATGCCTACTACGTGAGTTATAACCAAGGCGACAACAGCGTATTCGTGGGCGCGGCAGCTTGTGCGTTAGACCGCAGCGTCATGCTGACGGGTCAGCCAGCACCCGCCATGCAGTGCTTCACAAACACCCCCACCTCTTACGGCGTTTTGCTGCCTGGGGATTTGGACGGGACCACTCCGCCTCCGACGGGCACGGCGGAGTACTTCCTGAATTTCGACGGTAACGATGAATCTCTCGACCTCTGGCAGTTTCACGTGGATTGGACGACCCCCGCCAATTCCTGGTTCGGGGCTTCATCGACGAACTCCAGCCCTACGAATATCCCGGTAGCAGCGTTCACCGAGGCCTGTGGTGAGACTGTCGCGGAACTCAACTATACGACCGGCGCCTGCATCCCGCAGACGGGAACCGCGCAAATGCTCGACTCCTACGGGGACCGGCTGATGTACCGGCTCGCCTACCGCAATTTTGGAACTTACCAGGCGCTTGTCGCCAACCAGACGGTCACGATCGGGCCGGGCAGCAGCCAGACTGGCATCCGCTGGTACGAATTGCAGGACACGGGGACAGGTTTCGGGCTCTATCAGCAAGGGACGTACGCCCCGGATTCCAGCTATCGCTGGATGGGCAGCATCGCTATGGACCAAGCCGGTGACATAGCTGTGGGCTATAGCGTTTCCAGCGCGAGCATCAGCCCTTCGATTCGCTACACCGGCCGGCTGGCTAGTGATCCGTTGGGTACGATGGAGAGCGAGATCGATATTTTGTCAGCGGCGCGCGTTGCCCACGGTTCGCAGACCACCACCTACCGTTGGGCCGACTATAGCGGCATGTCGGTCGACCCGTCGGACGACTGCACGTTCTTTTATACGACCGCATACATTCCCACCACCGGCAGCATTTGGTCTACAAGAATCGCTTCCTTCAGTTTTCCGTCCTGTGCGCCAGCAGCGCCAGACTTCAAACTGACCCCGACCCCCTCGACCGCCTCGGTTTCTGCAGGAGGAACGGCTGTCTTTAACCTGGCCGTTGCAGCCCTTGGGGGCTTTAACAGTTCGGTCACCCTGAGTTGCTCGGCTCCCACAGCTCAGGGCGTGAATTGTTCTCTCGCTCCAACCACCGCGCAACCTGGCACTCCTGTCAAACTCACTGTGACAACGACGGGATCTTCCGCAGCCCTGACTTTACCTCCCGGAGCTAAGCCTCTGCATCCACTCTACGCCGCGTGGATTGGTCTTCCTGCAATGGCCCTGATGGGATTTGGCTCCCTGCGGCTGAGATCGATGAGGCGCGGGCTGGCTTTTTTGCTTCTCTGTTTTGCTTTGTGCGGATCGGTCGCAATTCAGGTCGCGTGCGGCAGCGGCAGTGGTAATGGCGGCAGCGGTTCCGGCAGCGGCGCAACTCCCGCGGGCACCTACACCGTGAATATCACCGCCGTATCGGGAACCATCCAGCACAGTTCATCCGTCACCGTTACGGTGCAGTGAGCCGCTAAAGCGCAAGAAAAGAGAAGCCCCAACCCTGCGAGTTTCGTTCTAACAACCATGCGTCAGTGCCCGGCCGCAACGCTATTGCCCATCTCGATCAACTCCTTAGCCCGCGCGCGTACTACGTTGATCACGGAAGAGTCCTCAAGAATCTCCTGCAGCACCGGGGCCACGCTCTGTATTTCGCTGAGTTCGTTATTCCTGGCCTGCGTTTGCATGCGCTTCAACTCGTCATCCAGCGCCAGTTTCTGATAGCGGTGGTAGTAGGCGAGACGCCGTCCATATTCGAGAGTAGCCGCCATGCTTTGGAAAAGTGCGGTCAACTGCTGCACTGGCGCCAGGTTCGAATAGTTGTAGTGCGCCGAGTTCGAACGCTGGCCATCCTGGTAGCTCAGCACCTTCGCACCCGTGAAAGCCAGCTTGCCGTTGCTCGAGTCAACCGCTCCGGTAAAATACTGCGCCTGTTTTGCCAGGGAGAAGACTCGCACGCGGTTTCCCGCCGACATCTGGAACTCTGTCCGGTAGGCTTCCTCCTCGGAATCCTCCGCCACCTTTCCCGTGCACTCATAACGCCCGTGTCCGGATGCGTCGATAGCGATTGAATAGTGTTCAGGATCGGACTGGGGAAAATCCAGGGTAAAAGTAACGGTCCCGGCCGATGGGGTACTCCCGTTCGCCGCCTGCTGCGGCATCGACGGCGCGGGCATCATCGCCGTCATTGCCACTACCGCCATCGCGAAACATGCGTTGGCGTAGCGAATCCGTAAAGCTTGAATTAGAAAAGCTCTAATCAGGAAATCCGGAATCATCACCGCGCCGCGGCCCTCTGCCTTTCCAGTGTTCCGGCGGTATGCAAGTGGCAGATGGCGATGGCCAGCGCGTCGGAGGCATCCATTGGCTCCGGAGCCTCAGCCAACCCAAGCAGGCGCGTCACCATCTGCTGCACCTGCTGCTTCTCCGCCCGCCCGTATCCCACCACCGACGACTTGATGGTCAGCGGCGAATATTCGGCGACCTCAAGCCCAGCCGCGGCGGCGGCCAGCATGGCGACTCCCCGCACCTGCCCCAGCTTCAATGCCGACTTCACATTCAGCGCGTAGAAAATTCCCTCAATCGCCACTTCGTCGGGATGGTGCTCTCCGATAAGCGCTCCGAGTTCGTCATAGATGTGCGACAAGCGCCGCGCCAACGGATCGCGCAGCGAAAGCTTGATCGCTCCGCAAGTCAGGCACACGAGATCTCCTCGAGAAGACATCTCCACCACGCCGTACCCGGTGTACGCACCGCCGCAGTCAATACCCAGAACTCGCATGTAAGTGCAGTCTATCGCGGATACGGCGCAGTTCCTAGAGCCGAACTGGTGTCATTCGAGCGCAGCGGGGCGGCTCTTGGCACATAGGGTCTAGTCTTTTATTCGACCTGCAGGCAGTCTGGGGTTGGGCCCGATGCCCTCAAGGTCACTGAGACCACAATCAGACATTAAAAGGGCCGCTTCTCTTATAGAGACGGTAAAAAACGCATCGAAGGTCTCTGTCGTAATGGGATGACCAAAATCTTCATGGGTTACGTGAAAGCGCCGCAGTTCCCTCCCAAGTAGCCCCGGCTTCATTCGATTGATGAAGTCCGCAAGTGAACCCGGCACAGAAAAGCGGTCAACCTTCGGAATAATCACAGCATGGTTACCCTCAGGGTAATACAAGCGGTACTTCCCGTGTATCTTGCCCTTGTAAAAAGAGCTTAGCCATTCGAGCATATTGGGCTTGGGATCAACCAGAAGGAGCGAACAGTCATGTCTGTTGATATTTATTGTTTCAATTAATTTGCTAATGTCCATTCTGGAATAACACTCCTCATTGGTCTTTTCTCCGGCGATCCTTTAGCAGCACTTCGGCCGCCGCACCTTAGCCTCTTCGAATTCCCGCCGGAATGCTGAATAAGCCGCGCTCGACGACGCCATTCCCGCCCGATTCAGAAACCGCGCATACGCGGCCTCATCGAAAATCTCTCGCAGCGCGGCTATGAAAATGTGCCAGCCAGAAATGATTCGCTTCATCCCCGCTCCTCCACCAACCGCGTCCTCACAAACGGAGCTTCCTTCACCGGCGCCTGTCTCGTTCCCCTCAGAATTCCCCACCACTGCCGCCCCGATTCCACCAGCACCAGTGTCACCATCACCACCAGCACTCCCGTCACCGCCGCATCCAGCCGGTTGTTGAAGATGAGCCGACCGGTCACGCTAGTCGCCGGCGCCGCCGCCAGCGCCTGAGCCTGCGCCAGAAATCCCACGCGCGGATTGGAATCGAACATCTTTTGCCACGACGCCGTAAACGTCACCGCGACCAGCCACGCCAGCGGCACCAGCGTGACCGCCGCATACTTCGCCCGGTGCATCTTGATGATGATGGTTGTAGCCACGCACAAAGCCACGGTCGCCAGCAGTTGATTGGAAATTCCGAACAGCGGCCACAAGGAGTTAATCCCGCCCAGGGGATCCTTCACTCCCTGCCACAGAAAATATCCCCAGGCCGCCACGATCAAAGCGCTGGTTCCAAGAATCGACGGATACCAACTCGTCCGCCCCAGCGGCTTGTACACATGCCCCAGCGCATCCTGCACCATGAACCGCGCCACCCGCGTGCCTGCATCGAGAATAGTCAGAATGAACAGCGCCTCAAACATGATGGCAAAGTGGTACCACAGTGCCATCAACGTATCGCCGCCCAGACTGTGCGAGAAAATATGCGCCATGCCGACCGCGAACGCCGGAGCTCCACCGGTTCGGTTGTAAAGAGTCTGCTCACCGACAGCATGCGCGAGGGCCTGCATGTCGGCCGCGGTCACCGGAAAACCCCAACTGGAAATAGTCGCCGCCGCTGCCGCAGGGGTCTGCCCGACAATTCCCGCCGGACTGTTAATGGCAAAATAGACACCGGGCTGTACAACGCAGGCCGCGATAATCGCCATAATCGCCACCGCCGATTCGCACATCATCGCGCCGTAGCCCACCATGCGCGTTTCGGTCTCGCGCGCAATCAGCTTCGGAGTCGTCCCGCTCGAAATCAGCGCATGGAATCCGCTGATCGCTCCGCAAGCGATGGTGATGAAGGCGAAAGGAAATATCTTGCCCGCAAACACCGGGCCCGTGCCGTCGACAAACCGCGTCAGCGCCGGCATGTGCAGCGTGGGATGCAGCGCCACAATTCCCACCGCCAGCAGCGCAATCGTTCCCAGCTTCACAAATGTACTGAGATAGTCGCGCGGCGCCAGCAGCAGCCAAACCGGCAACGCCGATGCCGCAAACCCGTAAACCATGATCAGAATCGCCAGCGTGGGCGCGGTGAACGTAAACACTCGCGCCAGCGCCGGATTCTGCGACACGTACTGCCCACCCCAGATCGCCGCCAGCACCAGAACAAATCCCAGCGCCGAGACTTCCAGAACTTTACCCGGGCGAATCCGCCGCAGATACACACCCATCAGCACAGCGATCGGCATGGTCATCGCGATCGTGAACGTGCCCCAGGGACTCGACTTCAACGCATTCACCACGATCAACGCCGCCACGCCCAAAAGAATAATCAGAATCGCGATCACCGCCACGTAAGCGACGAATCCCCCGACCCGCCCGATCTCGCTCTTGGCCATCTCCGTCAACGACTTCCCGTCGCGCCGCACCGAGAACAGCAGAATCACAAAATCCTGCACGCACCCTGCAAACACTGCCCCCGCCAGCACCCACATCGTCCCGGGAAGATAGCCAAACTGCGCCGCCAGCACCGGCCCCACCAGCGGCCCCGGACCGGCGATCGCCGCAAAATGATGCCCAAACACCACCCACTTATTGGTCACAAGAAAGTCGCGGCCATTCTCCAGTCGCTCCGCCGGGGTCGCGCGCAAGCCATCGAGGGCGAGAATCTTCACCGCAATGAACTTACTGTAGAAGCGGTACCCGAGCGCGTAGCAGCACGTCGCCGCCACCACCAGCCACAGTGCGTTGATGGGTTCGCCGCGATTCACGGCTACCGTGCCCACCGCCACCGCACCGAGCAGCGCCACGACTCCCCACCCCAGAATTTTTACAATCTTGTTCATCCCCTTGTTTCCAGTGCAGCATTGTGCCCAAACTTAGATCGCAGCGCAATGGTCATGTTCCTCGCTGCGTTCATGCTGCCCAGTCGTCTTTCTTCCGCCAATTCTTGCCGGGATAATCAAAATCTAAGGAAACGCCGATAGATGGATTAGATAAGGATGTTCGCCCCATGCCCACCGAAACCCGCGTGCTAGGTTTTAGCAGGAACGAACTGTTTGAGGCACTCCGAGACTATTACATCAGCACCGGCCGGCGATTGCCCCCAGACAGCGCGGGGCGGCTGACCTTCAAGCAGGATAGTGGGGTCCAGGTTGCGCTGAACTCTTCCGGAGACGGGTTGGCGACCACTTTCACCGAGAACGAAGTCGGCGCCGCGCTGGTCATGTTTTGCATTCGGAAACGTATCCCCATCGCGAAGCGCGCAATCAAATCGCTGGAGGTCGCCGGCGAAACCATCTCCCTGCATTTGAAAATGGAATCTTAGCCGCTTATCTTCCTAAGACACTGCCTAAGACACTCAGCCTAAGACACTCGCCTCAGATCAGCCTAAGACATCCGACGGAACTAACCCGGCAGGAATCACTCGGCATTTAATGATAATCTTGTTCTTCCCGGTGACTCCAGCCCACGCTCGGAGTGCATCCCAGGAAGTGTCACCCGAATTCATGCACCGGAGCAAACGATGAAAATTGGCATGTTAACCGGCGGAGGAGATTGTCCCGGCCTGAACGCCGTCATTCGCGCGGTCGTGCGCAAGGGCATCTTCACCTACGAAGACGAATTCGTCGGGTTCATGGAAGGCTGGCGCGGCGTCCTCGAAGATATCAGCATTCCCCTCGATCTCGACTCCGTAGGCGGCATTCTGCCGCGCGGCGGCACCATCCTGCGCACTTCGCGCACCAATCCCTCGAAGCGCCCCGAAGGCATCGACCGTTGCCTGGCCACGCTCAAACAAAATAAGATCGAGGCCCTCATCGCGATCGGCGGTGACGACACGCTTTCGGTCGCCCAGAAGCTTTACGAAAGCGGCGCCAAGGTTGTCGGCGTTCCCAAGACCATCGACAATGACCTCGGTGGCACGGATTACACTTTCGGATTTGACACCGCCTGCAACATCGTCTGCGAAGCCCTCGACCGCGTCCACACCACAGCCGAAGCTCATAACCGCGTCATGATCGTCGAAGTAATGGGCCGCGACGCAGGCTGGATCGCTCTCTACAGTGGCGTCGCCGGCGGCGCCGACGTCATCCTCATCCCCGAACGCCCCTTTGACATCGACAAGGTCGCGGACTCCATTCGTCAACGCCATGAGCGCGGCCGCTATTTTTCCATCGTGGTCGTCGCCGAAGGGGCGAAGTTCTCCTCCGGCCAGGGAGCTCCCGTTCTCTCCGACATGGGCAAGGACGAATTCGGCCACGCCAAACTCGGCGGCATCGCCAACATCCTGGCCCACGAAATCGAAAAACGCACCGGCTACGAAACTCGCGCCGTGGTGCTGGGACATATCCAGCGGGGTGGCTCTCCCAGCGCTTTCGACCGCGTTTTGGCCACGCGTTACGGCCTGGGCGCGATCGACATGGTGCACCGCGGCGAATTTGGACGCATGGCCGCCCTGCGCGCCAACAAAATCGTCTCCATTCCTCTGATCGAGGCCATCTCCCGTAACCGCGTCGTGGACGATGAAATGATTCAGATCGTCGACGGCCTCTTTCAGAAAGTAGCCGATCGAGAGCCTGCGCGGAGATAGAGTGCTCCCGGCATGCAGATCAGCAGCAGCAAGAATGTTCGACCGAAGAATGGTCGACTCAGGAATGTTCCACCCAGTAAGGTCCGACTCTGGCTTCTGCTAAGTTTTCTCGTGGCCGGAATCTCATGGCTTTACGTGCACTGGATCCTGGTGCCGTGGACCAGCTACCTCCACCTCCAAAACGGTTACGTGATCGCTCAAATCAGCGACCTGTACTCGCCCTGGGTGGGCACGCGTGAACTCCTGCTCCACCGCCGCAACCCCTACGCGCCGGAAGTAAGCCACGAAATACAAATGGTTTTCTACGGACACCCGATCAACCAGACGTACGACAAGCCGGGCGTTGCACTAATAGATGAACAGCGCTTTGCCTACCCCGTCTACGAAGTTTTTCTCACCGCTCCCCTCGCATATCTCGATTTCTCAGAGGTGCAACGCTGGGCCCCACTCGTTTTGGGTTTGCTGATAGCCCTGAATATTTTCTTCTGCATCAGCATTCTGCACTGGCGCCTGCCGTGGGAAGCGTTCGCGGCGATAGTGGTGTTCGCTCTCAGCAGCCCGCAGATTGTGCAGGGCCTGCGCCTTCAGCAACTGGCGATTGTTGAAGGCTGCCTGCTGGGCGCGGGTGCGTGGTGCATCAGCAAAAACTACGCAGGCACAGCTGGCGTGCTGCTCGCGCTCTCCACCATAAAACCGCAGATGGCGCTTCTGCCTCTGTGTTGGTTCGCGATTTGGGCCGTGGGAGATTGGCGCGGAAGGTGGCGCCTTCCGGCTGGCTTCATAGCGACACTGGCTGCGCTTATCGGTGCAGGCGAACTGCTTCTTCCCGGATGGCCCCGATATTTTCTAGCTGGCCTCGCCGCTTATCGAAAATATGCCATGCCCACGTCCGCTCTCCGGGTGGCTCTCGGTGACACGTTGGGAGAAATCCTGGGAGGCATCCTCGTGCTCGGCCTCCTGGCATTTGCCTGGATAAATCGAAAAGAAGCAGGTGACTCGCGGCAGTTCGTCTCCATTCTCGCAATATTTTTCATGTGCGCTCTCCTCACGTTCCCGTTGTTCACTCCATTCAATCAAGTACTGCTGATTCTGCCCGCGATTCTGCTCTTGGACGACTGGAACACTCTGCCCGGGTTCTCCCGTCTGCCTTTCATTCTCCTGTTGAGCTGGCCCTGCATCGTTTCCCTGGCATTGCTGTTGTTTCCGCCAAGTACGAGTTCTCCGAGCCAACTCCCGCTGCTGCCGGCGCTCCTGGTTCCCTTTGTGCCCTTCATCCTGCCTCTCTTGTTAATAACGAGAAGCAGCCCTCGAAGCTCGCCGTCCCCGAGTTTATAAATTGAGTATCATGGGCGGGCCCGCGTATCTATGAGCATGACCCTAGCGAAAGCCGCCGCCTGGCTGACCCCGAATCGCCTGCGCGCACACGGTCTGCTTCTCGTGCTCAGCCTCTGGTCTGTCTACATCTGGAACATGGCCACGCCCGGATTGCTCGATCGCGCCGGCAATCTCAAAGGCACGGACTTCCTGCATTTCTACACTCTCGGCTCGCTCGCTCTGACCCACCGCGGCGCCGATCTGTATAACATGAAGGCGCAGTCCAAACTCGCAGCGCAACGCGTTCCGGCCGCCGCAGGCACCGAGTATCTGCCGCTTTATCCGCCGCAGGTTTCACTCCTCTTCGCGCCCTTTGCCCGTCTCTCCTATCTCTGGGCGCTGATCTGCTGGCTCACGTTGAGTTCCGTGATTTACGGCCTCTGCGGCTATGCCCTCTGGCGCGCCTGCCCCAACCTGCGCAAATACAAATTCACAGTTCTGATTCTCGCACTCGCCTTCCCCGCCTTCTGGCACCTGATCGCCTGGGGACAAACTTCCGCCCTGGCTCTCGCCTGCTTCACCGTGGCTTTCTTCGCGCTGCAAGCGCAGGGAGAATTCCTCGCCGGACTGGCCCTCGGATGCCTCATCTTCAAGCCTCAACTCGGGGTTGCCGCCGCCGTCATTTTCGTTGACGTTCGCCGCTGGAGAGTGATCGCCGGCGCACTGCTCTCAGCCTCAGTGCAACTGGCTGCGGCATGGATTTACTACGGCCCCGATTCCCTCCGCACCTGGATACAAACTCTCTCTCGTCTCCCGAGCCTGCTCCCGCTCCTCGAACCAAAGCCTTACCAGACCCACTGCCTCCGCACTTTCTGGACGATGCTCGTCCCGTGGCCGCGCCTCGCCCTCGCGTTCTACATCGTCACCGCGCTCCTCGTGCTCTCGTTCGCAGCCCGCTGCTGGCAAAGCACGTTGAGTTTGCCACTGCGTTATTCCGCGATGTTGCTCGCAACCGTGCTCGTCGCTCCACATCTCACGGTTTACGACCTCGTAATTCTCGGGCCTGCCTTCCTGCTGCTATCCGACTGGGTCGCGATTCAGCCCGACGATTCAACAACGCCTCAACTCAAACTTCTCCTTTACCTCGCCTATGCCCTGCCGCTGCTCGGCCCGCTCGCCCGCTGGACGCACTTGCAGGTCACCGTTCCCGTGATGCTGGCTATCCTGTATGTGATATTTCAACTCGGCGAAGGATCAAGGCATGCGGCGATAACATCGGAGAGAGATAGTATCGAAGAAAGATTGTAGCGACGGACGACGGGAGTAACGTGGAAGAGCGGCGCTTCAGCAGCTTGCCCTGAGCGAAGCCGAATGGGCCGCGTAAGAATCCAGAATGAAGGCGGGCTTCAGCCCCGGTGGGCGCTTGATGTCTCCACTGCGTCGATCCTGCCCCTACTCTCCAAACAAAAACCGCAACGCTTCCGGAAATCGCTCCGCCCACGCAGCCTCGTTGTGCCCGGCTCCATCCTGAATCACCAGCCGCAACCGCTTCTCGCTCAGCACCGCCCGCCGCAGGATGGCCGCCAACTCCCGCACATCGTCCACCACCGTCCGGCTCCGCTCCGCGCTTCCAGCCTCGGCCGTTCCCACCCCCAGATAGATTCGCTCAGGCCAAATCCTCACCGACCGGCTCTCCTTGATCGTCTGCCGGTGCGAGGCCCAAAGCGACGGACTCTCCATCAGCAACCGCCCAATCACACCCGGCCGCACCATCGCGGTATAAAGCGCGATCAGCGCCCCTAAAGAAGAGCCGCCCAGTCCAGTATTCTCGGGCCCCGCAGCCGCGCGGTAGTTGCGCCCCACAAACGGCATCACTTCCTTCATCAGAAAATCCGGATAATACCGCCCCTGCACCCGCAGCATCATGGGATTCATCGACCGGTGCGGCATATATTCGCGAATTCGATCCTTGCCCGTGTTGTCGATGCCGACGATAATCATCGGCGGCACCGCGCCTTCGCCAATCAAACGATCCGCCGTCTCATCCACCTGCCACTCAACGCCGGTGAAGGACGTCGCCGCTTCAAATAAATTCTGCCCGTCGTTCAGATAAAGCACCGGATAATGCCGCTCTGAATTCTCCGCATCGTCATAACCCGGCGGCAGCCACACCCGCAAGAAACGCGTGTTCCGGAAGACTCGGCTTCGAAATTCATGCAGCCGCAAATCTCCCGTCGCTCCGCCGGCGCGAATCGCCGCGGAACCCGCCGCTGTGCCATTCCTCATATTCTGGGTTTTTCCCATCGGAAGAATATTCGCCTGGACCATCACCCGAGTCTCGAGTTAGAGGAAGCCCGAGCCTTAACCACTCCCGCCAGCACCGCGATCGCCGCAATCAGCCCCAGCGAACTCAGGCACAGAACGCACCACGTATCGAGCACATAGCCCTCAACGTAGGTGAGATACAGTGCAAACCCCAATCCTGCCCCAGCCGCAGCCAGCAGCCAAGTCGGCGTTTCTGTCCGCGCGCGATAAATCGTCGCCAGCGCCAGCAACACTCCGTACCCGGCAATCCCAATCCCCGCCACCGGAATTCCCACTACCGTCGAATACTCACTCCGGTTCACGATGTCGCAATTGAATCTCTCGCCGACGTCACAGAACGCCGTCGCCGACTTGGCATAATGCCGCTGCAGCGATACCGCCGACACCACAATTCCCCCCAGCGCGAGAAAAGCGATCGCCACGAACAACCCTCGGTTGTGTGCTGTGGAAGTTACGTTCGGCCCAGCGTGTTGATCCCCCGTTGCGCTCACGGCAAGCTACACCCAGTCTTATCGCCCAACTCCTGCAAGGGGTAGACTCCCTCTTTCGGCGGATTCGCGCCAAACTGCCAGCTCGGAAACAGCTTGATTCCAGCCGCTTTGCACTCCGGCGTCAGCTCACGCGAGCCCTTGATCGCACACTCCGTGTAGGGCACGTACTGAAACGCTTTCCCGAACATTTCCTTCTGCTCGATGCAGTGCGGACACCAGTACAGCCCGTACATCTTCGCCTGCTTCGAAGCCAGGCATTTTGCGAACCCATCGTAGCGATGGTTCCTGTACTCCCAGCCCGCGGCATACGCCACCACGAACAGCAGAACAATCCCAGCCCAGATCAGATTCTTGCGCGACTTCGCATTCGCTTCCGGCACTCCCACCCGCTCCTGGTGCCGCTTTCGCCGCTCTTCCGACATGATTCCCTTCCCAGTGAGATTTCAATTCTTATATCACGGGCTTACGCCACAACGTTCAACACCCGGGGCAGCACATCCAATTCCTCGCAGTGCAGCGTCAGCACTTCGCCATCTACCATCACATCGACGGGCGCATTCAAATCAAATTCAACCCGCCTCACCGCTTTTCGTTCAGCCAAACGATGTTCAATGTGCGTACCATCATAAAGCCCAGGCAAATTCCCGATCAGCCCCAATCTCCCAATCGCCCCCCAGCGGACATATTCAACGAACCCACTACTCACGTCAGCCTTCGGCGCGATCATCATCGTCCCGCCGGTAAACTTGCTGTTGTTGAAAGTGAGAAATAAACAACGTCGCCGGTCAAACTCCGTTTCGCCGTCGGCGCGCACCGGAAACGGCCGCCTGCGCAATCGTGCCAACCCTAGAAAGATCGAGATGACGTACCCCAGTTCTCCCTGGCGGCTGAAACGCCGCGCCCGCAAGGTGGCAACATCGGCCGGAAACCCCACACTCAGCAGATTGATGTAGTGAATCACTCCGCCGCGGTGCCGCAACCGCAGCACATCGCAAGCCTGGGATCGCCCGGCAATCAGCGACTCGATCGCATGTTCCACTCCACGGTCGCTGAAATCGCGCAAAAAAGAATTCCCCGTCCCCAGCGGCAAAAACCCCAGTGTAGGAGGCTCACCCGCACTCGCCTCCGGAAAAAGCCCGTTCACAACTTCATACGAGGTCCCATCTCCACCCACAGCAATAAACCGCCGCCGCCCGCGTCCATAAGCCTCGCGCGCGATCCGCGTAGCATCGCCTGCGCCCCGCGTCTCCACCACATCAACTTCAACCCCGCCCGCCCGCAACCGCTCCAGAGCCGGCCCCAGCATCTTCCGGCTCCGCCCACCCCCTGCCGCCGGATTCACAATCGCCAGATAAGATTCGCGCCCATTCACAGCTCCACCACCGCTGCCCGATTCACCGTCTTCCCCAGCTCCTCCGCTAGCGCCTGCCGCTTGATCTTCATCGACGCCGTCCGCGGAAAATCTTTCTCGCAGATCACATACCCGCCCACCCGTTTGAAGTCAGGCAGCCGTCGATTGCGGGCTACGACCTCTTCCAGCAGCGCGCTGTCGAATCGTTGATTCTGTTCCAGCCGCAGCGCCATCACCAGCATCTCCCGCCCCAGCTTCTCTGGCCACACATAATTCGCCGCGAACACACAGTACTCCTTCACCGGCAGTCCGTCGAAGACCGTCTCAATATCCTCGGGATAAATATTCTTCCCGCCTTCGGTCACGATCATGTTCTTCTTCCGCCCGAAAAGCTGCAGATGCCCGCTCTTATCAAAACGCCCCAAATCGCCCGTCAGAAGCCAGCCATCCACAATCGTTTCCAGAGTCAGTTCGGCGTCGTCGAGATAATGCGACATCACGGTCTTGCTCCGCGCCGCAATTTCCCCAATCCCCTCCTCATTCGGAGAAAGCACCCGCAGTTCCACGCCCGGCAGCGGTTTGCCCACCGTGTCCGCGCGAAATGGTTTCAGATCATTCAAGGTAAGCGCAGTTCCCGCCTCCGTCAGTCCATAGCCATTCACCACAGAGATTCCCAGATCGTAGAAAAACTGCATAGTGGAGGGCTCCATGAAAGCTCCGCCCGTGATCAGCGCCAACAACTCCCCGCCAAACGCCCGGTGCACGCCCGGCAGCAGCGCCCGGCTTAACTTCACCCGCGCTTTGCTCCGCGTCAGCATCTTGTTCAGCCCGATCATTCGTTTCAGAATCGCCCGCTTCCACGCCGGCAGTTCCTCGATCTTCGCGCGCAGCCCTCGCTCCAGGTTTTTCACAATCATCGGCACCAGCGCCACATAAGTGATCCGGTAGCGCACAAACGCATCCCGCACAAATTCCGGACGCAGCGTCCGCAAATGCACCACACAAGCTCCGCACACAAACGGTCCAATGAAGCCCACCATGAAATCGATTGCGTGGTTGGTCGGCAGAATGCTCAAATACCGCACCCCCGGCCAGAATGGATACCACGCCGTCAGCGCCCGGCACTGCTCCAGATAATTCTCATGCGTCAGCACACAACCCTTCGGCCGTCCGCCCGTGCCCGACGAATACACGATGCAGGCCACATCTTCCCGTTGCCGCATTACAAAATCCGGCGCGCCCTTGCGCCGAAAATCTTCCCAGCGGAATCCTCCCGCCAGCTCCGCTCCCAGCGGCGCCTCAGTCACCAGCACCAGCTTCGTCTTGATGTTCTGAAATTCCGGCGATTCCATGATCGCCCGCCAGAGGTAGTACTCCACCACCAGCACTTTCGCCTTCGAATGCTCCAGCAACTGCAGCTGCTCGCCCGCCGAGAGTTTGTAATCCAGAGGGACCAGCACTCCGCCGCAGTAGAAAATCGCATGCGCCGAAATCAGCCACTTCGACTGATTCGTCATCAAAATCGCGGCGCGATCCCCGGCATCGAAGTCCGCGTCTTCCAGTGCCCGCGCCAGCGGCATGCTGATTTCCTTGAAATCGGAGTAGGTCAACCGCACCTTTTCGCGATCACGATCGGCCTCAATCAGGCAGGTCTCGCCGGCAAAGCGCTCCATCGCATCGCGCAACGCGGCGCCCAGGCAGCTATATTTTTGGAGGTCGAGCATCAAGGAATCATTTCACCACAGAGGCACAGAGGCACGGAGAAAACCTTGTTAATGAATTAGCTACCCGCACAAGTTGATAGCAAAACCGAAGATGGCGGTCATAAAGATTAGATCGGTTTTTCTCCGTGACGGAGCCTGCCCTGAGCCTAGCCGAAGGGTGTCTCCGTGGCGGATTGGTTTTAGAGCCGCGCCTGAATTTTCCCTGCCAGCGTGCGAAAGTCAGAAACCCCCTGCAGCTCATAATCCGGCAGTTCCACGCGAAAATGATTCTCCAGCTTGGTCAGCAAGTCGAGCGTCTGCAAGCTGTCAATCCCCAACGTCTTGAAAAAGTCGTCGTCAGGGCGAAGTTTCTCCCGCGGCACCTTGAAGTGCGCCGCCGCAAGACTCAATATTTCATCCAGTGTCTGTTCAGCTGTCTTCATAAATGCAGCGTCATCCTGATAAATGCTCTGTCATCCTGAGCGAAGCGAAGGACCTCGATCTAATCGGCACTCGCCGATCGGTGTATCGTTCGCACCTCGCGCTGAAAACCGTGCGCGAAACCAGCTTTTACTAAGTACTAGGTACTAGGTACTGGGTACTGCCCTACGGCAAGTAAGGCTGCGCATCCGTGCTCTCCACAAACCTCCGCAACCCTGCCTGCACAGCCGGACGCGTAAAGAGGTCACAGAAAATATCAATCTCCCGCAGCAACTCTTCCCGCGGAATCGGCTTGATGAACTTCTTCGCCGCGGCGGCCGTCTCCCGGTCAAACTTCGCAAGCTGCAGCGCTGTCACTCGCGCCGCCCGCAGCGCCTCACCTTCACCCACGACCTGGCTCACCAGCCCGATCTGCTGCGCCTTGGTCGCATTGATACTGCGCCCTGTCAGCAGCAGATCTCTCACCACAGCATTCCCCAAATCCCGCTTCAGCCGCGGAATCCCGCCAAACCCCGGAATCAAACCCAGCCTCAGCTCGGGAAAACAAAACCTCGCCATCTTATCCGCGATAATCAAATCGCAAGCCAGCGCCAGCTCGAACCCTCCCCCAAACGTCACTCCGTGCACCGCCGCAATCGTCGTCAAAGGCGCAGCATCAATCTGATTCAACACGCGGTGAATCCGCTCCAGAAAATCCCGCACGCCCTTGGCGGCCTCAGCTTTCTCCATCGCCTGCGACCGCTGGTAAAGTTCGCGCAAATCCGCCCCGGCGCAAAATCCCGGTTTCATCTCGCTATAAAGAATCAGCGCATGCGCCTCCGCCTGCATACTTTCCAAAGCGGCCGCAAATTTCTCGAACTCTTCTAGCGACACCGATCCCAACTCGTTGCAAGGCTCCCGATGCAGTTTCAGCTCGATAATGCCATCGGCAAGCAACCAGGATAAGGTGCTCCCGCCGCCCGCTTTTGACACAGCCCTTCCCTCGCTCACCTTAACGTCCTTCGTAGTTCCCCGCATCGTTCCCCGCGCTAAACGGCCTGCCTCACCCGATACATCCCCTCAATCTCTTCCTTCATCGCCGCCCCGATCGCATCCCGCTTGAGCTTTCCGTTCGCCGTCAACATCCCGCTCTCAATCGAGAAAGCTTCCCCGCGCACGTAAAACGCCCGCACCTGCTTGTAGTGGGGCAGTTCATGATTTACAACATCCAGCGCAGCTTGCACATGCTCCGCTCTCACATTCCCCGTCACAATCGCCGACAAATATCCCCGCCCATTCCCCACCACCACCACCTGCTGCGCTTCCGGCAGATTCTTCGAAATCGCACTCTCAATCGGCTCCGGCGAAATCTTGTGTCCCGATCCCAGCACGATCAGATTCTTGATCCGCCCCGCAATCCGCCAGTTTCCGGTAGCGTTCACCTCACCCTGATCGCCGCTATGGAACCATCCGTCGCGCAGCGCGTCAGCTGTTTGCTCCGGTCGTTTCCAGTAGCCTGAAAAAACGTTGGGCCCGCGCACCAATATCTCATCATTCTCTCCCAGCTTCATCTCCATGCCCGGAATCGCCGGCCCCACGCGCCCCACCTCGACCCGGTTGGGGTCATCCATCGTGCAAATCGCCGTAGTCTCCGTCAGCCCGTAAACCTGCAGCACACGAATACCCAGCATCATGAAATACTGCTGCGTCTCCGCACTCAGCGGCGCCGACCCGCAAATCAGCGCCTTCAGATTCTTCCCGATCATCTTCTTCCGGATCGCCGGAAAAACCAGCGCATTCGCCAGCCCCAGCCACACCGCATCACCCGGCTTCGCCTGCCGATCCTGCCGCCGCGCCCACGCGCCTTTCGCCCGCGAATAAATTGCCTGCGCCACTCCTCCCGTCTGCCACAATTGCTCATCCACCGCCCGCCGCATCCGCTCCAGCAACTGCGGCACATTCAAAAAGTAATCCGGAGCCACGACCCTCATGTCATTCGCGATCTTCGTCAGATCCATGTTGATCGTAACCAGGCTCCGCCGCTTCAGAAATGTCAGCAACGCGATCCAAGACGCCGCGAATGTAAACGGCAAATAGTGAAAGATGCGATCCTGCCCGCGCAACGCCGATCTCGATCCTGACGCCGAACCGGACATCAACTGTTCCAGCCGCTCCGCCGTCCGCTCCAGCATGAAGCCCACATTCGCCGCCGTGAGCACCACACCCTTAGCTTCACCGGATGTCCCCGACGTATAAATGATCGTTACGGGACTGTCATCGTCGACCCGGGGCTGCTCCAGTCGCGCGCCCTCCACGCCGGAAAAAATCTCGTCAAACAGAAACTGCGGAGGAGCGTCCGCCCAACTCTGTGCGATCGCATCCCGCAAAGCCGCATCGCCACAGCACACCGCAGCCGGCGTGCAGTCCTTCATCATCGCCACCAACTCCCCCGGCGCTTGCCGCGAATAGAGAGGAACGACAATCAGCCCCTCGGCCATGAGCGCCAAACACCGGTCACACCGGTGACTTCGCCGTCGCGAATCTCGGCAAGCACGTTGGCGTTTCCAGCCTTCCCGAGTGCGTCGAAAATCTCTTCCAGAAAACTCATCTTCTAACTCTGTCATCCTGAGCGTAGCAAAGCACCACTTTGCGGAGCCGAAGGGACCCCTTGCCCACAGATATCTCCGCAGGCACCGAAAGGAGTTCCCACCATTCCCGCCCGGCTAATAAATTCTTAAAATGCAAGTCCTAGTTGTAGGCCGCCGCCAGCTCCCGCAACCCTCGACTCATCGGCGGCAAATAATCCTCCCAACTCCACTCTCCCCGGCGCGTCTCAAACTCCGGATACCTTCTCTGCACTTCCTCCTCAAAATAAACTCCCATGCGCGCCATCACCTTCAAGTTCCTGACGACCGTCTGCGCAATTCCGGCCGCGATCGCCTCACCTTCACGACTCAGCTTCTCCAGAGCCACGAGCAGCTTGCCTTCCAGGTTCGGATCGTCCACCGTCATCAGCAAATCCTGATGCCCGCGTTCCCGCATCAAGTTCCGGATGCGCTCATCCATCGTGATTCCCGCCGACGGCACCAGTCCCGGCATCGACGTCACAATCCCGTGATACCTCGACGAAGCCATCATGTGGCACGCCCGCAGAATGCTCACCAGTTCATACATGTTGTAATCGTCCGACGTTAGCACGGGCACGCCGCCCAGCTTCTCCGCAATCCGGTTCGCCGGACGCGCATCCAGCCGCTCCGTCGCCGCAAGAATTACAAAAACATTCTTCTTCTTGCGGAACGCATCCACCGCATTCGCAATCGCCGTCCAATATTTCCGGTATGCCTGCTCCGCCTCCGGCCCCGAGTTGTGAAAATAAACCGTGCGGTAATGGCTGTCTTTGTAAGCCCCCGTCAAACCGTGCGCCGCATACTTCGCCACCGAAGCCTTCACCGGCCACTCAAACGGATTAATCGGACAAACCACCAGCACCGGAGTCCGCCCGTCCCAGCCCACCTTCCGCAGCACGCTCTGCCCATACTCCGCCGGACGCGGCTCAAACGTCCACGCCGTATCGGTCCCCAACTCGGTTGGAACGCCCAGCTCGCGCAGCACCGTGCGCGACTCTTCATTCCGCGTGATCACAAACGAATTCTTGCAATACCGCCCGCACATCTTCGCCACCAGCGGATCCATATACCCGGCTTCCGCGCCGTATCCTACGGAAAGCTTGTTCTGCGCGGCCGCAATCCCCAGCGACCCAATCATCATCGTGGTCAGCGCGTTGGCGAATTTGCTTTTGAACATCGACCCTTCACACGCCACCACTCCATCATGCTTCGGAACTTCATTCGCCAGAAACGGCGGAAAGATATCCGGCAGATGCACCTGCTTCGTGCCCTCAAAATATCCGCGGGAAAAATCAAAGTTCTGGCTCATCACGCTGAACTCCACCCGCTCCGCGCCCAGAATATGCCGGACCTGCCGCAGCATCTCTTCCACCCGCACATCCGACCCCATATTCCGCGTGCCGTTGTACCCGGCAAACAAAAGTTTCAGCTTCTCGCCCGGCTGCCAGCGCTTACCCTCGCCCAACATCCATCCCGCTTTAGCCCGCTCGATCGACCCGCTCACCCAGGCTTCCAAAATAAGATCCATCATGCCGCGGTCCCTCCCGCTGCCGCGGGCCAGGGCCGGTATTTATACGCGAAATTATTCTCCCGGCTGAATTTCAGCAGCGGATAGCAATACTCCGAAAACGCCACCGGCTTCTTCCCCAACTCCCGAGTCACTCGCGTGTTATCAAACACCGTATTCCACACCAGATACGGCATAAACACTTTCATTAGCGACGCACCTTTTCCAATCGCGCCGCCGCGGTTCGCCAGAAAATTCACCGACCCCGCAAACGGACGCTCCACCACCGGCACAAACACCGGCGCTCTCTTGTTCTGCGCCGCCGCCAGCGCCGTGGTTATTTCGCGAAACGTTTGCGAACCCACTCCCGACGAAAGATGATAAGTATCGTGCTCCGGACGATCCTTCTGATGCAGCGTCGCAATCGCCTCCGCCACAAAATCCACATTCACAATGTCGATCTTGTCCGTGGGACGAAACGGCAGCACCGGCAGCCCGGCTAGAAATACAAACGCCTTCACCATGTCGAACTGCGTAGTCTCCGCATAACGGCTATCCCCAAGCACGATGCTCGGACGGAAAACCGTCTTCGGAGTCTCAGGCAGCAGCACCCGCATCATGTGCTCGCAGAATTTTTTCGTTCGCGCGTAGGGATCGTAGTCCGACCGTTCCCAATCAATCGACCGATCCTCCGTCACCACTTCATTGTGCCGCTTCCCCGCCACCGCCACCGTGCTCACCTGGCTGAAACGCCTCAATCCGTGATAATGCTCGGCACTTCGCGCCAGCGTCAGCACCTCCAGCGTGCCCCGCAGATTCACATTCAGGCAGCTCTTCTCCGATTTCCGGTTGAGCGACGCCGCGCAGTGAATCACCGAATCCGTAGTGTGCACCAGCCGGTCATACTCATCGCGCGAAAGTCCGAAACCAGGCGCAGTCAGATCGCCACGAAATACCCGCACCCGCGTCTGCAGGTATTCATAAAACTGCGGAAACTCCAGATGCAATTGCAGCGCCTGCCACAGCCGCCCTTGCGCCTCGCCATCATCCCGCGCCCGCACCAGCACATTGAGTGATGCACCATGGTCCCTCAACAAGTTCGCCGCCACGTGCGCCCCTATGTAGCCCGTCGATCCCGTAAGAAATATCGCCATTCACCAATCCAGTTTCTTCAATGCTTCATCTTCCTCGTCGGCAGCGAAGCTGCCCGGCCTTTGGCTGGCGCAGCGCTTCAGCGCTCCGATAAATCTCCTCAGAACAACCGGGGCTTTAGCCCCTGGCCTTCACGTCCCCGTCTTCACCGTGTCTCCATTTTGTAAACTCCGCGCCGGACGCGCCTCCAGCGGCCTTCCCTCAATCAGCGGATAAGTCCACTTGCGCAGCGCCGGAATATGTACATTGATCCAGTAATCCCACCAGTCCAGCATCCGCGCCTTGTATCCAAACTCCTCGCGCTCCTCCTCCACCAGCGCGTGCGACAATTTCTCCACGTTATCCGCCGCAAAATCGTGCTCATTGAGCAGGATGAACGGCTCAAACAACTCGATCAACTTCTCCAGCCGCTCCAGATTCCTCTCCGCCTTCACCAGCGGAGTTTTCCTAAGCGGCAGCGGCGACATGATCCGCTGAATCGATTTCACAATCGCCTTCTGCGCCGGCGCCGACATTCGCTGGTAACGTTCCTTCGAAACCGGAATCGCATCAAAGCGCAGCCGCAGCCACGACTCCAATCCTTCCTGCGCCCGGTAATGCTTGCGATGCGCCAGCGACGTCAACTCAATCGACCGCCCCATGTCGCAGGGATTCGTCACCGACGTCGCCAGCTGATAAAGCGAATCGTGCCGCCGCTCCACAATCGCCGCCGCAATCAAAGTCATCCCCGCGCAAACCGAGTCCACCGGAATAATATCCAGCCGCTTGCTCTCATTCGACGGCAACTGCCGGAAATATGTCCCCAACAAATAAGACAGCGACGCCGAGGTATTGATCCCTTCATTCCACCCCAGAAACGGCTTCCCCACCGAAGTCTCCACAATCGCCGGACGCACTACCGCAATCGGCAGCCCCGCTCCGTGCTTCACAATCAGTGATTCCGCCAGGCTCTTGGTCAGCGTGTAAGTATTCGGCCAGCCCAACTCTTTCGCCCGCCGCGTCCCCGCTTCCGTCAAATAAGTTTTCAGCCACCGGATCCGGTTCTTCCGGATCTGGTTCTCCAAAGCCGCGCCCTGCAAGCCTTTCGCCGCATGCTCTTTCGCCAGCGATTGCGACTTCAAACCCGCAGTCACTTCCGCGCCCTCAGCCTCCGCCTCACCCTTCGCGATCAATTCATGCAGAGACCGCAATTCCTGTTCTGCATCAAAATCCGGCACACGGCGCGGCGTGTAATTCGGAATCAGTTTCTCCGTCACCCGCCCATCGCGCTCGCCCGCCACGTAGCAGGTAGAAAGATGCAGCAGCCCCGCGTGTTCGGTTCCCCGCACGAACTCCAGGATGTTCATCGCCGCATCGGTGTTGGTCGCCAGCGCATCCCGCAAGTCCGGATTGAAGTCCGTCAATCCCGAACTATTCACAATCAGATCAAGATTCCTCTGCAGCCGCCCCGCAACCTCCTCATTCAGCCCCAACCCGGTCCGAGTGACGTCGCCCTCCACCACCTCAACCTTGTCACGCAGATATTCCGCAAGCCCCGCCCCATACTTCTCAAACAGCGGATCGAACACCGGAGACTCTTCCACAATCTTTTCAAACCGCTGCTGCGCCGGATTCGACTTCTGCCGCCGGATCAGCAGATAAATCCGTCCAATCTTCGGCAACTCCATCAGCGTGTTCGCCAGCCACACTTTGCCAATAAATCCCGTCACCCCGATCAGCATCACGTGCTTGCCCGCCAAAGCCCGCCGCACTGAAAATTCCGCCGCCTGCCTCTGCCCGTCAAAATGCACGATCGGATGTTCCCGTACCGCCGGCTCCCGCCCTGACCCAATCGTCGCGGCCCGCAGTTCCTCCACCGTAATATCCAGTTGCCGCGCCAGCGTCTTCGGCGCCCGCCGCCCATCCGGGCTCTGCTCCCGAATCCGCGCGAATGCTCCCCGCGGCCGGATCACCGGCTCCAGCAGCCTTCCCGTAGCCACGCCATCGCGAAATTCCAGCCGGTTCGCCACCACCCGCTTCACTCCCAGATGCAGCGCCAGCGGCTTCATCACGTGTTCCAGCGCCTGGCTCACCAGCACCACATCCGCCCCCGAGCGCACCAGTTCGCGCACCCGCTCCGCCCCATGCGTCTTCAGCTCAGGCTTCAATCTGTATTGGAAGTATTCTTCGCCCAGCAGATCCAGCCGGTCACGCGTCACACCCCGCAAAGTCGTATGCACCACCCGGGTCGCAAACTTCCGATTCGTCGAATAAAGAAACGGACGCAGCGCCGCCATCAGGAATATCAATCCCCGCCGCCGGAACCGCTCGGCAAAGGTCTGCGCATTCCACGTAAAGAACGCCACCGGCTGCACCACCGTCAGGTCAAGCAGGCTCCCCTCCACCCGCCAGTACACGGTAGGGGCAGCAACGGACGGCACACGAGGCTCGTGGTTTGAAGGCTCCAAGTGGTTTGACTGTTCCAAAAAACGCTTCGTCCCACAGTGATTCTGAACCAAGACGGACGAATCTCCTATTGTAAACAATGCCACCACTCACCGCGAGGCCCGTGTAGGGATGCGCTTATGCGGAGATGGGGTTATGTGGAGATGGGCGTATGTGGGGACAGCCGCCCTCGGCTGTCCGTCGAGCGACGCTCTACCTCTTTGATTGCGCCGCACCGGCGTCATCCCGAAGTTCCGGCGCACTTCAGCCGGGCGAGGGATCTCCCCCCGCGGACGGTCGCCGCACCTATCGGCCCTCAGACGTGCGGACTGCTGGACACATCGTCGTCGATGGATCGGAGTGAAGGGCTTGCCCTTCAATGCCGCGCTGATCTTTTCACAGCCGAGTTTTCGCGGTCCCCGAGATTCGCGAAGAGCGAGGAAAGCCCTTTTTCGGGCCAAACGCTAGGGCTGCTTCGGTCGCTCTGAGCTGTCATTTTCGTTAATAGACAAAGAAGTAAAGTGCGACTCTTCCTTAGTCGAGTAATACGGCTCTAGAGAAGGTCTTATAACCCAGGCAAATGGCACAGTCACAATTAGTGAAATCGGTATCCACATTACGAAACCAGCCAGGAACAGCAGTAGACCATGAAGTCCTATGACGTAACACAGCGCCATAGAAAGTGCCAACGTCGCAAATCCGTTCATGCGTGCGTATGTGCGGGAAAGGCGAAGTCGCTGGGCGCACTTTGGACATGTCCAGGGCGCT
>JBEKWP010000070.1:0-21074 GCA_049512915.1 Candidatus Sulfotelmatobacter sp.
CTCCAGCGCCAAGCCACCATGCTCGCCTACCTCGACGATTTCCGCCTGCTGGCCATCTGCATCCTCGCCATGGTTCCGCTCGTCTTCCTGATGAGAAAAGGCAAGCCCGGCGCAGGATTGGCAGTGCACTAATCCGCGGCGCCAGAAAAAAGTAGCGCCGGCGTCCCGCCGGCTGTCAAGCGGGCGTCCCCGCCCGCTCTCCTGAAAGCGCAAAGATCCGTTCCTAATTTCGCATTCGTTGATTTCATCTCGAAGACAAAGTTAGGCACGCCGTTGCAGCGACCGTTGCCGCCAGACCGCTCGGGAAGGGCACGACTTCAGTCGTGCCGTTAAGCCGCCAAAGGCCAGCGCTTTAGCGCCTGGGGGACGCCTCTGCATGCGCGACAAATTTACGCGCCGACGCCAAAATTTCGGCAATAATATACTTAGCAAAATGACGCCATTTTCTAGGGACGTTTTTTCGGATGGGAGAAAACGGCGATTGAGATGACGAATAAGCCGAGTACGATCAGCAGAGGAGTAAAAATCGTGCCAGAGATGCTTATGTAAGCGAACTGGCCTTGGAGTAGACGAACGCAGCCAATCGCAATGAGCATCAAACCGCAAAACCAGAGCGCCAATCGACCGCGCCGCACGACACTCTTTGCCGGAGGCAACGGCCTGTATTGGTGCTTCATGAGTTTTTCTTAGGCCGCTTGGCTTCCGCTTTGTTCTTCTCCCGCTGTTCCCGCCTGAGCAGTTCATCCTTTGGCACTGTGAGCACTTGGCGCACAGCATTGTCGAACCGTTCAAACTCCGTCTTGCCGGGAACGTGCGGAGAGAAAAGCCTATTTTATCAAGTATATTATTGCCAAAATTTCCCTTGACTTCAACTCCCAACCCTGCAATTCTGACTATGGCTATGCGCATTGGATCTTTGACAACTCAATAGCACTGAGATAACTGTCGCAAACTCAATATTTTGCGAGGCGGACCCTTGATTTCACAGCGTTTTTGCCATCGCAAGGCCGCTAAGTCCTTTGCCTGGAATATTTTGCGGGTAAGTTGCCTGTTTCCAATATTTTAGCCAGATTCATCCCATACCGGAAACCCGTAACTAACTGATTCCAGGTATTTTACAAGGCTTGATCTGTATTTTTTTGAGATCCAGATCTGATCACTGCTCACTGACCACTGCCTTCCGCCCTGAACAACAATCCTCCGCGCAAATATCCGCCCTCGGTCCAAGCGAACCCAACGCCTTGCGTTCCGACCCCGGATTCATCCGCTCGACAATCAGCTCGCGAATCATGCCGATAAATTTCGGATGCACGCCCACAGTTTTCGCTCGAGTCATCGACAAGCCCAGCGAATCGCAAAGCTGCCGCGCTTCAATATCCAGGTCGTAGAGCACCTCCATGTGATCCGAGATAAAGCCAATTGGCGCGAGCACCACAGCCGAAGCCAGATTCTCCGCCTTCACCCGGCGCAAGTAATCCAGAATGTCCGGCTCAAGCCAGGGCTGTCCCGGAGCGCCACTGCGGCTCTGATAAACGAGCATATCGTTTTTTTGCGCGTTGTTCTGCAGACCAAGCGCCGCCGAAACCAAGCGCCGCACTTCCTCCAGTTGCTTCACATAATCGGAAGTGTCAGCCATCGAAACTGGAATGCTGTGCGCCAGGTAAACGATTTGCACATTCTCCCGCGCGTCCTCTGGAACTGCGCGCAGAGCATCACCCACGCGTTCGACCGCAGCTTCGATGAACCCCGGATGGTTGAAGAATGCCCGCAGCTTCTCCACCTCAGGCGCTCCCGCTCCGACTTCGCTTTGCGCCCGAGCAATGTCCTCGCGATATTGCCGGCATGATGAGTAAGAACTGTAGGCCGAAGTTACAAACGCCAGCGCCCGCCGGATGCCATCCTGCTTCATTTGTCGAAGAGTCGCAGGCAGCAGCGGATGCCAGTTTCGATTTCCCCAATAAATCGGAAGCTTCGGCCCGTTCCTTGCCAACTCCGCTTCCAGCGCGGCGATCAGTTCGCGCGTCTGCTGGTTGATGGGGCTCTTGCCCGCGAAATGGTAATAGTGCTCGGCGACGGCCAGCATCCGTTCACGCGGAATGTTCCTCCCGCGCAACACGTTCTCGAGGAAGGGAATCACCTCTTCCTTCGATTCCGGCCCACCGAAAGAAACAACCAGAATGGCGTCGTAATTCATGCTGGGATGATTTTCGAAACTCGTTTGCAGAAACCCAATTTTAGAGTGTACTGCGGCAAGCGCTTCAAGCGGGATGCTAGAACGTGAATCGCGCTGAAAACTGCAACACGCGCGGCAGTCCGTCGGGGCTGATTTCCTGTAACGCCCCAAAATTTCCCGGGCCCGAATTCGGCACCAGATAACAGGTCTGGTCGGTGTGAATGCCGTCACCGCAGCTGGTCCCGACGGGGTTGTATTGTATTTGGTTGACGCCGTTGCCGTTCTGCACGTAGTAATTCGCGTGATTGAACAGATTAAACGCCTGCGCCTGGAATTGCAGTTCCTTGCCTTCCCCGATCGCAATACCGCGGGCCAACCCAACATCGATTCTCTCCAGCCACGGGCCGTAGAAAGAATTCAGGCCAATACCCGGCGTCGGACCCGCGCCATTAATGCCCCCTGCAGTTGCCGCGGTGTCCTGGTTGAAGGCGGTGTCGTTCAGATTGTCGTCGCCCGCGTTGCAACATGCTGTGCCCAGCAAACCTGCGTAGGGACGGCCGGAAGAGAACTCCATGACGCTGCTCAGCGTCCAGTTGGAAAGTAGTGTCCGCCCGGCTCCCGAACTGGTCAGCGTGTCCAGCCGGGGCTGGTAGACAGCGGCAAAACTAAGTCGATGCCGCTGGTCGAGCAGCGAGGGAGCATGGGTATTGCTGAAATCGAACTGATTGTTGAAGTCCATCCCGTCGAGCATGATGCTCTTGGCAAACGTATAAGCAAATTGCAGCGAAAGGCCTCGTGACATGCGCCGCTGCAACTGCACAAAGAAAGAGTTGTAATAGTTTTGCGCCGGGCTGATGAGTTCCTGGATCTGGCCCAGGCTGGAGTTGATGAGGCCGTCTTTCAGCAGGCCGCTGTCCATAGTCGGCAGGACGATGGTCGGCCCTGTGCACGGCGCTGAAGTTGCGCTTGGAGGACAGACGACGTACGTGGTTGTGCCTTGCAGCGGCTCGAGGTTCACGTCATAGGCGCTTCCCGAAATAATGTGCACCCCATGATTCCACATGGTGCCGATACTCACTGTTGTGTTCTCGAAAATCTCGCGCTCAATCTGCACGCTCGCCTGCAAAATATAAGGCACGCGGAACTGGGGAGAAACCAGGGAAATATCCTCGGAGGCCGAGAACAGAGGGGAATTATTCGGCAAAATAGTCGGAAACGTGGGCTCTTGTTGGTTCGGCGGACCTGAGGCGTAGCTGGCGCTTGCCTCGGACTGCTGCGTCAGCAGTCCGTTCGAGATCACCGCATTGCGGTAGTTCAGCCCGTTCATGTTCGTATAGAACATGCCGAACCCTCCGCGCACGACGGTTTTCGATGCAGGCTGCCAGGCAAATCCGAAGCGCGGCGCCAGGCGTTGAAACTGGTTGGGATACTGCCCGGTGAGCGGGAAGGCGGGATTTTCCGCCGGCTGCGGGTAGACCTGGAAATCCTCGCGCAAGCCCATTTCCAGCGTCAGCCGCGGCAATGCGCGGTACGTGTCCTGCACGTAGAATCCGTAGTAAGGAACGGCGAAAGAAAAAGTGGGGTTCCCTGCAGCCTGACTGAAATTGATGTATTCCCCCAGGGCAAAAGCTTCCAGATTCGGAAATTCGTAAAGGCCCAGCGGTGATCCAAAGTCGGCAGCTTCGTTCGGATCCGCGCCGCCGTCATCGGTGTCGGCGTCCCAGGAGCGGTTGAAATCGAAACCGAATTGCAACGTATGTTTGCCGATCACGGAATCAATACGGTCGGCTAGAGAGTACTGTCGCTCAAAAACCCTTCCAATGGAGAACGCGGCGTTTCCCAGAGTAAACGCGGCGGGACTATCCAGAATCACGGTGGGCGTGTTCGGAGCCAGACCGGTCGGTGTCGCGATTTCGTTATCCTGCGAAGTGCTGGCGTGAAATTCGTTCAGCATGCTTGAAGAAAACGTGTGCGTCCACCCCACGCTGGCCTGAAAGGTACGCACGTAGACGTTCGCGAGTGTCTGCGTCCCATAGTTGCCCACGGTCGGGTCAAGGATGACGCCTCCGGGTGAGTTGAAGTGGTTCGCATTGAGGCTGAGAAACAGGCTATCGCGGTTCGTGGCCTGGTAGTCGAGACGCGGCGTAATCACCCAATCGTTGCCCTTTCTTGCTTTGAGTCCGAGATTAGAGTTCAGCGCATTGAGCGTGTTCGACACTTGCTGGAGGTACAGCGGGTACAACGGATCGCTCGGTCCCGCCGTGACGTCGGCGTCGGTGTCGATATTGGGGACAGGCAAGGGACCATTTGGCGCAGGCAGCGGCGTTGCAGGAGCGATGCCGAAACCACCGGGGCCGTTGAACAAGGCAACCAGGTTCGAAGGATTCGTCGACAACGCCGGATTGATCACCGGAATCGGATTGTTCCGCAGTTGCTGCTCATAATCCACGAAGAACCATAAACGGTCGTGCCGTATTGGCCCGCCCAGTCCGGCGCCGAATTGCTGCAAAGCATCTTCCGGTTTGAGATTGCCCGCGGCCTCATCGAGCGCGTCATTGGCTCCAGTCGCCGAGTTCCGGTTGTAATAGAACGCGCTGCCGTGGAACGCGTTGCTGCCCGACCGCGTCACGGCATTGACGAAACCCGCCCCACCGCCATAAACGGCCGAGTACGGGCTCACTGAAACCTGAAACTCCTGGATCGAATCCGCGCCGTACAGATACGGGATGCGATTACGGCCCACAATGTCGGCGAAGTAGTTGTTGATGGCGTTGCTTCCGTCAACGGTGAAGGCGTTGGAGCCATTTCCGTTGGCGTATCCCGAATCTTCGCCGCCCTGCTGTCCAGCAACGCTGACCAGGCCGGTGTCCCCGTCGTAGCTGGTATTCGGGGTCAGCATCATAAAATCTGTGTATTTTCTTCCGTTGAGCGGCAACTCCTCAATCAGCGACCGATCGATCACGGTGCTGGCCGAGGATTCCTCCGGGCGCAGCAGGGGCGCGATCCCGATGACCTTGACTGTGTCTCCACCCGCCCCCACCTGCAGCTTGATGTCCTGCGACGTGGTAGTTCCTACCCGCACTTGCACCAGGGCCTGCACGTCGCGAAACCCTTTAAGACTCGTCGTGACGGAATAAGACCCCGGCATGAGGACTGGAAACCGGTAAAGTCCGGCGTGATTTGTTTCGGCAGATTGTTGCACGCCAGTGGCGAGGTTCCGCAAAAGAACCGACGCTCCCGGTACGACTGCCCCGCTCTGGTCCGTAATCCTTCCGCCAAGCGCGCCCGTCAACACCACATTCTGGGCGCTCAGTAACGCGCAGCTCGCCAACACGAGCACGAAGCTACATACCGCCGAGCGATTGGACATGGGCAGCTTTCTCTGGCCTGAGTGCACCCTGGATTTTCTCATTATTTTTGTTCTTAACACGTCACACTGGTCAAAGTAGCGGGATAGCTCCCACTACTACCATCGTGCGTAGACTCGCTGAAAAGTCTGAAAGCCGATTCGACTTCGCGGAGGAAGAATATGCAAGCACCGATTGCATCCGGAACGATTCCAGGATTCCGTCATGACGAACTTGCAAAAGCCGCGTGTTACGCTTTGACGGGACTGGGAGAGACTTAGGGTGATCCGTCGGGTCTTTAAGGCATTTCAATACCGCGATTTCCGCCTGATGTGGGTTGGCGCCTGCACCTCGAGCATCGGCACCTGGATGCAGATCGTAGCCCAGGGCTGGCTGATTTACCGGCTGAGCCACTCCGCGTTTCTGCTGGCGTTTGATCAATTTCTCGGCGGCATTCCCATCTTCCTGTTTTCTCTGATCGGCGGGGTCGTGGCCGATCGCGTGGAGCGCCGAAAGATTCTTCTGGCCTCGCAGTATGTGCAGATGTTCTCTGCCTCAGTGCTCACCGTTCTAGTGACGACCGGCCTGGTTCACGTCTGGCAGATTCTCTGTCTTTCTTTCGTTTCCGGCTTCGCCCAGGCATTCGGCGCACCGGCATATTCGGCTATGATTCCCACTCTGGTCTACAAGGAGGACATGCCGAACGCCATCGCACTGAATTCCATCCAGTTCAACGTGGCGGTCATGGTTGGGCCGGCGCTGGCCGGGCTGGTCCTGGCGAGGTTGGGAGAGAAGTGGTGCTTCGGTCTGAACGCGCTTTCGTTCCTGGCGCCCATCGTGTCGCTATCGATCATTACCACGCGCTTCCTGCCCGTGAAAACCACGGAGACAGTGTTCAGCAGCCTCAAACAAGGTATTCAGTTCACACGCAAGCAAGGGTCCATGGAAGCGCTGATCGTGCTGGCTTTCTGCATGACCGCCCTGGGCATGCCGATGCGCACCTACATTCCAGTGTTCGTAAAAGACATTTTCCATCGCGGCCCGGAAACCTACGGGAATCTGCTGGCGCTCATGGGCCTGGGCTCGATCCTGGGCTCGCTGGGCATTGCGAGCGCGGGCAATATGCGAAGAAAGGGACTTGTAGCCCTCGGAGCACTGTTCTGTCTGGGCGCAAGCATTTCCGGGTTTGCTCTTTCGAAATCGGTGCGGGTAAGCGGCGTCGTTCTGGTGCTGGTGGGCGCTTCGATGATGGCGGTGTTCGCCACTGTCAATTCGCTGGTGCAGTTGATCGTCACCAACGAAATGCGCGGGCGCGTGATGAGCGTCTACAATTTTGCATTCCGCGGCGGCATGCCGCTGGGAAATCTGTTGTCGGGATGGCTCGTCCCGCTGTTCACGGCACCGGTGGTGTTAGGAGTGAACGGACTCCTGCTGGTTCTGCTGGCTCTTTATTTCCTGCTGGTGCAGCGGCGAGTAGCCGCGCTGTGAGGGGTTAAGCCGTTGTACGTGAGAGCGCCACATCCCTGGCACATCCTAGCTTCTGGAGAATGCTGTAGATGGGGTTGAGTCCGAGATTGTTTCGTTCTCCTTGAGGTCCATGCGTTCGATGAGACCGTTCGCGATGGTATAAACGTGCCACACCTCGCGATCCGAAAGAACTTCGCCACCAAGGTTTTTCACAATCTGGTGAACCTTGACGTGAGTCTTGCTCGCGTCGCGGTCGATCACTTCGATCGGTTCCACGTGAGGATCAAACTCCTTCCACTGACGGGTCCAGTAGGACCGAATCTCTTCTTTCCCGACGACACGCCCGCCTTCCGATGCCTTGGGCCAGCTTACGTTCTCAGTCATGAGCGCCAGGGCGCCGTCGATATCCCTACGATTGAAGGCAGAGTAGGCCTGAGCTATCAACGTCTGTGTGTTCGGCACGAATCCTCCAGAGTAAGACATTTATGAGATGCGCTTTCACCGGAGCACAATCTAACTGGTCGCCGCCGGAGTGACCTGCAGATCTTCTTCGAGTCGATGCTTCGGTTGTATGCCATGCTTCTTGAGTTCGCTGTGATAGCTTTTCACTGCTTCTTCCGGTTCGATTTCTCCATCGGCGATCAAGCGCAGCATGCGGATGAATTCCAACGGGTGCTCGGAATCCTTGATCCTGCGCCCAAACAGCGCGACTCTAGCCCCGTGCTTCCGGCCGTCCGCCAATAGTTTGAAGGCATCGTAAGTGGTTCCGCTGCTGCCCCCGAGTATGCCGACGACAACGGAGGGATCGTACGCTACTAACTCTTCGAGAGGTCCAGGCCCGAAGTAGGGGATTTTCAGAAACAGCGGCCGCCCGCTGGAAGGCACGCCCGCCAATGCCCGCACAATCTGGTCGTTCACAAAAGCCGGCACTTGGTCGGAAGTCAATCCAGTCTTCGGGGAATTCGGGGCGAACACTTCGAGAAAATAATGGAAACCGCACCGCTCGGCCTCGGCCCGGAATTCGCGAAACGCGCGTAAGCTTCGCAGATCCGCTTCCAGATCGTTGTTGAACGTCATCGAATACAAACCCAGGTTGACCACGGGCGCGCCTTCGCGAGGCGCGGTGAGGCTGCCAAACTGCGCTTCCTGAATGTACGCCGTGGCGAACGGCGCTGATGGCGATTCGCGATAGCGCGCCCCGCGCTGGCACCAGATGTCCGTCGCATCGTTGATGCGCACCGCAGGCGTGACATGAGTGCCGTCGAAAAGGCGCTCCTTGTGCGCCAGTGTGTCCATCGTCGACGCCGATGCCAGCAATATGTCTACAAAACCCTGGCGCACGACCGCGCGGATCTCTTCCAGAAACGCGGGAGCGGAACGAAAGCCCCGGCCTGAGCAAGCTTTGCCGAAGCTCGGGATACCCCAGGCCATGTCGGCGTCGCGGGCATCGGCAAGAATAAAAGTCCGGCCGGAGGGATTGGCGCGAATTGCCGCGAGCTTTGCGAACAGCGAGTCCACACTCATGCTGGTTTAGTCCTCGACAACCGTGGCACGGCGAATGTTTGGATCGGTGAAGACATCGAATTCATCAGTGCTGGGGCTCGAGAACTCGGAGACGACGGCGCCCTCCGGGCCTCCCTGGAACCAGTGCAACGTATTCGGCGGAATCGTGTATTGTTCCCCCGGGTGTAACACGATCTCGTGAAATACCGTGTAAAAGTTTTTGCTCGCCTCCGGCACCTTGGCCTGAAGGCGCGGGGCAGGCGGTCCCTCCACATAGAGCCAGACCAGGCCCTTGCGACAGCGAAAAGTTTCCTGTTTGCCGGCGCGCCCGTTGACCGGCGGATGCCGGTGTTCCGGGCACGTCTGGCCGGGAAAGAGAATCAACTCCTTGGCACAGTAGCGGTCGGTGTTCACGTAGGTGACAAGCTCCAACCCTTCCGATGCCAGACGATTGAGTCCAAGATCGGCCACTTCGATGTTGGCCGCTTCTTCGTGGGTTAATGCAATGCCGACTCCGGCCAGCCTCTGCCGCGCTGCATCTTGTGCTGCGAGAACTTCGCTTCGTTTCATCGCATCTCCTGCTCTCAGGCGTGGTTCCAAACTCCCACGCGAGCATCGTAGATCCAATCCTTGCCGGGGGCCATGCTCTCGGTCCGCTCCCAGCCTGACTCTATGCGTGCCTTCAACTCCGCCATGGAACGCACGCCGCTCGATGCATCCCAGGTTTCCACACTGCAGGCGCCGGCCGCCGCGGCCATGGTCAACGCTTGCTCCGGTCCGCTGCCACCCGCCATGGAAGCGATGAGTCCTGCGATTGCACAATCGCCCGCTCCCGTCGCGTTCACGACATGAGCCCGGAAGCAGGGCGCCATAAGCTCGCGAGCGCGCCACTCCGGTCCGAATTGCCAACCTGCGAGATCCCCGCCATCGTCCGTTGTTGCCAGATACAAGCCACTGGTTCCGAGCTTGATTGCGAGTATAGAGAACCCCATGGCAAAAAGCGTGCCTGCGAGCGAGCGAACATCGTCGATATCGCCTGCGTCTCTCGGCGGCTGCCGCAGAGCCGCCCGCAGCTCTTCGATGCTGGGCGAGAATACGGTCACCGCTCGGGCGCAATTACGCAGCACGGTCCGCCAATCCGTCGAAGAGGCAGTGCCGCTAATCGAACAGAAATCCAACGAGGTCCGCAGGCCACGCTGCTTGGCACGGTGAAACAAGTCCGCCAATTCTCTGCCGCCCTCCGCAGCAATGGCCGGCATCACCGGAGGGTACCCAAAGTGAAGCCAGCCAGCGCCTTTCAGGTCTTCGTCTCGCACGTCCGCCGACGAGAATACAGCATTGGCGCCCGGGCAGTGCAGGAAGGCGCGATCATAGCCTTCCGGCGCGATGACAATGCTGTAGCTCGTAGCCTGCCCCGGCGCGATTCGAATCCCGCACTGATCGCCAAGCGGTTGCATTAATTGAATGGCAATTTCGCCCAACCGGTCGTCCCCCACCAAACCGACCAGCCGCACCGGGCAGCCCAAGCGCCAAAGCGCCGATCCGACGTTCGAGACTGCGCCACCGCAGGAGAAGTGTAAATCGCCGGCTTCCGCCAGTCCTCCCGGTTGAGGCCAGGCCCCGGCCAGCGCGGGGGTCAAATCGACGCACAGATGGCCCGCCACCACAAAATGAAGGGAGTCAGACATGAAGATGGGCCCCGCGCCGCAACTATCTTACACACGAAGGCCTCGAGCGCAAACCGCAACCCGATTTCTCTTGAAGGAGGAGAGCGCGAAAGCGATTGAAGGAAAGAGAAAATCTGGTGCGCCCGGAGAGATTCGAACTCCCGACCTATTGCTCCGGAGGCAATCGCTCTATCCATCTGAGCTACGGGCGCCCGCGGTGATTTCAGTTTACATGGGAGGGTTGGGAAGCATCAATGCGAACTCTGGTGGAGGGCGGAAGCCGGCAGGCGTTTAGGAGTGAAACGTTCAGGCGTAAGCGTTTAGGCGCGAACCAGCAAAGCCCGTCCCACAGTTGCGAAGACCGTCGCAGTGCGCTCGTGCGAACTCTTGTTGTGAACTTCTAGTCCGAGCCCGGAATGGTTAGTAGCGGCCCCGACCACCGCCACCACCGCCGCGACCGCCACGGTCCCCGCCGCGATCTCCGCCTCGGCCTCCACGGTCGCGTCCGCCGCCTCCAGCGTGCTCGGTTTTGGGGCGCGCCTCGTTCACGTTGAGCGTGCGTCCGCCGACCTGCGAACCATTCAACGCGGCGATGGCCTTTTCTCCATCCTCGTTGCTGGCCATTTCTACAAAGCCGAACCCGCGCGAGCGTCCTGTATCGCGGTCGGTCATGATGCTGACCCGGTCCACTTGACCGTGAGGCTCAAACATCTGCCGCAGTTCGTCTTCTGATGTGTTAAAGCTCAAATTGCCTACAAAAATATTCTTCACGCCTCTGCCTCTGCATTGAGCTGTCGAAGTGCAAGCTCGATGCGGCGGACTGGCAGGTCGGAGACACCTTCCTGAAAATCGGGACCGGAGCTGGCGAACAGTCGAATGCGGCACGAAGTATAGCAGGTTTGTCAAACTGGCTGGTTAATACAGCGTGTTGACCGCTGGGCCTCAGCCTTCTTCTACTGTCGCCATCGCCTTCTTCTTGCGCTGGTTGGCCTGCAAAACTTTCTTCCGCAGGCGTAGCGACTTGGGAGTGATCTCGACAAATTCATCATCGGCGATGAATTCGATGGCCTGCTCCAGATTCAATTGCCGGAAAGGCACCAGGCGGATGGCTTCGTCGGCCGTTGAGGCGCGCATGTTGGTGAGTTTTTTTTCGCGAACCGCGTTGACGTCGAGATCATCGTCTTTCGCGTTCTCGCCGATGATCATTCCTTCATAGAGTTCAATGCCAGGACTGACAAACAGCTCCCCACGTTCCTGCAGGCCCCATAAAGCATAGGCCGTCGAGGTTCCGGCCCGGTCTGCAATCAACGCTCCCGTAATCCGGTGCGGGATTTCCCCTTGCCACTCCGTGTATCCATCGAACAGCGAATTCATGACGATGGTGCCGCGCGTGTCGGTGAGCAACTGGCTGCGCAGGCCGATCAATCCGCGGCTGGGCACGCGGAACTCAATCCTCACACGGCCGTAGCCGTGGTTGTGCATATTGGTGACTTCGGCTTTGCGCGACCCCAACTGCTCCATCACCACGCCCACGAACCCTTCCGGCACGTCGACCGTGAGATGCTCCACCGGTTCCATCAGCTTTCCGTCGATGCGCTTGGTGACGATCTCCGGCTTGCCGACCATCAGCTCATAACCTTCGCGCCGCATCATTTCAATGGTGATGGAGAGCTGCAGTTCACCGCGCCCGAGCACTTTGAACGAATCGGTGGTGCCCATCTCTTCCACGCGCAGAGAAACATTGGTGAGCAGTTCCTTCGCCAGGCGCTCCCGAAGATTTCGCGAGGTGACGTAGGTGCCTTCGCGTCCGGCGAACGGAGAGTTGTTTACCGTGAACATCATCGCGATGGTGGGTTCATCGATCACGATCGGAGGCAGCGGCGCAGGATTCTCCGCGTCGGTAATGGTTTCGCCGATGGTGATTCCTTCCACGCCAGCCACGGCAACAATGTCGCCCAACACCGTTTCGGTGATGTCGGTACGCTTTAACCCGGAGAACGAAAACAGTTTCGTGATCTTAATCTTGTGTATCGACCCGTCGAGCTTGGCGATGGCCACGTCCTCGCCGGTGAACATGGTTCCGTTGAAAACGCGCGCGATGGCCAGCCGCCCCAGATAATCGCTGTAGTCGAGGTTGGCGACCAGAATCTGCAGCGGCCCCTTCGGATCGCCTTGGGGTAGCGGAATGGTTTTCAGGATCGCATCAAACAACGGCCGCAAATCCTCGCCTCCGCCCTTGATGTCGGTCGACGCTGTCCCCTCCTTCGCATTCGTGTAGAGAACGGGGAAGTCGAGCTGATCTTCCTTGGCATCAAGATCGATAAACAGGTCGTAGATTTCGTTCAGCACTTCCTGCGGCCGCGCGTCGGGACGGTCGATCTTATTAATCACCACAATGGGCGGCAGCTTGGCTTCGAGAGCCTTACTCAGTACGTAGCGCGTCTGCGGCAGCGGACCTTCGCTCGCGTCGACCAGCAGCATCACTCCATCTACCATCTTCAGCGCGCGTTCCACTTCGCCGCCGAAGTCGCTGTGGCCGGGTGTATCCACAATGTTGATCTTGACGTCGTGATAGAAGATGGCCGTGTTCTTGGCCAGGATGGTGATGCCACGCTCGCGCTCCAGTTCGTTCGAATCCATCACGCGTTCGACGTGGTGCTCGTTGGAGCGGAAAGTGCCGCTCTGTTGCAGCATGGCGTCGACCAGCGTGGTCTTGCCGTGGTCCACGTGCGCGATGATGGCGATATTGCGAATGCTCAAACTCAAGGTGTCGGTTGTCCTTTATTAACGGATCGGATTGACCGCGGCGGACGGGTTCGTAGCCGCAATGCCCCACATATAACTTTACTATGCTCGGAGGCTTCTCAGGGGATTAGATCGCACCAGGCCGCACTTCGGTGCAAGTCGCCTGCAGACCAAACTTCAGGGCACTATGATTCGAAAGCGGAGAAGAGAAGACCTCAACCTGCCACAGCTTTTTCTTTGGGCATCGGCTTTCCCGCCAGCCGCGCTTCCACTTCCTTCACGGCGCGCTGCGCTGCCAGGATGCCTCCGTTGGTAGTCGATTCCGGCCCCTGGGAATCTGTATTCGCGAAGAAGACGCGATCCATGGGCTGGCGCACCAGTGGCTGCACCTGCGTGTACAGGCCGGGCGTCGACATATACAAAGGATGTCCCCGGCGATAGATGTGCACCTCGGTGGGATCGACATTAAACCCCGGCATCAGTTTCTGAAAATCGCTCAACACGTTAGCGGCGATGCGGCGCGCGCCGGTTTCGTTCAAGAGACGGCTGCGCTCCTCTTCCTTCATTGGGGTGTAGCAAGTGATGATGTTGAATTTCTGCTGGTAGCCCGCCTGCTTCTGAATCACCCAGTCAGCCACGATGAAATCCGTAAAGGAATTGCCCGGGCACCAAGTGTCGTAGCCGTGATTGAACACCGGCTTGTCGAAAATAAGATTCACCACGGGATAGGGAATATAGCGAATCTGCTGCATGGCGTCGCTCTGCTTGTCGGGCAGCCCGTCGACCACGCGCCGCGTGATGAACTTCGGCGTCGCCATAATCACAGTTTTGGCTGAGACCGTTTTCAATTCGCCGCCCAGCATGTACGTCACCTGCACTTCTTCTTTACCCGGAACCACGGCCACGATGGTCGCGCCCGCCTGCATGCGGTCCGGGTATTTTGGCTGGAGAATCTCCGCCAGTTTTTTTGTGATCGCACCCAACCCTCCCGGCCAGGTGTAGCGATCGTCGACTCGACTTTCTCCGCCCATCTCCTGCAACGCTTCAATGGCCACGGCTGAGGCCGTGTCTTCGCTGGCCGCACCCCAGTTGGAAGGCCCGAAGTTGTCCCACCACTGCTTGAGTTCGTCCGGATAGTCCTTCAGGAAATCGGAAAGAGGTTTCTCGAAGAGTTCTTTGCTGCGCTTCTCAACATCAATCGCGAGCATTTCTTTTTTGAATTTCTTAAACCCCTCGCGCACTGCCGGTGGATAAGGCAGCTTATCGAGCCCGTCGCCCCAAGTGTCGAGGATCAACTCACCTCGAATGATGCTGGCATCGGGGCTGTTGACCGGCAATGGATCGAGCCCAATCTCCTTGGCGAAGTGGTAAGTGAATTCTTCTTTTGCCAGAAATGCGGATCCCGTGGCGTAAGTGGAGCCCTCATACTCCATGGCGTAGGCATTTCCTCCCCAGTGCGGCTCTTTTTCGAGCAGGAGAAAATCACGGTGCTGCAAGCGATAAGCCGCCGCCAGTCCGCTCACGCCGCCGCCCACGATCACCACGTCATGCCGCGCCGAGGCTGGAGGCCGCGTGAAGAAGCTGCTGCCTTTGTCGCGCACCTGGTGGCAGATCCGGTTGTCTTCGCCGTCCACGTCTGCAGCGTGACTGTTTTGCGGGGCCGCCGTCTGCGCCGACAGCAGCGAAAGGTCAATCGGACATCCCGCTGTTACCGCCCCTGCAACTACAAATCTGATGAAGTCCCTGCGATTTGCACTCACCTTGTTTCTCCTTCCGCCGCGCTTTCGCCGCGCATGCGCAAGCGGTACCAGAACACAATTGCCACCAGCGAAAACACAAAGATGATGGTCGACACGGCGTTGATTTCCGGCGTGATGCCGCGCCGCAGCCGTCCCCAGATTTCCAGCGGCAGCGTGTTATCGCGCCCGATCAGGAAAAAGCTGACGGCAATCTCATCCATTGAGAGCGTGAAGATCAAAAGGGCAGCGCCTATTATCGGCAGCTTCAGGTTCGGCACCGTGATGCGCCAGAAGGTTTGCCAGTAATTCGCGCCCAGATCGAGAGACGCTTCTTCTTGGGCACGGTCGAGCTTTTGCAATCCTGCGAATACTTCGGTGGTCGCTACGGAGATTAGGGCCGTGCCGTGTCCCAGAACAATCGTGAGCAGGCTGGTGTTTGTTCCTGTCACCTTGAAGAACATGGCCAGTGAAAGCCCGGTAATAATCCCGGGCAGAATGAGCGGCAGGAGCACCAATCGCCGGAACAGAGCCTTACCCGGAAACTGTGCCCGCTCCAGCGCCAACGCCGCCGGTACGCCCAACGTCAGCGAGATCACGACTGCCGCGCACGCTACCTGCAGGCTGTTGAGCACCGAATCCCAGATCGCCTCGTCGGCGAAAAGTGTGCGATACCAATCGAGCGTCAAATGATGCGGCGGAAACCCGCCTACGCCCTCTCCGTTGAACGAATAAAGGATGAGAACGGCAATCGGCAAATAGAGAAATGCGAATACGGCGACGGCGTGGCCGAGAAGCCAGCGTGAGCCGGAATCGAATTTCGTTTCGCTCACGAGAAGCTCCATTTCTTTTCCAGTCGCTCGGAGAAAACCAGAAGGGTTACGACCAGCAGCAGCATGCAGAACGAGATCGCCGCCCCCAGCGGCCAGTTGTAAGCCGCGCCGAACAGGCTGACCACGATGTTCGAAATCATGATTCCGCTCGGTCCGCCCAGCAGCAGAGGCGCGAGAAAATCACCCAGGCTCAGCACAAAGGCAAAGGTTGCCCCGGCGACGACTCCCGGAATCGAGAGGGGAAGAATTACTTTCCAAAATGTTTGCGCGGGAGTTGCGCCGAGATCATGCGATGCTTCCACTAGGTTGCGAGGAATGTGCTCGAGCGCCGCATAAATCGGCAGAAAGGCAAACGGAGTGTAGATGTGCGTCAGCGTCAGCACCACGGCAAACGGGCTGTACAACAGGAACTCCAATGGGTGTTTCGTCAGATGCAGATACTGCAACAGGGTATTTAGAACGCCGTCCGAGCCCAGAATTGTTTTCCACGCGTAGGCCCGTACCAGGTAGCTGACCCAGAGCGGAATGATCACTAATTGATAAAGCAGGTCCTTTTTCTTGCCCGCATAGAAAGAAAGAAAATATGCGAGCGGATAGCCCAGAAGCAGGGAGAAGATGGTCACGCGCGCGGCGATCCACATCGAGCGCAATAGCGTCTGCCAATAAACGCCGACTCGCAGCAGTTGCCCATAGTTGGCGAAGTTCCACGAATGCACAATGGTCTGCGACGGAGATACCGACCAGAAGCTGTAGCAGAACATCAGCAGATACGGGATCAGCAGAAACACCGTTACCCACACGAGTGGAGGCAGAGTCACCGCCGTTTTGTAGGCTCGTGAGAACATCAGATTCTTTCCGGAGACTCGCGCACCAGAACTGCATCTGCGGCAGAAAACTCGAGTTCGACGTCATGCAGCGCGCCGCCGGCGCCGGGAGTCCGCACCACTAACACCGTCCCGTCTCCGCATTCCACGCGAATTAACTCAGTCGCACCGTGAAACGCCTGATGACGGACACTTCCACGAATCCGCACAGTGCCGGGTAGCGCCGCGTTTCCAGTAGCCACGCGGATATTTTCTGGACGCAGCGAGAACATGGCCGTCCCATCGGGAAGTTCCGTCGGCCAAGCTAAGAGACCGCAGCGCACGACTCCCGCCCGCACTTCGACCTTCAGCAGATTCGTGTGCCCAATAAACTGCGCCGCGTAGGCGGTGGCGGGCCGGCCATAAATTTCCCGCGGCGTCGCTACTTGTTCCAATTCTCCCGAGCGCAGTAGCGCGATGCGGTCCGACATCACCATTGCCTCTTCCTGATCGTGGGTCACGAAGATGAACGAAATGCCGACTTCGCGCTGCAGCGATTTCAACTCCACTTGCATCTGCCGCCGCAGGTTCGCATCGAGTGCGGAAAGTGGCTCGTCGAGCAGCAGCAGCCGCGGACGGTTCACCAGCGCTCGGGCCAGTGCGATGCGCTGCTGCTGCCCGCCGCTGATCTTCGAAGGCTTCGACTTGGCGTGCGCCGACATCTTTACCTTTTCCAGCGCTTCCCCCACGCGCGATGCAATCTCCGCCTCAGGTCTTTTCGCCACGCGCAATCCGTAAGCTACGTTCTGCTCTACGGTGAGGTGTGGAAACAACGCATAGTGCTGAAACACAGTGTTCACGCGGCGCCGGTAAGGCGGCTGGCGGTCCAATCGCCCCTCGCCCATCCACACCTCGCCCGCGCTCGCCGTCTCAAAGCCGGCGATAATCCGCAACAGCGTCGTCTTACCCGACCCGCTTTCCCCCAGGATCGTGAGAAATTCCCCTTCCGCAACATCCAGAGAAATATCTCGCAACACGATGTTCTTGCCGAACCGCTTGGCCACGTTGCGAATGCTGAGCAGCGGCGCTCGACCCGCCACATCGGAAGCCGACCTCGTCGTCATAGCAATCTCAGAAGTGGTCATCGTTCTCACGCCTTCACCGACTCTCAATAGGCCGAAGCCCGAAGCCCGACAGCCGATGCCCGCTTCTACTGCGCCGCTTTCACTTCGTTCCAGATCTCGTTGTATTTGGCGCGCCGCGGCACGTTCTGCCAGAAATAAAGCCGCTTCTGGTAGTTGTCGACATCGTCGAGATGCAGGCTTTTCACTTCTTCCGGTGTCATCAACCGCGCCGCCTGAGGATTCGCCGGAGTGTATCCCGTCACGTCGGTCACTTTCTTCTGGGTCTGCGCTTCAATCATGTACTCGAGAAATTCATAGGCCAGTTCCTTGTTTTCACTGCCCGCCGTGATCATCAAGTGGTCGATCCAGCCCGTTGTGTTTTCCTTCGGAATGGTCTCGCCCACCGGGAAGTTGATCTTCCGCAGTTGATTGGTCATCAATGGCCATCCCATGGCCGCGACCACTTCGTGATTTTGAAAAAGATTCGTCAACTCCCCGCCTGTTGACCACATCTTGCGGATATTCGGTTTCAATTCGAGCAACTTCTTCTTCACTGCCTCAAGCTGTTCGTCGGTCAAGTTGTAAAGCTGCGACGGATCGGGCTTGTCATAGCCCAGAACCTGCGCAGCCATGTAAACCGTCGACAGATCGTCCCACACCGAAATCTTTCCTTTGTATTTCGGATCCCACAAAACGTTCCAGCTCTCCGGAGGCTGCACGAAAACCGTGGTGTCGTAGAGCAGCGGGTCCGGACCCCACATGAACGGAACTCCATACACCTGACCCTTCACCCGCACCAGCGGAAGGGAAGTGAGCTGCGGAGAGAGTTGCCCATAGCCTGGGATCTTCGTCAAATCCAAGGGAGCGGCCAGTCCCGCCGCTGCGATCGAAGTCGCTACATCGCTCGAAGGCGAGATGACGTCATAATTTCCCGCGCTACCGCCGCGCAGCTTGGCCACCAGTTCGTCGCTCGATCCCATATACGACGCCGACACTTTGCAATGATGCTGTTCTTCAAAAGCCTTGACGAACGAGGGATCGGCATAGCCCTCCCATACCAGCAAACTGAGAGTGGGGGTTTTCTTCGTGCACGAAGGAGTGAACAACAGCACCATCAACATCGATAAGAAGATGGCCGAATGTCGCACCTTGACAGGCATAGTCCCTCCTTCAAAACGTCGGCGGCGTATTTACCCACAGCACCCAGGTTTCCGCCCGCCCGGGATTTTTCCAATGATGCGGAGTCGCGCTCTCAAAGTAAAAACTGTCGCCCCTCTTGAGCCGGTATTCTTTTTTTTCCAGAGTGATCGCCAGTTCTCCGCGCAACACGTAGAGGAACTCTTCGCCCTCGTGCGTGTAAGAGTCTCCACTGCCCGCTTCCGGCGCCACGCGAAACAGGTGCGGTTCCATGACGGCGGTGTTTCCCCAGGCCAGCAGCTCCATGCGCACGCCGGGCCCGGCTTCCAGCACCTTTCTTTGTTCAGGCTGCACCTGCCGGCTGCTGGCGCCGGTGGTATCGAAAAAATCCAGGATGTTGGTCTTATAAAACCGCGCCAGCTTGCGCAGCGTGCCCACCGACCCGCTCATTTGCGAACGCTCGAGCGCGCTCAGAAATCCCACCGAGATGCCAACTGCCCGCGCTACCTGGGCGAGCGACAAACGCCGCTTGGCGCGCAACTGCCGCAAATGCGAGCCCACCGCACCGGCACTTCCATCCGCCGCCGGACTTACCCGCCGTTCCCGCCGCAGCAGTTCGACAATCGCGGCCGCGTTCAATCCCCGCACCTTCCGCAAGAATCGCGCCCGCTTCAGCAACTTGACGTCATCTGCTGTATACAGCCGGTACTTGCTCTCGGTGCGCCGCGGACGCGTGAGCCCCAGACTCTCCCACGACCGGATGACCGACGGCGACACGCCCACCCGCCGCGCCACATCGCCGATTTTCAAATAGGTTTCTGATCTGGATGAATTCATCACCTGCGGGCCGGCCGATAAGAATTTTCTATAAGAGGCAGCGCTTTTTTTATCCTTGACAGTGCGCCTTCCCCTTCTCTAACCTTGCGGGATTATAGCAAGGTTGTGGCGAGACACAAGCTGTAGCTTTCAGAGAAAAAACTTCTTTTCAGGATGCCTGGAGGTTCCATGCCGTCGCTGCGAGCCCGCTCGACTTCCATGCCGTCGCTGCGAGCCCGCTCGACCAAGATGTGTCTGGGAACAGTCTGCCTAACCGCAATCTGCCTGTTGCTCCCCGCGCTGCTTCCCGCCCAAGGCGCAAGCGGTCGCATCCTGGGCCGTGTCGCCGATCCCAGCGGAGCCGTCCTCTCGGCTGCCAAGATCACTCTCACCAATGAGGCCACCGGCATCGGCCGCGACGCTAACACCAACGACAGTGGCGATTACAGCTTCGTAGATGTCGCCCCCGGCACCTATACCGTTCAGTTTGAGCTAACCGGGTTTAAGAAGAATGTTCAGAAAGGCGTCATCGTCGACGTCAATCAAGTGGTCACGCTCAACTCCACCCTGCAGATCGGCGGATCCCAGGAGACGGTCGAAGTAACCTCCGAAGCTCCCCAGGTCGATACCACCAGCACGCAGCTCGGCGCTGTGATCAATGACCGCTCGGTGAACGAACTGCCTCTGAATCAGCGCGATACTTACCAATTTCTTCAGCTCCAGCCCGGCGTGCAGTCCCAGCTTGGTTCAAGCGGCAGCTTGTTTGCTGGCTCGGACGACCCCGGTTCGGTCTCCGTGAACGGCGGTCGCACCCGCGCCAACAATTTCAGCGTCAACGGCGGAGACGCCAACGATCAGTTCGTGAACACACCGACGATTGAGCCCACTCCCGACGCAGTCGAGGAATTTCGCGTTATCACCAACACCTTCGATGCGGAGTATGGCCGCAATTCCGGCTCCGTGGTTAACGTGATCACCAAGTCGGGAGGCAATGGTTTCCACGGCGATCTGTACGAATACTTCCGCAACACGATTCTGGATTCGCGCACCTATCCAGACACCGTCAAGCCGCAACTCAACCAAAACCAATTCGGCGGCACTTTCGGCGGCCCCATCAAAAAGGACCGCACCTTCTTCTTTCTTTCTTACGAAGCCCGTCGCATCCGTGACGGCCAGCCGGGCCAGTTGCTGAACGTTCCAACCGGCACCCCCTCGGTGACCGCTCCCACGGGCGAATTCAGCGGGGACTTTTCCGGACAGGCTCCCTTTGCAGGGGGAATCCAGACAGGCGGTTTTATCGCCAACGTGCTGGACGGGCGTAACGGGTGTGATGCTGCCTTGGGCTACACTGTCGCCGGGCTTCCAATGGACCCGGACGGTCTTACGGATTGGTCTTCGGTCTTTCCCACAGGTGTGATTCCGACGGCGTGCCAGGACCCGGTCGCGGCCAACCTGCTTCAGAAGTTCGTTCCTGCCGCCAATATCGGGACCGGCGAAAATCAAGTCGTCCCCGTGGGGACCGACAACCAGGACCAGTTTACTTTCCGTTTCGACCACAAGATCAATGATCGCCAGAACTTCACCGCTTATTACTACTTCAACGACATGCGTGATTTTCTGCCCTACGATACTTTTGAGGCGGCGGGCGCCAACGTGCCGGGTTTCGGGAACCTCAACGATCTCCGCAACCAGCAGTGGAACTTCACCCATACCTGGTCCATAA
>JBEKWP010000071.1:0-32255 GCA_049512915.1 Candidatus Sulfotelmatobacter sp.
GGGAAGTAAGACAGCCCGTGTGGGTCGGACCCTCTTGTCCGACGCCGTTGACCATGACTCTGGAGTTTCTCGTGCCGCTGTTCTGGTAGTAGCTGGGGTATGTGCGTTTGCGTGAAGGCGGTGAAGGGAAGGTGGCGGAGACTGCAAAGGATTCATTAAAGGAAGCGCCAAACCCGCCTTGCCCTCCCAACTGCGTTCTCCTTCTAAGGCACGGGCAACACCAACCCCAACGTCAAAAGCGTCGGACAGGAGTGTCCGACCCACACGAGCATCTCCGACTTGCATCGCTTATACTGGCTTTAGATATGGACGCCAACTCCAGCAAGACCTTCTACCTCGAAACCTTTGGCTGCCAGATGAATGTGCATGACTCCGAAAAAGTCATTGGAACGCTGGTGCACGAAGGCTACCGGCAGGTGGAGACCGTCGAGCAGGCTGACCTGATTCTGTACAACACCTGCTCGATCCGGGATAAGGCGGAGCAGAAAGTCTTTCATCGGCTGGCGGATTACAAGAAGCTATTGGCCCAGGGCAAGAAGTTTGGCGTGCTGGGCTGCGTGGCCCAGCAGGAAGGCGAAAAGATTTTCGAGCGCGCCCCGCATGTGTCGCTGGTCTGCGGGTCAGCCAGCTATCGGAAACTGCCGCAGATGCTGGCGCAGTTGGAAGTGGCCCAGCCGGCAGGGAAGCCCGAAGCCCGAAAGCCGGAGCCCGGAAGCCTGGTCCGCATCACCGGGCTCGACGATCGCGAGACCGACGAATGCTTTGAGACTGAGTTCACGGCGCGGACGAATCCGCATCGCGGGTACATCACCATCATCGAAGGCTGCGACAAATTCTGCGCCTACTGCGTGGTGCCGTTTACGCGCGGGAAAGAGCGCAGCCGCACTTCGGAGTCGGTGCTCTCCGAGGCGCGGCAGATGGCTGATCTCGGCTACACGGAAATCCAGTTGCTCGGTCAGAACGTGAATTCTTATAAGGATCCGGCAGGGAAGCAGACTTTCGCCGAATTACTGGCCGCAGTCGGCGAAGTGCCAGGGATTCGGCGAGTGCGATTTACGACTTCGCATCCCCGAGACTTCGGCCGCGACATCATCGAAGCCATCGACGCCGTTCCTACGCTTTGCGACCACGTGCATCTGCCGGTGCAGAGCGGCTCGGACCGCGTGCTCAACGCCATGCAGCGCCTCTACACCCGCGACCAATACCTCGAGCGCATTGCGTGGATGAAGGCGGCGAAGCGCGAGATCAGCATTACCAGCGACGTGATCGTTGGCTTTCCGGGAGAGACAGAAGCGGACTTCGACGAAACTTTGTCGTTGCTGGAGGAAGTCGGATACGACTCGGTGTTCACCTTCAAATACTCTCCGCGACCGAACACGCCCTCGCTGGCTCTGGAAGATGCGATTCCAGATGAGGAGAAAGCGCGGCGTCTGGAGGTGCTGATGGCAAAGCAAAGAGATATCCAGATCGCACGCTACAAGAAATACATAGGAACAATTTCAGAAGTAATGGTTGAGGGAAGAAATGAATCCCGCGGGCAGTGGATCGGACGCACTTCGCAGAACAAGACGCTGAACTTCACGGCGCCGGAAGCGGTTGCTCCCGCGGTGGGAAGCTACGTCCCAGTGAGAGCCACCGCCAGCTTTCCCAACAGCCTGGTGGGCGAAATGGTGGTATAAGAAGCGAAGAACGCCCGGCGGACGCCGCCAAGGAGGTCACGATGGAGGTTGAGATGACGATCCGAGGTCTTTTAATGGACCCTGTGACCAATATGCCTATTGTGATCCTTAAGGACGTGGGCGGGGAGAGTGTGTTGCCGATCTGGGTGGGGGTTTACGAGGCGAATGCGATTGCTTTGGAGATGGAGAAGGTGAACACGCCGCGTCCGATGACGCATGATTTGATCAAGAATGTGCTGACGGGGCTGGAGACGCAGGTGCATAAAGTGGTGGTTACGGAACTGAAGGAAGATACGTTTTATGCGGTGATCTGGCTGGAACGCGGGGGCGAGGTGATCAGCGTGGACTCGCGGCCGTCGGATGCGCTGGCGCTGGCGCTGCGGGTGGATTGTCCGATATTTGTGGATGAAGTGGTGCTGAAGAATTCGAAGCAGGCGGCGAACATGTCGGACCGGGTTACGGCGGAAGAGCTGCGGAAGTATCTGGAAGGGCTGAACGACGAGGATTTAGGGAAGTACAAGATGTAGCGGTTGCCGGCCGCCAGTTCCCAGTAACGGCAAAATCCACCGATCGCATCAATCCTGTGCCACGTGGTCAGAGATACATCACGGCCGATCCGATGATGCGATCCTGTCATGCTTGACATCATGCTGTGCCTCGTGACATCATATTGTTCTTATGCGCACCACACTAAACCTGGATGATGATGCACTTAAGATACTGCGGGAATACTCCGAGACACGGTCGCTGGCTTTGGGCAAAGCGGCGTCGGAGTTGGTGCGGAAGGCTGCGGCGTCTCCCACTCCCACCCGGGTGGTGAACGGGTTTGTTGTGTTTGACATTCCGCCGGGCGGGCCAAAGATCAGCAGTGAGCGGGTGAAGGAGCTTGAGTCCGAATTGGAATGAGCACACATCTGCTCGACGTGAATGTTTTGATAGCTCTGGCGTGGCCTGAGCATAAGCAGCACTCGTTGGTCAGGGGATGGTTCAGGAAGAACCGAGCCAAGGGATGGGCGACCTGTCCGCTGGTGCAGGCTGGGTTTGTGCGGATCTTGTCCAATCCGGCTTTTTCTTCACACTCGGTTGCGATCCCGGAAGCGGTTGAAGCGTTGCGCGTCGGTGTGCAGGATGACGCGCATCAGTTCTGGCCGGACTCCATTTCTTTTCCCGATGCGGTGGGGCTTCTGAGGGGAAGGATCAGCGGGCATCAACAGGTCACAGACGCTTATTTGGTTGCCTTGGCGATTCGTCACCGGGGCAAGCTAGCCACGCTAGACAGAGGGATAGCGCAACTGGCGCCAGCCGGATCTGTTGAGTTGATCTTGTGACAGGCTGCGACTTTACATAATACCTGTTATCGGACATTGCGTTTACACTCAGACGATGGGCGCCGACTGTCGCCAGAGGCGTGGGCAGCCCTGTTCCCTTGAACTTTTTACGCTGAAGGAACCCAGCGGGACGGCCTATTGCTCCGAAAATACGATTTTGGGGTGGAAGAGAGTGCCCGCTATGCGGGTGGCTATGGCGATCAGGTCGCTTTGGCCCTGGAAGACTTTTACCTGGCGGGCGCGGGAAACGTCGGGGAGGTTGACGGTGCGTCCGGTGCGGATGCGGGCGGCGGTGGGTTCGTCGGCGGTGACGGAGGGTAGCTGCGGCAGGAGCTGGCGGGGGTGGATGAAGAGGGCGGTGATGCCTTCGTGGCGAGAAACAGCAGGTTCCCCTCGGCGCGCTTCGCTTGCTCGGGGCAGGCTCTCTGCGGCTGGCGCCGCTTCGGAATGACAAGGATTAATCAGTTTTTCCTCTGCTTTGCCCTCCTTTATTTGTCCGCCCTTCATTTTGGCTTCGATTTCTTCCAAGGTGTGGGCCTGGGTGATGTCGAATTCGGCTACGGCGGTGCGGCGGAGGGATGCGAGATGGGCGCCTGAGCCCTGGAGTTGGCCCATTTCGTGGGCTACTGAGCGCATGTAGGTGCCCGAGGCTACGCGGGCGCGGAAGCGGGCGCGGTCGCCTTCGACGGCGAGGATATCGAATTCCTTGATTTCGACCTGGACCGGTTGCAGGACTACCTCTTTTTGTTTTCTCGCCAGCTTATAGGCAGGGACGCCGTGGATCTTCTTGGCGGAAAATGGTGGCGGGACTTGCTCGATCGTGCCTAGGAATCTAACGGCGAGTTTTTGGAGAGCCTCGAGGCTAAGATCGGGCCTTCGGCCCTCTGGACAGCCGGGTTCGGCTGTCCCCACATTTACCTCAACGGGCTCGCCATCGGCGTCGTAGGTGTTGGTGGCGAAGCCGAAGCGGATCACGCCTTCATAGGTTTTGTCGGATGTGGTGTAGAACTGCGCCAGGCGGGTGAGGTTGCCGGTGACGAGCGGGAGGACGCCGGTGGCTAAGGGGTCGAGCGTGCCGAGGTGGCCGACGGAGCGCTGCTGCAGAATGCGGCGCATGCGGTTGACCACGTCGTGAGAGGTCCAGGCCGCGGGCTTGTCGATGATGATGACGCCATTCATGGGGAGATTGAGCGATTGGGCGACTTAGCGATCGGGCCATTGAAAAATCGTCAGCGGGTGCACGGTTCGGGATTTCAATGACTCCAGTGCTTGATTACTCAGTCACTAAACTAACAGATCGGGTAAATTGAGTAATATCGTGCCGGGACGCTTCAGGTTTTTCAATGGCTCAATGGCCCGATGGCTGAATCACTAAATTCCTATGCTTCCCCTTCGCGACGACCAGCCTCGGTACAGCACTCCGTGGGTGAACAGCTTTTTGATCGGGCTGAACCTGGTGATTTTCTTCTTTGAGGCGACGCTGGATCCGCGGAGCCTGGAGTTGCTGATCCGGCAGTTTGGCGTGGTTCCGTCGCATGTGGCGGCGTTTCTGGCAGGTTCGCCGCGGTACCCTCTGCCGGCGATCGTGCTTCCCTTCTTCACATCGATGTTTTTGCATGGATCGTGGCTGCATGTTCTCGGCAACATGTTGTATCTCTACATCTTTGGGGACAACGTCGAGGACTACCTGGGACACTTCAGGTATCTGGTTTTTTACCTTCTCACGGGATTGATTGCCATGGCCACACAGGTAGTGGTCAGTCTGCACTCGACGGCGCCGACGGTGGGAGCGAGCGGGGCGATCGCGGGAGTGCTGGGAGCTTATTTCGTTTTGTTTCCGCGGGCGCGTGTGTTGACGTGGTTCTTTGAGTTGCTGATTTTGGTGGTGTGGGTGCCGGCGTGGATCATCCTGATCTACTGGTTCTTTTTGAATTTTCTGAGCGGGACGGCGACGATGCTGGCCATCCACAGGCAGAACATGGGCGGAGTGGCGTTCTGGGCGCACGTAGGCGGATTTATTTCCGGGGCGTTGATGATCAAGCTGTTTCCGGAGCGGTCGCGGAGGTATCCGTATGCCTACCAGTGAGTCCGGGTTGTTTCAATTTAGACCTAGAGCGAAGATCAAAGGCCTACGCTGCTACCTGGGGTTTGGGTTTCGCGCGGAGCCAAGTCGGCGGCGGCGATGGCATGGGTCCTTCGGCCCGCAAAGTGCGCGGGCCTCCAGGATGACAGGGCATTGGTTGTGATGGCTGCGTTTTTCTTAACGCGCTTTTTTCCCCACGGACCTCACTCTTATTTCTTGGGACGCGATTCTGGGGGGACGAGTCCCGACAAACGGTAGTAGACGACCAGTTGGCCATAGTGTTCGCCGGAGTGCTCGATGAAGCCGTAGGCGAAATCAGAGATGCGGACCTTTTGAGTGGCGAAGGGGTCGACGACGAGGTCGGACATTCCTTTATCGCCTTTGGCTTTGATGGCAGCAGCGCCCTCGGCGAAGGCTTTTTTCACGAAGGCAACCACGTCGGCCCTGGTTTTGTAGTCAGCTCGCTTCGGGTCTTCTTCAGCAGGCGGTTTCTGGCCAAGAGCCAAATTGGTGAAAAAGTAGTTGGCATTGGCGGCGTGGAGGAGTTGCTCGGCGAAGCTGCGCTGGGCGGGCGTGGGCTTGAAGTCGTATTTATCTTCGGGAAAATCTTCGGCCATGGCGATGAGCTTGCGGCCGATTTCGTTCCAGGCGGCGAGCACGGCTTGCGACGGGCTGTCGGCGGGCTTTACGGCGGCTTTCTTCATCGCGTCCTGGGCGTGGGCCGGGAGAGTGAGAATGGTTGTGGCCAACAATGCGGCGGTGAGCAGCAGGCTGTTTCGCATGGTTCCTCCGGTGTGGTCTGATCGGTGAGCGCAATCTTAGTCTGAGTTTTTATTTGTGTAAACGCCGGAGATGTGGAGGGGTGAAATAAATTCTTCACCACTGGGGCACGCCGCGCACAGGGTAGATCTGTTTTGTTATAAGGCCCAGGTCGTACGGTGACGATGAGCGGGAGATCCCTCGCTCCGCCTGAAGAACGGCTGCGCTCGAGATGACGCCGTTCTCAATACATTCCTAAATCAAAGGCAACATCAACGGCAAGGTCAAAAGCGTCGGACAGGAGTGTCCGACCCACACGGTCTGTGTCCTGACACAATCCTTCACGGGCGCTACAACCCATTCGGGCGCTGGCGGATTAGCGAGAGGAATTCGGAGCGCGTTTCTTCTTCGTTGCGGAAGCAGCCCAGCATGGACGAAGTGACGGCGGCGGAGTGCTGCTTTTCTACGCCGCGCATCATCATGCAGAGATGGCGGGCTTCGATGACTACGCCTACGCCTTGCGGTTCGATTACCTTTTGAATGGTTTCGGCGATCTGGGTGGTGAGGCGCTCCTGAATTTGCAGGCGGCGGGAGAAGACTTCAATCAGGCGCGGGACCTTGCTTAGCCCGATCACCTTGCCGTTAGGGATGTAGGCTACGTGCACTTTGCCGAAGAATGGGAGCAGGTGATGCTCGCAGAGGCTGAACATTTCTATGTCTTTGACGATGACCATTTCGTCATAGGTGACGGTGAAGAGCGCGCCTTTGAGCAGGGCTTCGGGATCTTCAGTGTAGCCGCGAGTCAGGAACTGCAGCGACTTGCGCACGCGCTGCGGAGTTTGCTGGAGGCCTTCACGTTGCGGGTCCTCGCCCAGGCGGACGAGCATTTCCTGGACCAGATCTTCGAAGCTGGCACTGGTCAGGGTTGGGTGTTCGGTGGTTTTCATCGGCTTTGTTCCAGTCTTTTTATAATCGAGCAATCATCTCAGAAGTTCTGAATTGCCGGCGTACTCGAAAGAATTCATCATAGTTTCTTCGAGCCTCACTCTTTCCAGATGCGCGTAGTGGAAGCCACGCTGCACTATTTCGTAGATCTGGATGCAGAGATTTTCGGTGGTGGGCACCTCTTTGTTGAATTCTTTCAACGTATTCAGGTTCTCGTGGCCGTAGCGGGCGAGCACTTCCCTTTCGATGAAGCCATCGAGATCGGTGAGGTTGCAGACCATGCCGGTTGCCTCGTCGACCGGGCCGCTGACCGTTACTTCGACGGTGTAGTTGTGGCCATGGCCGTAAGGGTTGTTGCACTTTCCGTAAATTGACTGATTCTCTTCTTCCGACATGGCTTCGCTGTGCAGACGGTGCGAGGCGGAAAAGAGATAGCGGCGTGAGAGGTGGGCTTTCATGATTTAGCTTCTAGCTCCTAGCTTTTCCCTTTAGTGACCTTCATGCTTCTCCGTAGAAATCCACGAATAGATCGGGGGTTTCGTATACCCGTACCCTGTGCAGTCTTGCGCGCTCGAGTTTTTGGGACAGGCGCTGCCAGATTGCGATGGCGATATTTTCCGTAGTCGGGATTTGATGCGCGAATTCGGGGACTTCTTTGTTCAGGAAGCGGTGGTCCATAGCGTCGAGCACTTCGCGGTGCATGACTTCTTTGAGCTGTTTGAGGTCGACTACGAAACCGGAGCGCGGGTCGACTTCTCCTTTCACCGTAACTTCGAGGGTGTAGTTGTGGCCGTGGCCGTTGGGGTTATTGCATTTGCCGAAGATGCGGAGGTTTTCTTCCGGAGAGAACGCCGGGTTGTGATAGTAGTGCGAGGCGGAAAATTCGGCTTTGCGCGTGAGATAGACCATAAAAAAACAGTTGCCAGTTGTCAGTGGCCAGTTGCCAGTGAAAACCCTTCATCAGAATACTTGCGGCCCTTCCAGGCTACCGTGCCGGTTGCGTGCGCGCTCTTTGAGCGCATCAGGAAATAGGAAAAAAGAGGGAGGCCGAACACGGCCAGGAGGTTTGCATCCCAGGAGAAATGCGCGCGGCGGATTCGCTTGAGGAATAGCGCGTACAGAATTACAGCGAGGATTCCAGCTGCGGCGGCGGATTGCTCGCGTCCGCGCAGAGCGGCGGAGATAGCTACGGCTGCGCTGGCTGCGATCAGGACGAACTCGATTGCGCGCAATGCGGCCAGTCTTGCTGGTGCGGGAAATAAGAGCGCGAGGTTCTTGGTCCAGCCTTCGCGGAGTTGGGCGAAGTTGCGATACATGCGGGTTTGGACCGCATCGGCGCCGTAGCGGAAGAATATTTTTCTGCCGGATCGTTTTACGGTTCGGGCCAGAGCTACGTCTTCGAGCAGGCTTCCGGCTACAGCGGCGTGTCCGCCGACAGCGTCGTAGGCTTCGCGGGCGATCAGGATGTACTGGCCGTTGGCGGCTGCCGCGGGAGAATCGGGATCGCTGACCTGGGACGGGCGATAGCTGGCGGCCAGCTCGGCGAAGATCACGGGCATGATGGCCTTTTCCCAGAAACTTTTTACGATTTGTTCGGGCGAGTAGGAGAGCAAGGACGCGCCGTGGCGCTTCGCCTCTTCAAGGCTGCGGGCGAGCGAGCCTGGCAGATGGATGGTATCGGCATCGGTGAAGAGCAGCCACTCGCCAGCGGCGGCCTTGGATCCGGCGGTGACGGCGTTGTTTTTGCCGGTCCAGCCTGGGGGGAGCGGGCCGGCTTCGATGACTCGCACCTGTTGGTCTGAAAATGAAAGCGCAATCTCGCGAGTGCGGTCCGTGGAATGATCGTTGACTACGATGATTTCAAGTGGCACGCCGGTCTGCTTGGCCAGTGACTGAAGACAGCCACCCAGACAAGCATCTTCGTTGCGCGCCGGGACGATCACCGATACCGCAGGCCGAGCGGAGGCTGGAAGGGTCGCAGGCATACGCCGAATCGGGGTGGCGAGTCTCAAAAGGAAGCGAGCCAAACGCGCGATTATTGCGTCGCAAAGAACGCGACGCTTTGCGCGGCTCGCCCAGATCCTTCGCCGCGCAAAAAACGCTTGCTCAGGATGACAATCGAACTGCACCACTACGCCGAATCCTTTATTATAGCTGGGTGCGACGCATCTTTTGTTTCAGGCGACATGCCGGCGGTGTTGCACCGGCCTCCCTCGTTATTATTCTGCTTGCGACCCTTCTTATGAGCGGGGCGCTGTCGAGCTGCTGGAGCGGATCTCGGCCGTCGCGGATCGGTTCCCATGCTCCGGATTTCACCGTGCGCGATTCTGAACGCTCCGTAACCCTGAGCCAGTTGAAGGGGCAGGTGGTGGTATTGAATTTCTGGGCTACCTGGTGTCCTCCGTGCATCGAAGAAATGCCATCCCTGGTGCAGATGCAGGAACGAATGAAGCCGAGGGGCGTGACCGTGCTGGCGGTGAGCGTCGACGCTGACGAGCATAGCTATCGACGTTTCCTGCGAGAGCACAATGTGAATCTGCTCGCGGTCCGCGATGCCGATCAGAAGAGCAATGAATTGTATGGAACGTTCAAGTTTCCCGAAACCTACATCATCGACCGCAATGGGGTGGTGCGGCGGAAGTTCATTGGGGCGGTGGATTGGACGGATCCGGAGGTTATGGATTTTCTGGGGAAGTTGTAGGATTGGCTTCCCTCTCTCGGCGTGAGCGGCTGGACCTCAGGGGCTGAAGCCCGCATCATCCGCATCTCATATCGCAGCGCTCAAAGCGCTGCGCCACCCAAAATCACAATTTCACGTTGCGCAGGCGCAGGGCGTTGGTGATTACTGAGACTGAGCTGAAGCTCATGGCGGCGGCGGCGAAGATGGGGCTGAGCAGCAGGCCAAAGAATGGATAGAGGACTCCTGCGGCGATGGGGACGCCGATGCCGTTGTAGACGAAGGCAAAGAAGAGATTTTGCCGGATGTTGCGCATGGTGGCCTGACTCAGTTTGCGGGCGCGCAGGATTCCGGTGAGATCGCCTTTGACCAGTGTGATGCCGCCGCTTTCCATGGCGACGTCGGTGCCGGTGCCCATGGCGATGCCGACATCGGCCTGAGCGAGCGCCGGGGCGTCGTTGATGCCGTCGCCGGCCATCGCGACCACTCTTCCCTGCCCTTGCAGCTTGCGGATGATTTCGAGTTTTCCTTCGGGCAGGACTTCGGCTTCGAATTCATCGATTCCGAGAGCCTTCGCGATCGACTCGGCTACGGCGCGATTGTCGCCGGTGAGCATGACGACGCGGATGCCCTGGGTGCGGAGTCCGCGAATTGCATCGGGAGTGGACGGCTTGATCGGGTCGGCGATGGAGATGTTTCCGGCGTATTTGCCGTCGATCGCCACAAAAATCTGCGTGGCGCCTGGAGCGTTGTCTGGGAGGGTCGCCGTCTCGCCTTGCCCGAGCACTCCGACCTCAACCATAAGAGCGCGATTGCCGACCGCTACTGGCTTGCCATCAACAATACCTTGAACGCCTTTTCCTGCTGAGTAAACAAATTCCGCTGGCTCGGAAAGTTTTAACTGGCGATCCTGTGCGCCGCGCACGATTGCCGTTCCCAATGGATGTTCGCTGGCTCGTTCCAGGCTAGCGGCAAGGCGCAGGACCTCTCGCGGATCAGACCCGGCTGCGGCCGTACTTTCCAGCACTTGCGGCTTGCCTTCAGTGAGCGTTCCGGTTTTGTCGACGACCAGCGTATCGACTTTTTCGAGAACTTCGAGCGCTTCGGCGTTCTTGATTAGCACGCCGGCCCGCGCGCCTCGGCCTACGCCGACCATGATTGCCATGGGAGTGGCGAGCCCCAAGGCGCAGGGACAGGCGATGATGAGGACGGCGACCGCGTTGACGAGCGCGTGCGCGAACCGCGGCTGCGGGCCGAATAATGCCCACGCGAGAAAGGTGATTACGGCGATTGCGACCACGATGGGGACGAACCATTTCGCTACGCGATCGGCGAGCCGCTGGATCGGCGCGCGGCTGCGCTGCGCCTGGCCGACGAGTTGCACGATGCGTGCCAGCAACGTGTCACGGCCGACGCGCTCGGCGCGCATCACGAATGAGCCGGTGCCGTTGATGGTGGCGCCGATGACTTTGCTCTCCGGTGACTTTTCAACCGGAGCAGACTCTCCGGTGATCATGGATTCATCGACGGTGCTGCGGCCTTCGAGGAGGACGCCATCCACGGGGATTTTTTCTCCCGGACGGACACGGAGTCGGTCGCCGGGCTTGACCTGGGCCAGCGGGACATCCTTCTCGCTGCCGTCAGGGTCGAGCAGGCGCGCGGTTTGAGGAGTGAGATCGAGGAGCGCGCGAATGGCGGCGCTGGTGCGGCCGCGGGCGCGCAACTCGGCTACCTGGCCGAGCAGGACCAGAGTTGTGATAGCGGCGGCGGCTTCGAAATACACGTCGGGATAGCCGGACATATTGCCCGACCCGGCGCGTAGAGATTCGGGAAATATCTGCGGCGCAAGCGTGGCGACGACGCTGTATCCGTAAGCCACCCCGGTGCCCATGCCGATCAGGGTGAACATATTGGGACTACGGTTGACGAGTGAAGTCCAGAAGCGCTGGAAGAACGGCCAGCCCCCCCAGAGCACGACGGGCGTGGCCAAGGCGAACTCAAGCCTGGGTAAGTTGATTTCAACGCTGTTGATCCCGAGGTGTATCGCCAATTTATAACCGAGCATGGTGACCATGGCGATCACCATCAGCGGAGCAGTCAGCGCCACGCTCACCCAGAATCTGCGGGTCATGTCGCGTAGTTCGGGATTTTCTTGGGCAGATGCGCTGAGGGTGCGGGGCTCGAGGGCCATGCCGCAGATCGGACATGCGCCGGGCGCGGGCCGGACGATTTCCGGATGCATGGGGCAGGTGTACTCGGTGCGCGCGGAGGCGACGGGAACATCCGGTTCAAGTGCCATTCCGCACGAGGGGCATGCGCCAGGCTTGTTTTCGCGGACCTCGGGGCACATGGGACAGACGTAGGCTCGGCTGGTGGTTGAGGTTTGCTGTGAGGGCTGCGGCTCGGGTGGGTGGAGTCGATGGTCCGCGAGCGGGCCGGGCTTCGCGGCACCCAGCGTGACCAAACCCGGGGAGCGCGCAGGTGGGAGGGTCAGATATTTCGCGGGGTCTGCTTTAAATTTGTCCGCGCATCCCGCGCAGCAGAAGTAGTAGTTCTTCCCGCTGTGCTCGTGAACATGTTTGGCCGTTGCGGAATTCACATCCATCCCGCAGACGGGATCGCGTTCCATGCGGGGCGCCGGGTTGGGTGAGTTCGTGGACATCAGGTCGGGCCAACTGGAATGGGCAAACCTCCTCAGGGCCTAAAGCCCACGTCCCTTTGAAACGATAGCGGGATGGCTAAAGCCATCCCCTGATACAAACCAATCTCCGTACGTCTTCTTCGATGGATAATCCTTTATATTGGATTCAGCCTGGAAGGTTGACCGGGCATCTGCTTTCATGATTCGTTGGCAGCAAAGGATTATCCCATGACTTATCTGGACGTGGTTTTTCGCTACGGCGCGGCGCCCGGCGAGAACGAATTGCGGGCGATCGACGGCATGCGCGAGGTGTATGGAATACGGAGGGTGGATTTCAGTGAAGCGGCGCGAACCGTACGGGTAGAGTTTGACGCCTCTCGCCTGAAGACAGATGCCGTGGCGCGACTCTTGCGCCAAGCCGGAGTGGATGTGCGGGAACCTCTGACGCTGGCCTGAAGCTGCCAGCGAAAGCGAGGGTGGGGGAGGGCTTCCGCTGGCGCGATCGGGTGAATGCAAGGGGCGCCCAAGAAAACCTCTGGCCGAAGTCGTCCTTGGAACGCCCCGTTGCGCGCCACTTCGTCTGGTTTTTTATAAGCACATAGAATGCCGTCTCTAAGCCGCTCAAAATACAGGCGCCTTCCGTGCCCCGCTTTGTAGGAATTGCTCTGGGCCGGGAAAGATTTACTTCGAGCGCAGGAGCGACCTCACTGAACAGGAAGTCTGCCTGTGAAAAGCGTCGAACTGGCCGATTGCCGGGGTGTTTCGCGGGTATAAGCAGAAGACCTTACAGGGACGTTTGCGGCGAAGGTCGCCGCGTACGCGGAGTTCCGCTATAATTCTTAAATAATTCTTAAGCAAGTTTTCCTACCCAAGCAAAGTCTGCGCCCTTAGCTCAGCTGGATAGAGCGTCTGGCTACGAACCAGAAGGTCGGGAGTTCGAATCTCTCAGGGCGCACCATTTCCTTACCTTTCGTCCGATTCATCCGATTGCAATGCAAGCCACTCGCGAGATGGGGGCGGTGTCCTCATAGATAACAGGCGCGGGCGCGGGTTGGGTTGCGTCCTTGGCGTTTTCTGTTAGTCTTGGTCTGCCCTGTTGTTTCTTCATGCTTTGTCTTTCACTCTGTTTCTGTTACTGACCGGAGAAACTCTCCGGAACTCGGGTCGCGCGCCATGTCGAAAGTGAATGAGCAGGATTTATCTATCCTGTCCTCGTCAAAGCAAGGTTTGATCTATCTCACGCCCAACGATTGGGCTCTAATCGCCGATAAGGCGAGCCGAGTCCGATTCAAGAAGGGCGAAATCCTGGTGCAAAAAGGCAGGACGGGGATAGGAGTCTTTCTTCTGCTGAAAGGAACCGCGCGAGTGCAGATTCCTCCGCAGACTCCGACTCCGGTGATTGGGCCGGGGGAAATTTGCGGAGAGATGTCATTTCTGGAAGATGCGGCGGCCAGCGCGAGTGTAGTCGCCGACGGCGAGGTGGAAGCCTATCATCTCGACCAGCCCACGTTGCAAAGCCTGTTTGAGCTGTTTCCTCACCTCGCGTCGCGTTTCTACCGGTCTCTGGCGACGAACCTGTCCCGGCGCCTGAGGGACGTGATCGGCACGCGTTCCGAGCCCACTGTGCAAAAACGTTCATCTTGACAAGGTTGAGCCGGTGGCAGACAATTGCCGCCGCTCGCGTGGGCGTCGCGACTTTTGCGCTTTCCCATCGGGTTTTTCCTCCCCCCAAAAAGTGCTTTGAACTGCCGCGGCATTGTTTTGCGCTCAAGGATCGATTCCACAGGATCAGTAATAAAAGACCAGCGATAAATAAATACGCAGGAAGGTTCTCCATGCCGTTGGAGGACTGCCGGATAGAAAATTCAGGAGGAACTATGCAACACAGGGTTTTACGCTCGTTTCAGTATTTTTGTTTGCCAGCCCTTGTGCTTTGCCTGACGATGGCAGCGCAGGCCAGCAGCGCGCACAAATTCAGCGCACTTTACCAAATTCTGAGCGTCAGGGAACACGGCGATGACGTGGAAGTGCGGGTGTCGTTACAAGTATTCAACCACAGCGGGGCCAACGTAACAGGCGCCACGATTTCGCTGGTGAGCTCCCTGGTGACTCCTCCCCTGGGCCCGGTGTTTGACTGGGAGAAGGACGAAGTTCCGTTCACGGATGTGGACCTGCCCTATAACGCGCACGTCAAGACCGTACCGCCTCCACTGGTGCGCATCTTCACCATCCCGGCTGACGAATACGCGCAGTGGAAGGCGGGCGCTGGACCAAGATTTGTGATCGCCTACCTGAATGCAGCGGGAGAGCAGCAGAATTTGAGAATCGATACGGCACCTGCTTTCTAGTAAGGACGCGAAAGCGAATTTTGCGGAGCGAGGCCGCCGAGACGCGCGGCTCGCGCAAAAGCGATTCTCAGCCGGTGCTTAAGCGCCGATGAAAAGATAAAAGATCAAAGAAGGGGATATCAAGATGCGTTACTTCAAGCTGATGGTGTGCACGGGAATTATGCTGCTCCTGGCGGGAGCAGCCAACGCGCAGGAAGGCTTCATCAACGTTTTTGCCGGCGGCGGACCGAATAATGTCTCGGCGACCAGTGCGCCAGCGTACCAGCCGACCAATATCGCCCTCGACAGTTCAGGGAATGTTTATTTCACTTCGGGATATGGAAACTTCCATCGGGTCTGGAAGATAACCAAGTCGACGGGCGTCTTGAGCGTGGTGGCGGGAAGTTACTCTTCCGGGTACGGCGGCGATGGGGGTTTGGCGGTTAACGCCGAACTGTACAACCCGCTGGGCGTCGCGGTCGACCATGCGGGCAACATATTCTTTGCAGACTATTATAACTGCATCGTCCGTAAAGTGACGGTGAGCACCGGAATTATCACCACCGTCGCCGGAACAACCAATACCACGGCAACTCCCCCCACCTCTACCTGTGGCTCCGGAACGGGGTCTGCGATCGGCAATGGCGGTAAGGCGACGCTCGCCAAACTGTATTATCCAACAGGCGTGGCGGTTGACAAGAACGGAAACCTTTTCATCGCCGACTATGACAACTACCAGATTCGAATGGTGGCCTGCGCCACGGTGACCAGTACTGGAGCCACGTGCACCCCCAACTCGGGGAAGACAACGGGCGACATCTATACCGTAGCCGGGGACGGAACGTCTGGTTACAACAGCGACGGCATTGCAGCAACTTCAGCCGAGCTTTACGGCCCATATGGCGTAACTACGGACAATGCCGGAAACCTGTATATCGCGGACTATTACAACCAGCGGGTGCGCCGGGTGGCCTGTGGAACGGGGATCAGTTCGTGTACGGCGCCGGCGGGCGAAACCACCGGGAACATCTACACGGTGGCCGGCACGGGAACGGCAGGTTACAACGGAGACGGCATCACGGCCACCACGGCCGAGTTGTACTATCCCACAACTGTATCGGTAGACAATGAGGGCAATCTGTTCATTGCCGATTCTTACAACCAACGCATCCGCGAAGTTTCCTGCGCGACCAAGACCAGCAGCGGGGGCACATGCGCGGCTTCGACGAATCAGACCATCGGAGAAATCTTTACGGTCGTGGGAACGGGAACGGGAGGCTATAACGACGATAGCCAGGCGGCCACGGGGGCCGACGTAAGCACCCCGGTGGGAGTGACAGTGGACGGCGCAGGGGATTTATTTATCGCCGACCAAAACAACTGGCGCATCCGCGAGGTGCCCTGCGACGTAAACACACTCACGTGCACGGCCCCAACCGGTGACACGAAGCAGTTCATCTACACCATCGCGGGAATCGGGGTCAGCAACTTCACTGGCTCTGCTGACAACGACATTCCAGCAACTGGCGCGCAATTGGTTGACCCGAATGGAGTGGCGTCGGATTCCGCTGGGAATATTTACATTGCCGACACCAACAATTGCGTCGTCCGGGAAGTGAACGCCACGACGAAAGAAATCACCGTGTTTGCCGGCACCCTTGGAACCTGTAGTTACGGCGGCGACGGGGGCTCGGCTACCAGCGCTTATTTGAACTATCCCTTTCGAGTGGTGGTGGATAGCAAAGACAACGTTTTCATCGCCGATCAGAATAACTGCTTGATCCGCAAAGTCACGGGTGGAACCATCTCGACCGTCGCGGGTAAGAGCCCCACGCTGGGCTGCGGCTATGCCGGAGACAAGGGACCCGCCAAAGCCGCCGAACTCGATTATCCAGACGGCGTCGCTCTTGACAAATCGGGAAATCTCTACATCTCGGACTACTATAACCAGGTGATCCGGGTTGTCTCCTGCCTGACGGTGACCAGCACGGGCGGCACCTGCACCCCCAAGGCGGGCGAGACGGCCGGCGACATCTATACGTTCGCTGGGGACAACGCCCTACCAGCCGGGTTCTCCGGCGACGGCGGTCCGGCCACAAGCGCTCAGCTGTATTACCCCTACGACGTTGCCGTGGACGCCTTTGGAAATGTTTATATCGCCGACTACTACAATATGCGCGTTCGGAAAGTGAATACGTCAGGAATCATTTCCACGTTCGCCGGAAATGGTAACAACGGATACCAAGTCGATAGCGTCCCTGCCACCGATACCGGGCTGAGTTATCCGGCTGGAGTTGGAGTCGATGGGGCCGGCGATATTCTCATTGGCGATCAGAACGACGAACGGGTGCGCCTGGTGGATGGAGAGGGGAACATTCACACGATCGCAGGAGATGGAATCAGTGGGTTCGGCGGCGAAGGCTACGACGGCAATGACATTCTGGCAACGAAGGCCGAACTCTATTCTCCGCGCGGCGTAACCGTTGATCCCTCGGGCAACATCTACGTAGCCGACTACAGCAACGACCTCGTCCGCGAGATCACCGCGCCGATCACACTCAATGCCTCCGTGCCGAGCATAAGCTTCGACACGCAGACCATCAACACAACCAGCGACGCCGTGGCTTTCACACTCAGCGCCAACGGCACCGCTGACATCACCAGCATTACGTCGAGTGCGGGATTCCTCGAGGTGGACGATTGCCCCACCGCACTGACCAGCGGCTCGACGTGCCTGGTTAACGTGCGCTTCTCGCCAACGACAGACGGAGTAATCAACGGCACGCTCACGATCAAATACAACGGCTTCCTGACGGCGTCGCTGGTGGTGCCGTTGCAAGGCGAAGGATCGGGCCTCAGCATCAGCCCGGTCTCGCTGGGCTTCGGAACCCAACTCGTCACGGCGGCTGCCACCACCAAGACGGTGACGGTGACAGGAAAGACGACTTATTCCTCCCCGTCGGCCACGCTCGATGGGAGCGCGGCCTTCACCATCGCAAGCAACACTTGCACGGGCGCGATCACGACGAGCTGCGCAATCGGAATAGCTTTCGCCCCGACATCGGCGACGTTAGGCGGACTGAAGAGCACGCTGATCATCCATGACAACGATCCCACGAACCCGCAGCTTCTCGCGCTTACGGGAACGGGCACCGAGGTGACCTTGACCCCGACCACGCTGGCTTTTGGAACTGTCGCTTCGGGAAGCAAATCGCTGTCGGTGACCGTCAAGAACGTCGGTACAACAGTGCTGAGCTTCACCTCAGCTCCGACCATAACCGGCACGGGGAGCACCAACTTCACCGTGCTGCCCTACAGCGCTACCGGGCCTCAGAGCACCTGCCTGAACGGAACGGTGACGCTGGCTCAAAACGCGAGTTGCACCTATACCGTGCAATTCACCTTTGCAGGAGGAACCACTGCCTTCACCACCGACCTCAACATATTCGACAACGGCGGAGCCAGCCCGCAAGTTGTGGTGATGACGGCCACCGACTAAGGGCGTGAAGACTAGTTTGGGGCGGGGAGCTTCGTACGAGGCTCCCCGCCTTTTTTATTGCGTCACGGTTGAGAGACTGAATTTCGCCGCGGGCTCAGTGGCACGTGCGAACCTTGCCCCAAAGTAAAAAAGCGCCCCGGGACTCTTACGAGTCTCAGGACGCCCGAACAGCCCTCCCCAAGAACTGTTCAGCGCCTACCTTAGCGATGGCGCGGCTCGTTTGTGAATTGCGCTTGCGTGCCACGGCATGGCACAAGACGGCTAAAAGGCCCATGGGAGTATTCCGGCCGTTCCTTGCCATCCAATCCGCGATTACCGCAGTAACCCTCAAGCCGGGATTACCGTTGACCCCTACCGGTCCACCTCCTTACATTCACCACAGGGGGTCGTATGAAAGATATTCATGAGGTATTGCGGCAGAAGCAGACCAAGTACGCGGCACTGGGGAAGCAGATTGAGATGCTCCAGCAGGCGGCGGAGAAGCTGCGCGAAGTGGCTCCCCTGCTCGCGGAAAACGACGAAGAGGATAACGCGGTATTGATGGAAGTCGATGAGACTTCCGACAGCATGGCGGCAAAGGCGGGCGCGTCAGGTTCGAGCGCGGCATCAAAGGCAGCCCGGCCTGCGGCACCTCGCTGGCCATAATCTCGCCGTCTAGGGCGGGTATCTAGTTATGACCCTTCTGGCATTGCTGGTTTCGACTGACGATTCTGCATCAGAGATCCTGGGCCGGGTTCTGCCGGGCATGGGGATCGTGGTGGAGCGTTTCAGCGATCTCACGACTGCGATCGACCGTCTGCAGCAGCAGAGGTTCGATGCGCTGGTGGTCGATTTTGACGACCCCGACGCTGCTGGTCAAGTGCTGGATGAGGCCCGCAGGCTGAATTCGGGCGATTCGCCCGTCAGCGTGGCCCTGGTTGCGGAACATGCGAAAGCGCGCGCTATTCTCAGCAACGGCGCGCATTTTGTGCTGTACAAGCCACTCTCCGATGACAAGGCCAAAGCCGGCCTGCGTGCCGTTGCCGCGCTGTTAAATCGCGAACGCCGGCGCGCCTACCGCGTTCCCGTGCAGGCTCCAGTGGAAATTACGCTGCCCGATGCCCGGAAAGCCGAAGGTATTCTGCTTGATCTGAGCGAAACTGGCATGGACGTTCTCACGGCAGAACCCCAGGCTCCGGGATCGCTGCTGAATTTCCGCTTTCAATTGCCAGATGGAAGCCTTGAAGTCGACGCTCACGGGCAGGTGGCGTGGGCGAACCCGAACGGCCAAACCGGAGTCCATTTTCTTGATTTAGACGAGTCGATGAAGGCTCAGCTTAAAGTCTGGCTGCATGCCGCCGCGGTGACGAACGGCGCAGATCCCTCGGAAGCCGTTCCGCACTGCAAGCTCACCGATCTGAGTCTGGGTGGTTGCTACCTGGAAAGCGAATCGCCGTTTCCGGAACGGGCTCTGGTCGACCTTTGCCTCAAGTCCGGAGACGTGGCTGTGCATACCGAAGGCATGGTGCTGGTCACGCATCCGGCACATGGCATGGGATTGGAATTCCCTTCCCGCACGCCGGAGCAGCGAGCCCAGGTGGAAAATCTGATTAACTTTCTTCGCAGCTGTCCGGAATCCACGCCGGAGCTGATTATTTCTCCGCGCGCCTTAACCGCCGATCTAAGCCAGTTCGAGCACGCTGCCGGGGCCGCAGGAGATTCGACCACGGAGCCGCTCGAAGATTCATTGCTTGAACTGCTGCGCCAGGGTTCTTCTCTGCAACAGGATGACTTCCTCGACGAACTTCGCCGACAACGTTCCGGTGAGAGCGTCGCGACGTAGCTCGCCGTTCCTCCCGGCCGAACTTTTCTCGCCGGGCTGTCATTCCTCTCTGTGATCTTAAACCGTTACTTCAACGCGCACCTCTCGCGGTAGGTGGCTTGGGGACTTAAGGAAGCAACGCAGGGACAGGAAGAATACTGGGCAGCGAGGGTAGCGGAACGCGCGAGAGGCTCGGGCGAACTGTTTCCGGAGGACGAAGAACCCGCGCCCCGTCTCTGACGCGGGCCCTTCACCTTCCGTGGTCTGTTTCACCCCAGTGCAAGTACGTTAGCTGATCGCTGTTGCGTGACGGTTTCAGAAATATTAAATCTAGGTTAAATGCGGTAGGCGGTTGGCTCATCCAGCTTCGTCTGGAGTATGGAGATCCCGGGGATAAGCTCCGTGCACCGTTTTCGCCCTTGTGCGAACATGTACCCGGCACGAGGCAGCGACTCGGCGGAGAGGTTGGTGGGGCGAAGCTGGCGGCCAACATAAAATCCGGAAACGAGCTGGGTTTTAACAATGTCACGAGCAAGGTCGCGAGCATCGTCTCGCGCGATGCTCGCGGTGGCAGCCTGGCATGGGCGCCGCTTGTGTCGATCGCCACGGCGGCCTTTGCGGTTGAAATTCCCTTCTTTTTCCTCGGCACACCCTCCGGACACGACGTCGAATTCCATTTGTACTCGTGGCTGGAAGTTCTCTCGCAATGGAAGCTGGGCATTGTCTATCCGCGCTGGGCGGCCTTGGCGAACTTCGCCTACGGTGAGCCGCGTTTCATCTTCTATCCTCCGGCGTCGTGGACGCTGGGAGCGCTCTTGAGCGCAATCTTCCCCTGGACGCTGGCCGCCAGCATTTATATCTGGCTTGCCTTGTTGGCCGCGGGCTTGTCCATGTTTCTGCTGGCGCGGCAGTGGCTTGACCGGCGCGACGCAACCTTCGCGGCTGTGCTCTACGCTGTCAATCCTTATCATCTGGTGATTGTGTATTGGCGGAGTGCGTTCGCCGAACTTCTGGCGAGTTCTTTGCTGCCCCTGTTGCTCTTGCTGTTGTTGCGGGCAGATGAAAAAGGCCGCCGTATCACCGTTTATCTTTCGCTGCTGCTTGCTTCCGCCTGGCTGACCAATGCGCCCGCAGCGGTGATGATCCATTATTCTCTGGCCTTGTTGATGCTGCTGATTGCCTGGCAGCGGCGCTCGCCACGCGTTCTTCTGGTGGGAACCGTCGCGGTGATTCTTGGCGCTGCGATGGCTGCGGTTTATCTGTTGCCCGCGGTCTATGAAGAAAAGTGGGTGACCATTGCGCAGGCGGTTTCTGCCGGATCGCGGCCGCAAGACAGTTTTCTGTTTATCCACACCACCGATGCGGACCACGATGCCTTCAATCGTCTGATTTCCTGGATTGCGGTGGGCGAAATCCTGCTGACAGTTGTGGCGGCCTGGGCCGCACGCAGCTGGCGCCGCCGCAATCGTACGCTTTGGTATTCGCTTGTGGTGTGGGCCGCGGCATCCTCGATGCTTATGCTCTCGATCACCAACGCGCTATGGAGAATTCTTCCTAAGCTGGAGTACATGCAATTCCCCTGGCGCTGGATGCTGTGTCTGGGCATTCCCTTCACCTTACTGATCGTGATCGGGATTCGGCGGTGGACTGTGCGCGTCGCGATTTACATGGCCATGCTGGGCGTACTCGCCTTCGCATGGCACCACTTTCAGCCGCCCTGGTGGGACAATGCCGGCGACCTGCGCGAAATGCAGGACAATATGGCAACCGGCGAGGGCTACGAGGGCGTCGACGAGTACGCGCCGGTTGGCGCCGATCCTTCGTCGGTCTCGAAAGACGCTCGCCGCGTGACGGTGGACGGACCGGCCCATGCTGCGATCCATGTCTCTCGGTGGACTCCGCAATTCAAACTCTTCACGGCGGATATGTCAGCGCCCGACAATCTTTCGTTGCGGCTGTTCAACTATCCGGCATGGCGGGTTAATGTGAACGGGCGGCAGGTGCAGCCCGGCGCGCGTGAGGGCACGGGGCAGATGCTGGTTCCCGTGGAGGCGGGCGCAAATCAAGTGCAGATCAGCTTCATTCGTACCTGGGACCGCACGGCGGGAGGGTGGATCTCAGTGGTCGCGCTGGTTCTGACGCTGGTGTCGCTGAAAACTGTAGCGCCGGCGTCTCGCCGGACGTTTGGCCAAGGCGCGCCCACCTCCTGCCCTGAGCCCGCGGAAGGGACAGCCGCCGATTCGGCGGCGCTACCAGACTCGTGATGCGTACGATTCTGATCGCAACTTCGAATCCCGGCAAACTCCGCGACTTTGCCGGTGCTGCGGTGTGCCACGGGGTCGAAATCGCTGGCATTCCTGACTTCTCTTCCCTACCTGCGGTGGTTGAAGATGGACTCACATTCGAGGCTAACGCGCGCAAGAAAGCCGAAGCCTACAGCCGGTATGTGCCTGGAGAAATGGTGGTAGCCGATGACTCAGGTTTGGAGATTGACGCTTTGCAGGGCGCGCCTGGCGTGCATTCTGCCCGCTACGCCGCCGACCAGCCTGACAAGGCCGACACGAACACTGATGACGGGGCCAATAACGCGCGGGTTCTTCGCGAGCTAAAGGGCGTTCCTCAGGCGAATCGCGCTGGACGGTTTGTCTGCGTGCTTGCGGCTGCTCGCGACGGCAAGACGCTGGCGACATTTCGCGGCACGGCCGAAGGAATTATCCTCGACGCACCGCGGGGAAAGAATGGCTTTGGCTATGATCCGTTGTTTTATTTTCCGGACATTAAAAAAACATTCGCCGAGCTGACTGCCGAAGAGAAGTCCAGGTACAGCCACCGCGGCGCCGCGTTTCGGGAGTTCCTCGAATGGTGTGGGAGTTCTCGCTGACGGCTGACGAGGTGGCTACTCCTTCTTGACTTCATTTCTCCCGCGGCTGGATAATAAAAAGTTCTTTTGTCAGTGCCGGACCGTCAAGGTCCAGTCATCCAGCAGAATCATACGAACTTTTAAGGAGCGATTCGTGGCGTCAGCAGCCAGTTCCACTGCTCCCGTTGTCGCGAACAAAGTCGCGAACAAAACGGTGCACGGCGTGGCGCCTCTGCGCGCAGGCAAGGGTATTCCATTTGTGTTGCGCCGCCTGCATTCGCTTTCGGGGATCGTTCCCGTGGGCGCGTTCCTGTTCGAGCATATTCTGGTTTCGAACTCCACGGCGATCACCGGACCTGATGCCTATGCCCGCCAGGTCAGCTTTCTGGCGAATCTTCCCCTGGTTTTCTTTCTTGAGCTGTTTGGCATCTGGCTGCCCATCGCGTTCCACGCGCTCTACGGTTTCTACATCTGGTTCCGCGGAGACGGAAATACCATGGAATATCCCTGGACCGGCAACTGGATGTACACGGCGCAGCGCTGGACCGGCGGGATCGCCTTCGCCTACATCCTGTGGCACACGTGGACGATGCGCTTTACCGGAGTCGATCTGCACGCCTTCCCCAACGCTTCGTTCGGCAAGGTGCAGGAAGAGGTTCTGCAGACTCCGTTGTTCCTGTTTTATGTTGTGGGGCTGATCGCGGCTTCGTGGCACTTCGCCTATGGCATCTGGCTGTTCTCGGCGAAGTGGGGCATCGTTTCCGGAGACAAGGCGCAGAAGCGGTTTCTCGCCGTGTGTGTGGTGTTTTTCTTTGTCTTATCCGGCGCGGGACTCGCCAGCCTGGCTTCGTTCCGCTCGCGCCCGCAACAACCCTATGAGCCCGGGACTGCGGCATGGCAATCGACCCAGGCTAGGAACACTCACGCTGCGAAGAATCAGCCTGTAAAAAATACGGAAGGCCGGTAGACCAACAGATGGCAGTTCCCAAAATTATCGTGATCGGCGGCGGCCTTGCAGGACTCTCCGCCGTCATCAAGATCGCGGAGATGGGCGCGAACGTCGATCTTTTCTCCATTGTTCCGGTGAAGCGTTCGCACTCCGTATGCGCGCAGGGTGGCATCAACGCCGCCAAGAACCTGAAGGGCGAAGGCGATTCGACCTGGATCCATTTTGACGACACGGTTTACGGCGGCGATTTTCTTGCGAACCAGCCTCCGGTCAAAGATATGTGCGAGGCTGCGCCCGGCATCATCGACTTGCTCGACCGCATGGGTGTTCCCTTCAACCGCACGCCCGAGGGTCTGCTCGACTTTCGCCGCTTCGGCGGAACTTTGTATAATCGCACGGCATTCGCCGGCGCGACTACGGGCCAACAACTTCTCTACGCACTTGACGAACAGGTGCGTCGCTACGAATCCGAAGGCAAAGTAAAAAAATTCGAGCATTGGGAGTTCCTCTCCGCCGTGCTCGATGGAAACCGCGTCTGTCGCGGCATCTGTGCCATGGATCTGCGCAGCATGGAAGTGCGTACCTTCCCAGCCGACGCCATTATTATCGCGACTGGCGGGATCGGAGCGATCTTCGGCAAGTCCACTAACTCGGTCGTATGTACAGGTTCGGCGCAGTCCGCGCTTTATCAGCAGGGCTGCTTCTACGGCAACGGCGAATTCATTCAGGTGCATCCCACCTGCATTCCCGGCGAAGACAAGCTGCGTCTGATGTCGGAATCGGCGCGTGGCGAGGGCGGACGCGTCTGGGTTCCGAAGACTCAGGGCGACAAGCGCGACCCGAAAACGATTCCGCCGTGTGACCGCTGGTACTTTCTCGAAGAGTGGTATCCCAAGTACGGCAACCTGGTTCCGCGCGACGTGGCCACGCGGGCGATCTTCAAGGTCGTCTACGAATACAACCTCGGCATTGACGGCAAGCCGATGGTTTATCTTGATCTGACTCACATCGATCGCAAGATTCTCGACCGCAAGCTGGAAGGCATTCTCGAAATCTACGAGAAGTTTGTGGGCGACGATCCCCGCGACACTCCGATGAAGATTTTCCCCGGCATGCATTACACCATGGGCGGCCTGTGGATCGATTTCAAGCAGGCCACAAACATTCCCGGCATTTACGCCGCCGGCGAGTGCGAATATCAGTATCACGGCGCGAACCGGCTGGGCGCGAACTCGCTGGTCTCGTGCATTTATGGCGGAAGCATTGCCGGACCAAATGCGGTGAAGTATGCCCGCGGATTGCAGGGGCTTCCGGACGGCAGCGGAGTTTTCGAGGCAGAGAAGAAGAAGCAGGAAGAGAGCAATGCCCTGCTCATGAATACATCGGGCACGGAGAATCCCTTCCGGCTGTGGCGTGAACTCGGCGAACTGATGACCAAAGATTGCACGGTGATTCGTTACAACAAGAACTTGCAGCAGACAGATGCGAAACTGGTCGAAATGCTGGAACGCTTCCGCAAGGTGAACCTGAGCGACCGGACGCAATGGGCGAACACCACCGTGGTCTTCGCCCGCCAGCTTTACAACATGCTGCAGTTGTCGCGAGTGATCGCCCAGGGTGCGCGCCTGCGTGACGAATCGCGCGGCGCGCACTACAAGCCGGATTTCCCCGACCGCGACGACAAGAATTTTCTGAAGACGACGAAAGCGTATTTCGCGCCCGACGCGGATGAGCCGAAATTTGAGTTCGAACCGGTGGATGTGTCGCTGATTCCGCCCCGGCCGAGGAAGTATGACGCAGTGAAGTAAACTGAGATGCCCTGTCATCCTGAGCGAAGCGAAGGACCTATGCAATGTGCCGGCGCCGACAGAGTACATAGGTTCTTCGCTTCGCTCAGAATGACAGGCACGTTAAGAGTTAAGAATTAATGGCTAATAAATCCGTCATCCTCAAAATCAAGCGCCAGAACACTCCCACCTCCAAGTCGTACTGGGAGGAGTTCGAGCTCGCGCACCATCCGGGCATGAACGTGATCTCCTCACTCATGGAGATTGCCGCCAACCCTGTCACGCGCGAGGGCAAGGCGACCACGCCCATCACTTACGATTCGAATTGCCTCGAGGAAGTCTGCGGCTCCTGCGCCATGCTCATCAACGGTCGCGCCCGCATGGCCTGCTCGGCCTTGATCGACAATCTCGAGCAGCCGGTTAAGCTCGAACCGTTCTCGAAGTTCCCCGTTGTGCGCGATCTCGCTGTCGATCGCAGCGTTCTCTTTGAAAATCTCAAGATCGTGAAGGCCTGGGTTCCGATCGACGGCACTTATGACCTCGGTCCCGGCCCACGCCTGTCGCCCGAAGAGCAGGAAGCGGCTTATCCACTTTCCCGCTGCATCTCCTGCTGCTGCTGCATGGAGGCTTGCCCGCAGTTCAACGAAGAGACGGGCTTCGTGGGAGCAGCCACCATCGCGCAGGTGAGATTGTTCAACACCCATCCCACGGGCAAAGAGCTGCAGCGCGAGCGCCTCTCGGCGTTGATGGGCGACGGCGGCATTCAGGAATGCGGCTACGCCCAGAACTGCGTGGAAGTTTGCCCCAAAGATATCCCGCTGACCCGCGCCATTTCTGAGGTAGGCGGCTCGGTCATGAAGCAAGCCATCGGTGACCTTTTCCGGCGCTGATTTTTGTCACTTTTGCCCTGAAATACACTTCTGGTAGTTTCCATCAAGGCTAACTGCTTGCCGCAAGAGCACATGCGTAGGCCGCAACCCCGCGCCGGGATGGTGTTTCGCGTGCTCCCATCTACATGGAAGCGCGCTCGCGAAAGCGGCGGGTAACCAGCGGTAACCACGCAGGGGCAACGCCTGCCGGAAACTCTGGTAACCAGCGCGGGCAATCAAAGGTTGGGGCGCTTGACACGATGACTTACAATGTCCGCACGGTTGAAGGTTAACCCGTACGGAAGACTACGGAACTCATTGAGAATAAGACCACAGCGTCAAATAATTCTTCTGGCCATGCTGGCTTGCCTGTGCAGCCCGCTTTTTGCGGTGACTGCAACGGCCGTGCATAAATCCGTCCATCACCGCCGGTTTCCCCGGCTGCATTGGACGTTGTGGCATCCCATGTTCCGTCCGTCTCACGAATCCCTTTTAGCGCAGAACGCCGAAGTTGACCGCCTGGAATTGCCCCGCATTCAGGACGACGACGAACTCGAAGCGCTGAAGGCCAGTGGAGCGCTGCAGCCCATCATCGCGGGTGAGACGCTGCGCTTTGATCCGCGCCTTGATCCTTCGCGCCGCTACTGCCGTCCCTGGACCCGCGACTTTGTGCAGGATATCGCCCAGGCTTATTACAATCGTTTTCACGAACAGATCCAGGTAAATTCAGCCGTGCGCACGGTGAAGGTTCAGAAAAAACTCCGCCGGCATAACCGCAATGCGGCTCCATCTGAGGGCGATACTGCGTCATCCCATCTCGCCGGCCTCACCGTGGACCTGCAACGCCGCGGCATGACTCAGGAACAGATTCACTGGATGGAGCACTACCTTTTCTATATGAAGGCTCTTGGCCTGGTCGAGCCCGAAGAAGAGCGGCATCAGTGGGTGTTCCACATCATGGTCTCAGGCCGGTACGCGGACTGGCGCGAAACTCAGGACATCATTCCAGTCGATCGCCCCGAACCCGCCATGATGACCGCCGACAGCCGCGCCGAATAGTCGCTCGCCCGGTTCCTCACAACCTTTTTCTACAAGGTTCCTTACAACGCATATTGCGCTTCGCCGTTGCCAAACGACCAGTTCTCCCATGCGACTTCCACCAGATTGATCATCAGGTCCTGCTTCCGTAATCCGGGATTCTCGGCCAGAATTTCCGCCATGCGCTGGAACAGCTTGCGTTTCTGCGCCAGCTTGCGTCCCGTCGAGAGCGTAATCTGGACCATCACGAAGTTATCCGTGCGCTGCACGCCGAGGTACGCGGGATCATAGATGAGACCGCCAGGCGGATGCTCGGTGATCACCTGGAACCGGTCCTGCGCCGGCGCATCCATGGCCTCCACCAACGCTCGGTGAACTCCATCCCCCAGAGCCTTTCTATATTCTTCGGTTTTGCCTTCGCGTAACGAGATTCGAATGAGCGGCATCTATCCCTCCCTGGAGTTGCAAGTGACGCTAGACAATGGATGAATCTGCTCCTCAGCGCGATTCATGAAGCAGAACATCGAGCGTGCTTTAATGGATCATGATCGTCCTGATGGCTGGCCTTCCCGGCAGCGGAAAAACGACGCTCGCCCGCGAACTGGCTGGTCGCTTGAGCGGCCGAGTGCTTAATAAGGACGAGTTCCGGCACGCACTCTTTTCCTCCGCCGAAATCGAATACTCTTCCCGGCAGGATGACTTCTGCCTGCACCTCATGCTTGAAACCGCGGGCTACCTCTTGCAGCGAGATTCGCACCGTTTTGTCTTCCTCGATGGGCGGACGTTCTCTCGCCGCTACCAGATCGACAACGTCGTGAACGCCGCAACCGCGCTGCACCAGAACTGGCACATCCTCGAGTGCGTGTGCTCGGAGGAAGTAGCGCGGCAACGGATCGAGGAGCAGTCTGCCTCGGGAGCACACCCTGCCGGCAATCGTGACTTCCATCTCTACCTTGAAGTGAAGTCACGATACGAAGCCATCATCTTGCCGAAAACTGTGATCGATACCGGCCGGCCGCTGCCAGCCTGCATCGATCAAGCCCTGGCAGCTCTGCGCTAATTGTTTATTTGCGAATCGTGCTTTCTTCCACGCGTTAAGGCTTATACAATCGTTGACTTGCCCGCATGCTCATCCGCTGCGCGCCACATATATGACCTATTCTAAAATGCTCTTCTCGTGCCTGGTTCTTGCAGCTTCATCAGCGGTCGCCCAATCCACCAACCCGCCGGACATAACCGTCAGCGCCAAGGCTCGCGCGATTCAGGAATCCGCGATCGTGGTCGACACCCACGCCGACACACCCCAGCGTTTTCTCGACGAAGGCTTCGACATCGGCTCGACCGATCCCAACGACGCGGGGCACATCAGCCTCGACAAAGCCCGGCGCGGCAATCTGGGCGCGGAGTTCTTTTCCATCTGGGTAGAACCGGAGACTAACCAGGGCCACTTCGCCAAACACACGTTCGATCTCATCGACTCGGTCTACGAGCAGGCCGCGCACCATCCTGACCGCATGATGATGGCTTTTTCCGTGGCCGACATCGAGCGCGCCCACAAAGAACACAAGCTCGCCGCGCTCATGGGCATCGAAGGCGGCCACTCGATTGAGAACGACATGCACCTGTTGCGCGATTACTACCGGCTCGGCGTGCGCTACATGACACTCTCGTGGTCGAACACTAACGAATGGGCCGATTCTTCCGGCGACATCAACGACCCGAAGGTAGAGCACCACAACGGCCTCACCGATTTCGGCAAACAGGTGGTGCTCGAAATGAATCGCCTCGGCATGATGGTGGATATTTCACACGTCGCCGACAAGACGTTCTGGGACGCGATCGCCACTACAAAAGCTCCATTGATCGCCTCGCATTCTTCCGCCCGCGCCCTGGTCAACGCGCCGCGAAATATGACAGACGACATGCTGCGCGCGGTCGCCAAGAATGGCGGCGTCGTGCAGGTAAACTTCTTCTCCGGCTTCGACGATCAGAGCTATTGGGATGCCTCCAGGGCTCAAGGGAAGGATCGCGACGCGGCCATCGCAGCCTTCGTGGCGAAAAAGAAAGCGGACGGACAAACCGTTACCTACCTGGATACAGACCGCATCGAACGCGAATGGACCGCGAAACTTCCGCGTCCGCCTTTCAAGGTCTTGATTGATCACATTGATCACATCGCGAAAGTCGCCGGTGTCGATCACGTCGGCCTGGGCTCTGATTTCGACGGCGTCAGCGGCGCTACCCCGCAGGGCATGGACTCCGCAGCGGACCTGCCGAAGATTACGCAGGCCCTGCTCGATCGCGGATACAGCTCCGACGACATAAAGAAGATTCTTGGCGGCAATATTCTGCGCGTCTTCCGCCAGGTTGAGACCGTGAGCCGCGAAATGCAGGCCGAGTCCCATTAGCACCAGCGCTCGCCGGCTTCTCTGTCGTACAATGCAGCGTTACCATGCAACGTCGCTGGTAAACCACGATGCACGTTGTGCCCGTGCAAGGAGCACCCATGCGTAATGCCTTTATAGTTTCTGCGCTGCTTTCGATGTCTGCGCTCGCAGCTTGGGCGCAGTCGAGCCCACAGTCCGCGCCCGCGGCCAAGCCACCTTCTGGAGCGACGACCGTTCACCACGCGGCAGCGGGCCAACCCACTGCGATCATCGAAACCACAGTGGGCAAGCTGACGTGTACTCTGTTTCCGGACAAGGCTCCGATCGGAGTCGCCAACTTCATCGGCCTCGCCACCGGAACCAAAGACTGGAAGAATCCCGTCAGCGGAGTTACCAAGCATGGCGTGCCGCTCTACGACGGCACCATTTTTCATCGCGTGATTGCCGGTTTCATGATCCAGGGTGGTGATCCCAAAGGCGATGGAACGGGCGACCCCGGCTACGCGTTCAAAAACGAAGTTTCTTCCGATCTGCTGTTTGACAAGCCCGGCCGACTCGCCTACGCCAACGCGGGGGCCGGCACCAACGGATCGCAGTTCTTCATCACCGAAGAGGCCCAGCCGCATCTCAACGGAGGCTACACCATCTTCGGCCAGTGCGACGAAGCCAGCGTGGCCCTGGTGAAACAGATCGCCCACATGGCTACGGACCCGATGAACGACCGTCCATTCCGTCCAGTGAAGATTGTTCACATCACGATTGTTCACCGCGCAGCCACGCCCGCGACGCCAGTGAAAAAGCCGGCCGCCCCAACGCCTGCCGCTACTCCGAAATAACATGCCACAAGCAACCTGGCAAAAATAACGAACCACCAACGACTGAAAGGACTCCATGACCCGCCAACCCGGACTCTACGCCACGTTTGAAACCAGCGAAGGCAACATCGTCTGCCGCCTCTTCGAAAAAGACGCACCCAAAACCGTAGCCAACTTCGTGGATCTCGCTGAAGGCAAGCGCGAGTGGACGCATCCCTCGACCCGCAACAAATCCAAAGACCGCCTTTACGATGGAACAATTTTCCATCGCGTGATCCCCGACTTCATGATCCAGGGCGGCGACCCGCAAGGCACCGGCATGGGAGGCCCCGGCTATCAGTTCGAAGACGAGACCAAAGGCTCGCCCCACAAACTCGACAAGGCGGGCAAACTGGCGATGGCCAACGCCGGCCCCAACACCAACGGCTCGCAATTCTTCATCACCGTCGCGCCCACGACTTGGCTCACCGGCAAGCACACAATCTTCGGCGAGGTCATCGAAGGCCAGGATGTCGTTAAGAAGATTTCCGAAGTCCCGCGCGGGCGCAATGATCGGCCGAACAAGGATGTGGTAGTGAAGAAGGTCACGATTGAGAAGGTGTAGACAGGTCGAACTCACTGAGATGAGATCGGGAAGGGCACGAGTTCCACTCGTGCCGTTAAGCCGTTGAATAGGCAGCCGCGCTTTAGCGCCCGCGGTGGGCCCTCGACCTAGGCGGCGATGTTTTCCGCGACCTCGTCGCGTTCGGCTCGTTCTTCGGCTGTGACAGCGGCACTCGGCAGGGACTGCGTCGGATCGTGCCACGCGGGGCTATCCCGAAGAAACTTCAGCTCACGTTCGAGAGTTTGAAGTAAGGGCAGATCGATTTCCTTTTGTGTTGGCATCATGGCTCAGTTCCCCTTACCTAGACCCCGATCACCCCGCACAACTCCTTCACCGCCGCTGCGCTCTTATCCAGTCCAGCCTTCTCCTCGGCGGTAAGTTTGATCTCGATGATTTGTTCGATGCCTTTAGCGCCCAGCTTCACCGGCACGCCGACATAAAGGCCATTGATCCCGTATTCCCCCTGCAAGTACGCAGCGCAAGGCAGAATCTTCTTCTTGTCTTTGAGAATCGCTTCCACCATCTCCGTCGCGGCAGCGGACGGCGCGTAATAAGCCGATCCCGTCTTCAGATACTTCACGATTTCCGCGCCGCCGTCGCGTGTACGCTGCACCAAAGCTTCAAGCCGAGATTTCTCGATCAACTCGGTGATCGGAATGCCTGCCACGGTCGAATAACGCGCCAGCGGGACCATCGTGTCCCCGTGTCCGCCGAGCACGAATGCGGTCACATTCTCCACGCTAACCTTCAATTCGTCGGCAATGAAAGCGCGGAAGCGCGCCGAATCCAGCACGCCCGCCATGCCCACGACGCGTTCGCGCGGAAAGCCACTCAACTTGTAAGCCGCCTGGGCCATGGCATCGAGCGGGTTCGACACAATAATCAGAATGCAGTCCGGCGAATACTTAACCACTTCGCCCACCACCGCTTTCATGATGCCGTAATTCGTGTTGAGCAGATCATCGCGGCTCATCCCCGGCTTACGCGGAATGCCAGCGGTAATCACGACGATGTCGGAATTCGCGGTGTCTTTGTAATCGTTCGTGCCCGTAATGTAAGAGTCGCGTTTCTCAATCGGCATGGCCTCGAGCAAATCCAGTCCCTTGCCCTGCGGCACGCCTTCAATGATGTCGATGAGAACAACATCGGCCAGCTCTTTCGAGGCAATCCAATGAGCGGCAGTGGCTCCAACGTTTCCCGAACCTAC
>JBEKWP010000072.1:0-19151 GCA_049512915.1 Candidatus Sulfotelmatobacter sp.
ACGGCAGCCAGCGTCCCTATGTGGTCTGTTCCCAGCACAAGAGCGGGACAAGCATGCACGACGTGGCCTTGCAGTGGCAAACGAACCCGGGAGTGAATACCTTCTTCAATGCGAATTGTTTTGCTGATCCAGGGGACAATATTCCGGGCAACGCGCCACGCTATTTTTCCGGCTTACGCGTTGACGGCATCCACAACGCGGATCTGAACCTTTACAAGTCGTTCGTGCCTAAAGAAGGCATGCGGCTGGAAGTGCGGGCGGAGATATTCAACTTCACCAATCACCCGCGCTTTGGGCAGCCGAATTCGGCTGTGGGAAGTGGGCCCGCAGGGAGTTCGACTCAGACCAATCCGTTTTTCGGGACGATTACGAGCGACGCCACCGGGGAAACGCCCCGCTTCTTCCAGTTTGGAGTGCGGTTCGAGTTCTAAGGCGGAGTGGTGCTGCAACTTAGCGGCACCGTGCGAGCCGGGACGCTTTAGTGCTATGCCGTTGGTGATCTGCTCTGGTTATTAGAGGCAACTTAGAATGGGTTTTCTGAGAATCAGTCTTCGAAGGAGACCACATTCATGGCTGCTGGTGCTGCTCCCGCTCCCGAACGCAAGGTGGAAACGAAAACCGAGACTGCGGAAACGGGCAAGGCGCAGCCCGCGACGCTGAAGCAGCGGGTCGTAAATCTGCTTCACCATATTTTCCAGGGACGCGAAGACCACTTGGGATGGCGCCAGTAAGCAGCGTGTCGCCTTCCAGGTGTGACCGCTGAATGTTCCCGTAGTTCTTCTCTTGGCTTCTTCGTTCTCAATGCTTCCCTGCTCGACCGCTTATCTTCCTACTGACCGACTCCGCAGGTTTAGAACCGCGCTGGCTATTTGATCGAGCGGGACCACGATATCCACGGCGCCGCAGGAGATTGCGCTCTTGGGCATTCCGAACACGATGCTGGTGGCTTCGTCCTGGGCGATGGTGTCGGCACCGGCTTCCTTCATCTCATAGAGGCCTTGCGCGCCGTCGTCGCCCATGCCGGTCATGATGACGCCGACTGCTTTGGAGCCGACGCTGGTTGCGACGGAACGGAAAAGAACGTCAACGCTGGGACGATGGCGGGAGACCAGGGGGCCGTCGATGATGCGGGCGACAAGTTCTCCGCCGCTGCGATCGACCAGCATGTGACGGTTGCCAGGAGCGATTAGTGCGTGGCCAGCCTGCAGCGGGTCGCCATCGCGGGCTTCCTGAACTCCGATTGCGCATTCGCGGTTCAGACGTTCAGCAAAGGCATGGGTGAAGACCTCAGGCATGTGCTGCACAATCACGACCGGAGGGCAGTCAGTGGGCAGGGCTGCGAGCAAGACACGAAGAGCTTCGGTTCCGCCGGTGGAAGCGCCGACGGCAATCACTCCGGTGTGAGCGGCTGCGGAGTGAGGCTTGCGCTTACGCGGAAGGACGGCATCGGCGGTCAGGCGAGGAGACATCACCTGAGCAGCTGGTGGCAGAGCGGGCCTTGAGCGGCGCGCGATCTGGGCGTGGGAGGCGCTCCAGACAGCATCGAGCAGGGTGACGGCCGATTCGTGCAGGAAGTCACGCACTCCAACCTTGGGCTTGGTGATGACTTCGACTGCGCCTTCTTCGAGGGCGCGAAGCGCGAGTTCGGTGCCGCGGGCAGCGAGGCCGGAGCAGACCACCACCGGAGTGGGCATTTCGGCCATGATTTTCCGGATGAAAGTGACGCCATCCATGCGGGGCATTTCGAGGTCGGTGATGACTACGTCGGGCGGGTCTTTTTGCATCTTTCCCCAGGCAATCAACGGGTCGGCGGCGACATTCACTTTGACCATGCGGTTGGTGGTCAGGATGGCGTGCATTACCTGGCGGACCATCGCGGAGTCGTCCACGACGAGGACGCGCAACTCGTCGCCATTTCGCCGAAGCTCGCGTTGTGGCTCCGCTGATGTGGTTGGGAGCGCCGAAGAAGGCGGGTTGGGATTCGTGTTCACTGGCCCTCGCTTCCTTCAGTCTTGATCAGGATGGTCGGCTCAATGCTGCGCAGCTCGGGGAACATGCTGTTCAGGTTTTCGGCGTGGCCTACGAAGAGATAACCGTTGGCCATAAGATTATGGGTGAGGTTGGCTACTACTCTGCGTTTCGAAGCCATATCAAAATAAATCAGAACATTGCGGCAGAAGATGGCATCGAATGGGCCTTCGGGGAGATTGAACTCCTGGTTGAGGTTCAAACGGCGGAACTCGATCATCTGCTGGATTTCGATTTTCACTTTCATGTCGGCTTGCCGGTCAGCGGTTCCGCGGAGCATGAAAGTGTGGAGCAAGTCGGCGGGGAGTTCCGCGGATTTTGCGATGGGGTAAATGCCCCGTTGCGCTTTCTCGAGCACGCGGTTGGAGATGTCAGTGGCGAGAAGGCGAACGTCCCAGCGTTGCTCGGCGGGAAGATGTTTGGCGAGCATCATGGCGACGGAGTAGGGCTCTTCGCCGGAAGAACATCCGGCGCTCCAGATGCGCACTCGCTTGGGGCGCGAGCCGTGTTCGGCCTGGGCGCGCCAGCGCGGCAATACTTGCTGCACCAAGAACTCGAACTGCCGGGGCTCACGGAAGAAGCGCGTCTCGTTGGTGGTGATCGCGTCGATCATCCGGGTGCGTTCTTCGTGCTGATCGGGATGGGAAACGCGTTCGTAATAGGTTTCGAGAGAAGTAATTTCGAGGGCACGAAGGCGGCGAAAGAGGCGTCCGCAGAGCAGAGCAGTTTTTGAGCTGCCCAGCCAGATACCGGTTTCGGCGTAAATAAGTTTCTGAAATTTCTGGAACAGCGCGGGGCTGACCGAGAGCTGGGGTAGCTGCTCAAGGCTGGGGTCAATCTGACGGGAAGCGCCCGCACCGGACCCGGCGCTCACGGCTATGCTCCAGTTCCGATCCGGTTGGCCGCTTTGGCGGAGGCGTTGATGACCGCGGCGTCTGAAGTTTCTTCGGCGGCGGTGGATTCGGTGACGGCGAGCACTTCGTCGGCGGAGAGCACCTTGTCGATGTCGAGGATCAGACAAAACTTTTTGCCCAGCGCTCCCATGCCGAGAAGATATTCGGTTTTGACACGAGTGCCGAACGGCGGGGTAGCCTCGATCTCATCGGCTGAAAGCTCGATGACCTGGTTCACCGCATCGGCGAGAACTCCCATGATGAGGCTTTCGCCCTGGAACATCACCTCGGTGATGATGATGCAAGAGAACTTGGAAATGCTGGCGGCCGGCATGCCGAACTTTACGGCGAGGTCGACTACGGGGACAACCTTGCCGCGCAGGTTGGTGACACCACGGATCCAGGCCGGAGTGTTGGGCACGGTGGTGACGGCCTCATACTCGATGATCTCCCTGACCTTCACGATTGCGACGGCGTACTCCTCGCCTGCAGTCAGAAAGGTGAGATACTGCACGGTGCTTGTGGGGAGTTGTTTTTTCCCCTGATCCGAAGCTGGCATAGTTTGACTCCTTGCATTTTTGCCGCTGGCATCGTCGCGTGTGCCCGGCTTTTCCCGCGCTCCTTATCCTTTATTCCTAGAACGGAGAAAAGTTGGCTTCTTCCGTTGCCTTGCCGTGGTTTGGCCGGACATGTCCCGGCTGCGCAGGATCGTTCCTGAACGCGGGCTTCAGGGGCATGATCATGCGCCGTTGTTTGCCGTCGCCGGCGCGGCCGAATTGCCCTTCCGCGAATTGTTCTCCGGCAACACGGAAGAAAGTCATCAACTGCTGCAGCTGCTCGGATTGCGCAGCCAATTCTTCCGCGGTGCTGGAAAGTTCTTCTGCTGACGAGGCGTTGCGCTGTGTGACGGTGTCGACCTGGGCCATGGCCTGGTTGATCTGGGTCACACCGCTGGACTGTTCGGTGGAAGCGGCGGTGACATCCTGCACAAGCTCGGCGGTCTTCTTGATGGAAGGGACCAGGTCTGCGAGCAAGCGGCCGGAACGTTCGGCCACGCTGACGCTCTTTCCGGCGAGGCCGCCGATTTCTTGGGCAGCCAACTGGCTGCGCTCGGCCAACTTTCGAACCTCGACTGCGACCACGGCAAAACCGCGGCCCTGGTCGCCTGCGCGCGCGGCTTCGATCGCGGCATTCAGCGCAAGAAGGTTCGTCTGATAGGCGATTTCTTCGATCACCGAAATCTTGGCGGCGATCTGTTTCATGGCTTCGACCGTTTCTTTGACTGCGTTGCCACTTTCTTCCGCGGAAAGCGCTCCCTTGGCAGCGGCCTGCTCAACTTGCCGGCTGTTGTCGGCATTTTGAGTAATGGACGCATTCATCTCTTCCAGGCTGGAACTCATTTCCTCTACTGAAGCAGCTTGTTCGCTGGTTCCCTGCGAAAGATTCTGCGAAGAGGCGGAGACTTGCTGGGCGGCAGAGGCGACTGCGGCAGAGCCTTCGCGGACATCGCGGATGATGCCCGACAGGCGGCCGCTCATTTCCTGCATAGCCAGCTGCAACTGGCCGGTTTCGGAATGGTTGGTGACGTTGATCTCCCGGCTCAAATCACCGGCGGCGATGCGCTGCGCATGCTCGACCGCCTGCTGGATGGGAGTGGTAATGCTGGTCGTAACGCTAACCGCTGCGAACGTGGCCAGCACGAGAGTGATGACGAGCAACAGCAATGCGACGCTGCGGCCGGCGGCGTAGGCTTGCTGACTCTCCTTCATGGTTTGCTCCATGGCGGCGGTTTGAAGGTTAATGAACTTTTGCCATGAAGCGCGGTACTTCTCGAGTGACGGGATTACTTCGTCGCTCAGGGTTGCCAACGCCTGGTCACGTTTCTTATCCATCAACAGCTTCTTGGCCTTTGCCCGTGCTGCCTTGTAGGCTTCGCGGTCCTGGGTTACCTCTTGAAACAGTTCCCGCTCCTGAGGCGAGCTGAGACCCTTTTCGATTTGCGCAACCTGTTCGCTGATCTCCTGGCTGATCGCATCGTTTTCCTGGTTCAACTTCTTCTCTACTTCGGGGTCGGTGGCCTCGAAGAGTTGCAGAGTGATGCGGGCGTTGGTGATGGAGTGCTCGATGGTCTGATGAGTGAGCTCAACCGTGTTGTAACGCTTCTGCATCGAGGACGACATGTTGGAGTTCAGGCGGCCGAGCCAGGTCAATCCGAATCCGCCGACGGCAATCACGCACAGCAGGATGGCGCCGAAGACGACGCCGAGTCGCGTGCCTATTTTTCGATCTTGCCAAGTCTTCATTGTTCCTCACCTCTCTCCATCTCTGATCTAAATCTCTGATCCAAATCTCTGATGACTGCCTTGCAACTAAGCTTGTGCCTGCAGAGCCGACTGCACCACTCCACGCAGAAGAGTGGGCACGTCGATAATCAAACCGACGCGGCCATCCCCCAGAACGGTTGAGCCGGCGATCCCAGAAAGCGCTCGAAATGCCCTGCCTAACGGCTTCACGACCGCCTGCATGCCGCCGAGCAATTCATCAACTGCGATGCCGGCGTGAAATTCGTTGATCTTGACGACTACGACGTTTTCCCTCTTCGGGGTCTCGCCCGCGACGCTGAACATGTGCCGCAAACGGATGTAGGGAACCGCGTTTCCGCGGAGGCTGAGGATTCCGCTGGCCTCAAGACTGCGCTGCTCGGCGGGCAATTCCGTGCATTCGGTAACATGCTCGAGCGGGACAATAAAAGTTTCGCTGCCCACGCGGACCGAGAAGCCATCAATAATGGCCAGGGTCAAAGGCAGGCGGATGGTAATGGTGCTGCCTTTGCCGGCGACACTCGATATCTCGGCGGTGCCGCGCAAAACATCAATATTGCGGCGGACGACGTCGAGGCCAACTCCGCGCCCGGAGAGATCGGTGACTGATTCAGCCGTTGAGAACCCGGGCTGGAAGACCAGATCGCACAGATCCGCGTCACTGAGGTCGTTTTTGTCTTTGTCTTTGCCAGACAAGAGCCCAAGACGTTTTGCTTTTTCGAGGATACGTACGCGGTCGAATCCGGCGCCATCATCCTGCAGCTTTACGATAACGTTGCCGCCGCTATGGGCAGCGGAGAGGCGGATCACTCCGCAGGGATTCTTGCCGTGGATTTCGCGGTCGGCCGGCGTTTCGAGGCCGTGATCGACTGCGTTACGGAGCAAGTGCAAGAGAGGATCTTTCAATTGTTCGAGCACGGTGGTGTCGACTTCGACATCTCCGCCTATGACTTCGAGACGCGCCATTTTGCCGTGGCTGCGGGCGAGGTCTCTCACGGAGCGAACAAACTGGCGAAACAGAGGGCCGACCGGGACCATGCGGATGCTCATCACTTCATTCTGCAGGTCCATGTAGAGGCGTTCGGCTTCGCGATGCATTTCCAAAAGGGTGCGGCCTTGCTCGGTACCGAGCTTCTCGATCATCTGGCGAAGGCGGCCTTGCGCGATGACGATTTCGCCGGTCAGATCCAACATGTGATCGAGTTTGTCGACATCGGCGCGGAGGGTGCGGGGACCGGCGCCCGGGAGCGTGTCTATCTTCGCGGCCGAACTGGATTCCCGCGCTCCGCTCGCGGAAAGGATTCTCTTGGACCGTTTTTCGACTTCCTGCGCAATTTCTTTTCTGATCTTCTGTTGCTTCGCAGTCAGTGGCTGGGACCCAGCCTTAGCCGCGGAGACCATGACACGAAGTTCGTCCACAGCCTTCAGCAGCAGAGAAATCAAGTCTGCGCTGGGCAACGCCTGCTGCTCGCGAAAAACGTCAAGCAAATCCTCTACGACGTGGGCAAACCCGGCGAGTTCACTCAGGCTCAAGGAGGTTGCGTTTCCCTTGAGACTATGAGCGACGCGGAAAATGCTGGGCAGGAGTTCGGGATCGGAAGGATTGGATTCCATCTGGACGAGGGCCTGCTCCATCGTGTCCAGGCCTTCTTCGGACTCGACGAGGAACGACGCGAGCACTGCGTCACGGTCAAAGTCCGCTAAATCCATTGCTCCTCCTTTCGAGTCTGATCGGGCTAAAGCCCGGAGCTTATTTTGGCTATCGGCGGCACGACTGAAGTCGTGCCCTTCCCGAGCCTCACCACTATCGAAATCCGTGCGCTTCCCGAACTGTTCTGATGACAGCTTCCGTCTCACTACTTCACGACCGAAACTTCGTCACACCTGGTCGAAATTCTTGATGGTGGTCACGCCGTCGGAAATCTGAAAGGCCAACCTGCGGCCACGCTTGCCTGAAACTTCTTTTTCCACCACGCGAATGCCGGCGGCGCGAAGAAATTTTTCGGCGAGTTCCACGTTCCTTGACCCGACGGAGTGCGACGGGTCCGCGCCGAAAGCGCTGGAGCCGCCAAAAATCTTGGCCTGCATGTTTCGAATTTCACATCCCAGGGCCAGGACCTGGTTCAGCAGTTCCTGATTGGCAACATTGCCGTAGCGCAGGCGGTTCGGTCCTTCGTCAACGCCCTCGGGCAACAGGTAGTGGTTCATTCCTCCCGCTCGCTTGTTCCGGTCCCAGAGACAGACGGCAGCGCACGATCCGAGAATGGTTGAGATGGTGATGGGATCGCGGGTTACGAAGACTTGCCCGGGATACAGGAAGTAGCGGGGTTCTCTGGCCTTCGGGCGTTCGAACTTCTCCATGAACTCCGCGGGCAGGACAGCCGGATTGAATTTGGGGGAGTTTTCGCTCATGCACTCATTCCTGGTCCCTCGGTCGCGGGCTCCGGATCGGGGCGGGGGCCAAACAAGGGCCGGGCCGCCTGATGGGAAAGAAGTTTGAACAGTTCCATGTCGGACCGGTCAAAGGCCAGCTTCTGAGGAAGCAACCGCAATATCGCAAGTATCGCAATGGTCTGGTTCGCTAAACGAATGGGAATAAACGCCTGGGCCTTGGCCATGGCGCCTGAGGTGTCGCGATTTCCAAGTTCAACGTGGCACTCGCCGCGCATCACGCGCTGAAGGCCAGCATCTCCCAGGGCTCGCAGCAGGTCGTATTTTTCGAGATCGATTCCGAAGGACCAGAAAACGCGGAAAGCTGAAGTGCCGCGATCAACCCGGAACAGGCCCATTTCTTCAGAGCCGAGGAAGTTGGCCACGATCTCGCGCAGGCCATCGATCGCGTCCTCCTGACCGGTGCTTTCGGCCAGCCTCTCGCGAGCTGCTTCCAGCCGCACGTCTGTCGTTGGGTCGGCTGCAAGGGGCTTCGCCCCGGATGTGTTGCTCTTGTCACTCTTCATGAAGTCCTTCTTGCACTGATCGCATTGCGCTGAACAAGCCTGATTCAACTCACTTAGGAAACCCGGGTTCGCTGCTTTACTCGCCCAAATAACTTTGTAGAAGGGCCACAAGTTCGGCGCCGTTCACCGGCTTGGTGATGTAGTCATTGCATCCGCTCTGGAAGCCGGCTTCCATGTAAGCTTCTTCGCCCCGAGTGGTGACCAGAACGATCGGGATCTCGCGCGTGCTGGATTGCTGACGCATCATTTTGCAAGCTTCGAATCCGTTCATGCGGGGCATGACGACATCCATCAAAATCAGATCCGGGCGCTCCTGTTCGGCCTTTTCGACGGCTTCCTGGCCGTCGCTCGCGGTAACGCACTCGTAAGTCGTACGCTTCTCCAGAATCTCGCGCTCCATCATCAGCGCGGTCTTGGAATCGTCCACCACCAGGATCTTTTTTGACATGGTTTTTCCCTTGAACCGAACTGCGAAAACGTGTGTCCAACCGGCGTTAAGCTTGGAAGGTCAGGCGTGCGAATCGCCCTTCCAGCCCGGTTCCGGAAGACACGCAGACTGCCTGGAATATGCTTGCGTTGCCGTCCGTAACCCTAAGTAACATCTAATCACAGCCGGATGTGGCGCTTCTAATTACGTCAGTAATTGACCCGTCGGGCGGAATCTTTGTGTTTAGAGGGGCAAAAAGAACGGGCCACACCCAGACCGGGTGTGGCCTTATTTGCAGCGCGCGAGGCGATTAGGCCGCTGTTTGTCGTTGATAAGCTGGGACGAACGACTCGGCGACGAAGGTTTCGTACGACGTCGGCGTCGTGTTGCGGGGCGTGCGAGGTTCGAGCGCCCGCATATATCCTGAATTCAGCGAGGCGCACATTTCGAGAAGTAGCCCGACAAACTTTTCGGACATTCCCATCTGAACCATCGCGGATCGAACCTGATCGTCAGGAGCATGAACGTATCCGAGATTGGGTTTGCCGATGGCCTTGCCGATTATGGCGGCAATTTCGGTGTAGTCGAGGTCGCGCTGTCCTAACAGTTCGCGGGTCTGCTTGCCGCGGAAGTCGAGACTTAAAAGCGCGTCGGCGGCTGCAGCTCCGATGTCGCGAGTGGCGATCATGGAAAGTTTGAGGTCGGGGCGAAGGGGCCCGATCACAGAGCCGGCCATGCGAATGGTACGCACCTGGGGCAGAGTATTTTCCATGAAGTAGCCGGCCCGCAGATGGAGTATGTTGGGCCCATCGATCTGGTTGAGCTTCTGTTCGAGGTTGTGCAGGCCAAGGACGGGTCCGGTTCGGTCGGCCTTGTCCGCTCCAATACTGCTCAAGGAAACCACATTCTTGATGCCGGCGTTTTTGACGGCGGCGGCGATGGCATTGCTGGCGCGTCCTTCGTAATCGAGGGGATCGTTGCTGGTTGGGTTCGGTGGAATCATCACATAGGCTGAATCTGCTGTCTGAAAGGCCTTGGTTAAGGCGGAAGGATCGGTGACATCGCCGACGAATAACTCGGCACCCTGAGCCGCGAGAGGTTGTAAATGAGCTGAGTTTCTGCCGACGACGCGAACCTTTTGCTGGCGGGCAAGAAGATTCTTCGCCACTACCTGACCCGTGTTGCCGCTTGCTCCAAGAACAACGTACATGTTGACCTCCATTGTTAAGTTGGATGCTGCGGAGGCTGGTTGGGCTCCACGTTACTTCTTGCGCGGCTTCAGGGATTCCCAGTCTTTCTCAGTCAGAGCGCGGCCTAAGTTGCTGAATTCTCCAGCGCCCTGGAGAAATTCACCGCCATCCATGCGGATTACTTCTCCGTTGATGTAGGCGGAGCCATCGCTGATAAGAAATGCGGCGAGGTTGGCTAACTCTTCGGTGGTGCCGAAACGGTGCATCGGATTGCGATCCAGAGCTAGCGTCTCGAGATCCGGACGCGGCATGAGGCGGGAGAATGCGCCTTGCGTGGGAATGGGGCCGGGGGCGATCGCGTTCATGCGGATGCCACGGTTGCCCCACTCGACGGCCAGGCTGCGGGTAAGGGCTTCGACTCCGGCTTTGGAAATGGCTGAGGGCACAACGTAGGCCGAGCCCACTGGAGCGTAGGTGGCGGAAATGCTGAGGACGGTGGCTGGATGTGCGGCTTTGAGCCAGCGGCGCCCGCAGGCCATGGTGGCGTGGAGCGTGCCGAGGAGAACGATACCGATTACGGATTCGAAGGCGCGCGGAGAAAGCTCCTCAGTGCGGGCGATGAAATTGCCAGCGGCGTTGTTGACCAGAACGTCGAGCGGGCCGGCTTTCCAGATGGAATCAATCATCGCCTCGACGGCGTCGAGACTGCGGACGTCACAGGGGAAAGCGTGGATGGGGCCTTTGGTGAGGTTGGAAAGTTCCGCAGCGGTTTCCTCGAGAACTTCCTCGCGGCGTCCGCAGATGTAGACCGTTGCTCCTAGCTGGAGGAAGCGGTGAGCCATGGCTTTGCCGAGGCCGGTGCCGCCGCCAGTAATCAGGACGCGTTTGTTGCGAAGAAGGTCGTCGCGGAACATTTGTGCTTGTCCTCGATTCGGAGACGATGCCGGCTAACAGCAGGTTCCTCACCGGGCTTTCGCCCGGTTCGGAATGACAAGATTATATGAGGTCGCACGCGACGCGGAAGCCATAGTCAGCGTAGTGGAATTCGGGAGGGATGCTGGAACGGGCGGAACAGCGGGAGACCTTGACGTGATGACGCCATGATCCGCCGCGGGAGGCTTTGCGCTGGCTAGTTCCCGGACGAGGTTCGGGTCCCTGTGGATTTCGGTTGGGGGAGATGGCGTAGTAGTTCGAATCGTACCAGTCGCTGCACCACTCGTGGACGTTGTCGCAAATGTTGTAGAGACCGAGGCGGTTCGGGGCATAGCGGGCGACGGGTTCGGGCCCGGTTTGCCAGCGCGTGGCATAGTCGGGAAGCGATTGCGGCGGGTCGTTGCCCCAGGGAAAATCGTTCTGCTGAAGATCGGCGCGGGCGGCGCGCTCCCATTCCGCTTCGGTGGGAAGACGGTAGTGGCGGCCGGTTTGCTCGGCTAGCCATTGCGCGTAGCGATCTGCGTCGATCCAGGAGACTCCGGTTACGGGCTGCTGGGGATGGTTGAAATTCTGATCATGCGAGAAGGGAGATGGATCGGACAATGTCGATTTCACATAGCGTTCGTATTCTGCGTTGGTGACTTGCGTGGCGGCGAGCAGGAAAGCGTCGATCCAGACACGGTGGACGGGGCGTTCGCAATCCTGACCGGAGGCCGAACCCATCAGGAACCAGGCTGCGGGGATGGGGACGAGGCTGGGCTCGATGGCGGATGCCGCGCCGGGTGGGTAGCGGGAATGAGCCGTGGCCATGATCTGTCTCTACTAGTGGCGATCTTGCGTGGGATAGACGAGCCACTTCAGCAGCACGTTTACGATGCTGAGCAGGATGGCGCCGAGGAATGCGGCCGTGAAGGTGCGCACCTGAAAACCGGGAACCAGAGCCGAAGCAAATTTCAGCATCAGGGCGTTGATGACGAACCAGAAGAGTCCCAAGGTGATCAGGGTCAGGGGAAAGGTGAGAATTTTGAGCAGGACTCCCACGGTGGCGTTGATGAAGCCGATGGCCAGCGCCGCGATCAGAGCCGCCAGTGGGCCGCTTATGGAAATTCCCGGCACGACGTGGGCTACGATCCACACAGCCAGCGCACTCAGGACCCAATTTAATAGCAGCCGCATTTTCGCTCCTTGCGCCGGATGTGACTCCAGGCTGGTTGGAACTATATCAAGAACCGGGGTCAGGGACAGGTAAGTTCAGCGCAATGAGTTATCGGAAAAATGGCTGAATGTGACTCATGTCCCCGGGTCACGCGGTTGACGAATAATTCGCCTGGCATTCACTCGGCGCGCATCGGGCTGGGATAAACTACACAATTCAATTTGCTTTAAGGAGAAATGTCTTTATGGCAACACCTGCACTGAGCGGTTCTGAATTCAAGAAACAACTGCACGATGGAATTCCGAAGCTTGGGTTGTTCGTTAACTCGCACAGTCCTACGGTTGCCGAACAACTGGCTCACAGCGGCTATGACTGGCTGCTGGTGGATACCCAGCACGGTCCCATGCACAACGTAGAACTTTCGGCGATGTTGAGCGGGATTGCAAACGGGGGCGCGAAATCGCTGGTGCGGGTGGGGGCATACAACGACCGTCCAGGGATTCAGCAGGCGCTCGATCTGGGAGCGGATGGGGTGCTGATTCCTTACATCAACAGCGCCGAGGAGGCACGCCAGGCAGTGAGTTGCACGAAGTATCCGACGGCGGGGACGCGCTCGGTTTATTTTCCGCAGCGCAGCATGGACAAGGCCGGACTGCTCGGCTACGCCGGGAACTTTAACAAGGATGGGATCGTGGCGCTGCAGGTGGAAACCGCTTCGTGCATCGAGCATATCGCAGAAATTGCGGCGGTGCCGGGGGTCGACATTCTTTTCCTAGGGCAGAACGATTTGTGTATGTCGATGGGATTGTTTGAGAAGTACGAGTTTCCCCACATGTACACATCGCCCGAGCTGAATGCAGCCACTACGAAACTGATTGAGCACGCGCGCAAGAATCGAGTGGTCCTGGGACTATTTCTGTTTGGGACGGCGCGGGTTGGCGAGTTCCTGGACAAGGGCTTCACGTTTATCAGCCTGGGCAACGATCTGCACCATGTGCTTACGCAGACCAGCGCTTATGTAAATGACGTCGAGAAGGTTTCCAAGGAAAAAGGCAGGCCGTGGGCGCGGCGTCCGACGGCATTGTTCTAAGAGTGGATGGTGACGGTGTGGATCCTCTGAGTGATGTGGAAGTTCGGGTGTTAGGGGCTTTGATTGAGAAAGATATTACTACTCCCGATTACTATCCTTTGTCGCTGAACGCGCTGGTGAACGCTTGCAATCAGAAGAATAACCGCGATCCAGTGATGAGGCTCGACGAAGATGTGGTGAGCGGGGCGCTGGAGTCTCTGCAAGAGAAACGGCTGGCCGGACCGGCCAGTGGCGCGGACAGCCGGGTTCCGAAGTATGAGCACCGGCTGCAGGAAGTGTTCAACTTCGACCGGCGCGAGATGGCGATCTTGTGCGTGCTGCTGCTGCGCGGGGCGCAGACTCCGGGCGAGTTGCGGGGACGAGCCGAGCGCATGTATCGCTTCGAGGCCCTGGAAGATGTGCATGCGGCGCTGGACCGGCTCAGCCAGCGCGAGCCTCCGCTGGTTGTCGTGCTGCCGCGGCAGCCGGGCACGAAAGAGTCGCGCTACATGCATTTGTTCTCGGGCGGTGCGGTTCCCGCGGAACCGGCGCGAGCTGCGGAGAATCCTTCGAGAGTGGAGAATCCTTCGAGAGAGGATCGCCTCACCATCCTCGAGAGTGAAGTGGCAGAGCTTCGGGAGGAAATCGCGGGAATGCAGGAGCAGCTTGCGGCATTTCGGAAGCAGTTCGAATGAGGCGGTCAGATCGCTGGGAATGATCGAAACGCGCCGTTATTGCGGGGCAAAAGCCGACCGCGGCTCTGTGTCGTGTGGTCCACATCGTGTCTGGGTCGCCACGATTGTGGGCGTCTCTTCTTGTTCTAACCCTCGTTAAATCAATGCGTGGATGGTTGGCCTGCTCCGTGCAAACTCACTTGCGCTGCTCAGCAGCAGGAGGTGACCAACCATGAACCGCATCAACTTATTCTGCACTACCCCAGCAAAGCCCGATTCCCTTGTATGGGGCAAGACCAATTTCGCTAAAACCAGTTTCGATAAAACCACCAGCACGCTGGTGTTCGCTGCGCTCCTGATCGTTTGTTCAGTAGCCGTCGGATGCTCCAGCGACAAACCTCAACCCGCGAAGGAAACCAATCAGGTGGCGATGACGCAGCCCCTGCCGCCGATTGCGACACCGGCCGTTCCCGCGGCCCCGGCTGCGGCAAAGCCGTTGCACAAGAAAGTTGTCCGAAAGGCGCCGGCAACGGTGACTTATGAGGACAAGTCCTCCGGTGTTTCGTTCCAGTATCCACGCAACTATGCACTCGAGACAGGGGATGCGGCGAATCAGCTGGTCTCGTCTGATCCGGTTCCGATGGACTTTGTTCAGCCGGGCGGAGTTGCGATCGCTGCCGTTACCTTGCCCACGTCTGTGTATGCCAACGGCGATCTGGCCGCGGCGTTGTTCGACGTCAGCGTGAACAAGACGCTGACAGCGGAGCAGTGCGGCAAGTTTTCAGACGCCAAGCCTGCCCCTCCCGTGGATCCGGAGGCGCCAGCATCGGCCACCGCACAGCCATCGAAGCTGATGATTGGCGACATGGAACTGCAATCCTCGGAAACCCTTGCCAGCCAAGGGACTCGCGAGGAAGCATCGAAGTACTATCACGTCTTCGAGAATGGGGCTTGCTACGAGTTCGCGCTAAAGGTTGCGACTACGGGGAGTGAGACCGAAGGCGGCAAGCATGTAGATAGCAAGGAAGTCTTTCAGCGGCTGGGGAAGATTCTGGCTACGGTGAAGATTAGTCCTATGGCAACTCCGGAAGTGACTGCGAGTACGCCAGCGGCTACCTCGACCGCGCCGGCACAGTAGGTTGCATTGCAGAAGGCCACGCTGCTTCTGGGGCGTGGCCTTTTGTTTTTTATTTTGGATGCAGAGCCAGGGAGGAGACTGAGAAATCGCCTCATCGGCTAAAGCCCCCGTGAAATTCTGCTGCTCATGGCACGACTGAAGTCGTGCCCTTCCCGATCCCAATGATGGCCGTGCCGGATGCAGATCCATACTAGACGCGCAACTGGCGGACGATTGTCGCTACGTCGTTTTCCTGGAACAGGCGGATGGCGGCTATGCCGGCTGCGCCGGCTTGCAGGCAGGATCGGGCGTTCTGCAGGGTTACTCCTCCGAGGGCCAGGACCGGGATTGGCGCGCGGCAGGCTTGAGTTAGAGCTTCTAAGCCGGTAGGCCGGGCGTCTTTTTTTTCGAAGATGGGAGCGAAGACGGCGAAGGTGGCGTGGTTTGCTGCGGCTCTGGCTACTTCTTGCGGGGAGTGACAGGAGACTGCTATGTGCGGAGTTCGTGGTGGGAATTCGCGGGCGAGGGCGCCCGCGCCACACGATCTCTTCCACGATGTTCTAACTTCATGTGGGGAAATGTCGTTGGATTGGAGGTGAACGCCGTCGGCTGCGGCGGCTAGGGCTACATCGGTGCGGGAGTTGATCAGGAGAGCGGTGGCCAGTTTTCTTTTTTCACCGATAACTTGCATCGCTTCGCGGGCCAGCGATTCCAGCTCGCGGGTGGAGAGATCTTTTTCGCGGAGTTGAATGTAGTCGACACCTTCGCTGGCGGCTTCGGCGATTTTATCGAGCAAGCGGCGGCGGCGAGTGGGTTCGTCGCCGGGGAAGGCGGTGCGGTCGGTGATGTAGTAGAGGAGCACGCGATCAGCTTTCAGGTATCAGCTGTCAGTTTATGGCAAGAGGGCGAGGTCTCGAAATAGAAGTGCCTGGCGGGGCCGATGCTGTGTATAGGTGCAAGGGGTCCTTCGACTACACAAGTGCTTGCGCTTTTCGCGCCAGCACTTGCTCCGCTCAGGATGACAGGGTCGTTACGGCCTGGTTTTGGCTATTTCGGGCAGGACTTCGTTCTCTTTTTCTTTCTTGGGCTGGCCGCCCAGGTGGTGCTCGGTCAGGCCGTCGCGGAGGAAGGCGAACGCGTCCTCGGGGGTGTCGACGAATTTAAAGAGGTTTAAATCTTCGGGGGCGACCGTGCCGGCGTCGACGAAGGCCTGGAAGTTCATGATGCGGTGCCAGTATTCGCTGCCGTAGATGACGACGAGAATTTTCTTGGCCAGCTTGTCGGTCTGGGCAAGCGTGAGGATTTCAAAAAGTTCGTCGATGGTGCCGAAGCCTCCGGGGAAAATCACCAGCGCTTTGGCGAGGTAGGCGAACCAGAACTTGCGCATGAAGAAATAATGGAACTCGAAGTTGAGCGCGGGCGTGATGTAGGAATTGGGATTCTGCTCGAACGGGAGATTGATATTGAGGCCGATGGTCTTGCCTCCGGCTTCATGGGCGCCGAGATTGGCGGCCTCCATGATGCCGGGACCACCGCCGGTAGTAACGACGAAGCGGCGGCGGCGGGCGGGAATCTGAATGGACCACTCGGTGAGAAGGTAGGCCAGGCGGCGCGCGTCTTCGTAGTAACGGGCCATATCGACGGCGGCAAGGGCACGCTTGAGCTCCTTTTCCTGGTGAGCGCCGGGCGCTTTCGAGTTTTTTTCGACTGCCGCCAGGTTCTGGCGGGCGGCAGCGGCTCCCTCGAAACGGGCCGAGCCGAAAAAAACGACGGTGTCCTGAATCTGTTCGCGGCGAAAACGGGCGAGCGGTTCCTGATACTCGGCGAGGATGCGGAGAATGCGTCCGTCGGGACTGCTGAGAAAAGGTTCGTTCTGGTAAGCCAGAGGCGCGGGGTTGAGCTTGTCGGTCATCGGAAGACTCACGTTCTTAAGTCAGGCTGGCCTTGGTACCGGCCGGCCGCGTTTCGTTCGGCGTTAGCTGTGTTCGTGGTAGTGGAGGGCCTCGGCGAAGCCGATCCAGATATCGAGTAATCCCAGGCCGCTGCACAGGCCGCGAAAGAAGCCGGTGGAGACAAATGTACGAAGCCAGGGAAACGAGAGCAAAAGATAATTGTCGGTCCACTCCGGGGTCCAGGGCAGGATCACGAGCAGAACGCCGGCGATGGCGCAAATCAATACGAAAAGAAATACGGAAGTCCGGTGCAACCAGAGTTGCAGGCCACGGCGCGGTTGCGGTGCGGGGTCCGGGGGCGGAGGGTCGAGCAGAGTTGTGCTGGTCTGGCTCTGCGCGGTCGAAGGCTCGGGGGAAGCCGCGACGGTGCGGTTTTCGGTTGACAGTTTGGGATCGGGGGTCACTGGGCGCTCCGCTGCGGTAAGAGGGTCGCGACGTGGGCACTGGCGGCGGGCAGCGACAGTGATGGTGCCAGGAAGAACGAGGCTCCCTCGCTTCGCTCGGGATGATGAGCGTGCTCGGAGAAAGCTGTTTTGAGGGCAAAACCCATCGGGCTATTCTACGACTTCAGGGGCTTGATGCGCTCGGCGACGTCGCGATAATCGATGTTGCGGCCGTAAACTTCCATGAAATGCTTGAGGGCGGAGGGTCTGTCGCCGGCGGTTTCATACGCGGCGGCCAGCTCGTAGTGAAGAGCTGTGCGGGTGTCTTCGTCGATGCCGGGGGCGTCGAGAGCCTTCTGGTACCAGCGAATGGCGGCCTCGGGCAAGCCTTTGTCGAGGAAGCACTGCGCCAGCCAGGTGTAGGTCTGCATAACCTGCGGGAAAGCGTGCCCGCGTTCGACGGCTTGGCAAGTTTTTTGCAACTCACCGATGGCTTCATCGAGCAATCCCATTTCGCGGAACGCGATGCCCAGGTTGTAGTGGGTTTCGGGATCCTCTTCGGTGGTGGAGGCTCCAACTTCGAGATCGTGTTTGAGTTCGCCGAACATCTCGGCGAGATCCACACCGGCGTCCTCGCCAAACGGAGAAGACTTGGCGGCGGGAGGTGCACTAGGAGTGCCGGGCGAGATTTGCGGCGCGATCGCAGGCTTCTGCGGAACCGGGGCCGGCATTTGCGGCGGCGGAGCAACCGTGCCGGACGAAACCGCGCCGGCCGCGGCGCTGGCGGCGATGGGGGCACTGACCTGCGGAGCGGACACGGGCCGCTGCTGCGCTGGAGCAGATGCGGCAGGCGCCTCAACCCGGGGTGCGGCGTGAGTCTCTGGTGCGGGCTCGACAACTGGAGCGCCCTTGAGGAAGTCCTCACCCAGGGAAGCTTCAAGATCGGCTACAAATTCGCCCATGGGTTCAGCTTCAGGCACGCCGAAGGAAGTGGGAGCCGCGTTCCCGATGGGCTCAAGTTCAGCTTTGGCGTGAGCCGACGCTTGCTCGACCGCGGGCTCAGCTTCATGGGAGATGGTTCCGGGAAGGAAATTATCGCCCAGGGAAGATTCTAAATCGGAGACGAACTCCTCAAGGACTGCGGGCGGAGGCGCTACGGGCGGAGGCGCCGCGGGCGGCTCGGCAGCGACAGGCTCGGCAGCGACAGGCTTGGGAGCGACAGGCTTGGGAGCGACAGGTTTGGGTGCGGCTGGCTTGGCGTGCCACACCGGCGGGGCGGCTCGCTTCGCCGCGGGAACCGGCGGCGGAGCAGGAGCTTGCTCGACGATGGGTGCAGGTTCTTCGGCAGCCGGAGTTTCTTCAACGGCTGCAGGAGCTTCTTCAATCGTGATTTCTTCGGAAGGCTCGTCGGCAGTGATTTCCGTAACGGCTTCCACGGCAGCTATTTCTTCTTGCGCTGCGGGTTCTGCTGCCGGCACGGGCTGCGAGGCGGCCTGAATCTCAGCTTCCATCGCCGACAAGATGGCCTCGTCGTTGGTGACCGTCTGAAGCTTTTCAAAAGCCGTGGACGCTTGCTCGGGCATGCCATGCTCGAGATAGAAGCGAATTTCTTCGACGGTCTCGGCGGCTTTTGCCTCGTCGACCTCCTCGGCAGGCAGCTCATGCGCACCGACTGCATCTGCGATTCCGGCTTCTGCGGCTTCGGCAGCAGGAGCGTCGGCTTCGACGACGACGGACTCATCCCACTCGTTGGACAGATCGATCTCGCCGGGAGCGGAGTCGGATTCGGCGACGACTGAGACCTCGTCTTCTTGAACCTGTTCTTCTTGAACTTCTTCGGGAACTTCCTCTGGTGCTTGTTCCCGGGTGCTGGCTTGATCCTGTTCCGGGTCGCTGACAATGGCGAACTCCGCATCTTCAGTGGGTTGCTGCGGAGCTGCCGGCCAGGGAGCCGAGGCTTCTGCCGGGGCGGAAACTTCTTCCTGGGGTTCAGTCGAGACCGCCTCTTCGTCCACGGAATCAGTGAGAAGCGCAACGCCGGAGCGCTCCTG
>JBEKWP010000073.1:0-19021 GCA_049512915.1 Candidatus Sulfotelmatobacter sp.
CGTGGGCCGCTTGGCCGGTGACATCCGTACGCTCCGTGCCATAATATCTAACTGTCGGTACGACGGGCTCATTGGCAGCTGTGGGGCGCTCGAACAAGCGCTCGGGGCCAAGGCCCAAATCGTTTTGTCACCTGGGCGGCACGGCTTGAGCCGTGCCCTTCCTTAAGACATCGGCGGACGCAATCTAGAACGAATCGAGAGGACTATGAGCGCCATTGAGCAGCCCGCTGCACTTCAGTTCCCTGCCCTGCAACCACCTCGCCGGTATTTGTTCGGTCCCGGGCCAAGCATGGTTCATCCCCGCGTCTACGAAGCGTTGTCGAAGCCGATCGTGGGACACCTTGACCCCTACTTTATCCAGGTCATGGGAGACGTTCAGCAGTTGCTCAAGACAGCTTACGGAACTACCGAAGGTGCGACGCTGGTGATTTCCGGAACGGGCAGCGCGGGCATGGAAGCTGCCGTCACCAACTTCGTGGAGCCCGGCGCCAAGTTCGCCGTGTTCGCCAACGGATTTTTCTCCGACCGGCTCACCGAGATGGCCAAGCGCAACGGTGCGGACGTGGTGCGCTTTGAGAAAGCGTGGGGTGAAACCTACACGGATGATGAAGCGCGAGAGTTCATCGCACGCGAGAAGCCCAGGGTTGTAGCTTACGTTCACGCCGAGACCTCGACGGGAGCGTTGCAATCGGGCAAAACAATCTGTGCCGCCGCGCACGACGCTGGCGCTTTGGTGATTGCGGATTGCGTCACCTCGCTCGGTGGAGTGCCGGTAGAGTTTGACCGCACAGGAATCGACGTCGCCTACAGTTGCACGCAGAAAGGCCTGAGTTGTCCGCCGGGCTTGTCTCCGATGGCGATGTCGCCGCGGGCTATGGAATGGCTGCGCGCCCGCAATACTCCTTCGCGCAGCTGGTATCTGGATTTGAAGCTGATTCACGACTACTCGACCGTTTCGCACCGCTACCATCACACGGCTCCGATCTCTATGTTCTACGCTTTACGCGAAGCGCTTCTGGTCATCGCGGAAGAAGGCATTGAAAACCGTTGGGAGCGGCATCGCCGCAGCAACAAGGCTTTCGTCAAGGGAATTGAAGCGATGGGGCTGCGCATGCACGTTCCCGCGGAGCACCGAATCGCAACGCTGAATACTGTGTGCGTGCCCGCCGGGGTTGACGAAGCGAAGGTCCGCAAACTTTTGCTGGATGGTCCGGGCATTGAAATCGCCGGCGGTTTTGGACCGCTTGCCGGCAAAGTCTTCCGCATCGGGGTGATGGGGCCGCTGGCTACCGAAGATAATGTGCAGTTTTTCCTCAAGGAATTCAAAAAAGCGCTGAGCGCAGCGGGCTACTCGAGTTAGCCTCTACTCGATCTAGTGCTCGATCCAGTCATCGATCCAGTCAACGAACCCCGAGGCAGAGGCTCCGAAGAATGACACTGAAGTCAGTAGACACGCTACTTGACGTTTTGCATTTCGCGGACAGTCACACCGCAGTCATCATTCCCGAGCTCGGCCTCCACGTCACCTACGATTCGCTGCGGCGGCAGGTTCTCGAGATGGCGAACGCTTTGGCTTCCGCCGGCATTCGCCGCGACGACGCCGTGGCGATTGCATTGCCCAATGGTTTGCCGGCAATCGTGAGCTTTCTGGCAGCATCGATTGCGGGCAAGGCAGCCCCTCTGAATCCGGCTTATCCTTATGAGGAGTTCCATTTTTTTCTGGGCGACACCAATGCCAAAGTTTTGCTTTGTCCGCCGGTGGGCGCGGAGTTCGTTCGCACCGCGGCCGCAGACCGCAAGATCCCGGTCTTCTCGGTGGAAATGGATGAGAGAGGCAATGTGCACCTGGTTGGTGCGCCGGCCGGGGCTACCGCGACCAACCCTACGGCGGACGACATTGCGTTGATCCTGCACACGAGCGGAAGCACGGGAAGACCCAAGCGGGTTCCCTTGCGGCATTTCAACCTGGCGGTATCCTCGGCAAACATTGCGAACACCTACTCTCTTTCTGAAGAAGATGTTTCTTTATGCATCATGCCGCTGTTCCACATTCATGGCTTGATCGCTTCCACCATGGCTACCCTGCTTTCCGGCGGAGCCGTTGTGGTTCCTACAAAGTTCAACGCGCTTTCTTTCTGGCGCACAGTGCGCGAGCATCGCGTGACCTGGTATTCCGGCGTGCCGACGATGCACCAGCTTCTGATGGCCCGAACGCACCGTAAGCCTGCAGAAGCGGACACGCTGCGCTTCATTCGATCGTGCAGCGCGCCCTTATCGCCGGAACTGATTCATAAGATCGAAAATGAATTCGGTGTCCCGTTTGTTGAAGCGTACGGTATGACCGAGGCTTCGCATCAGATGACGTCGAATCCACTGCCGCCGCGCCATCGCAAGGCGGGATCGGTGGGAGTGGGCGCCGGGCTTCGGGTCAGGATCATGGACAAAGATGGCAATTCTCTGGAAAACAATGAGCGCGGCGAGATTGCCATCCAGGGGGCGAACGTGTTTCGGGGATACGAAAACAATCCTGAAGCCAACGCTCGCGCCTTTGTGAACGGATGGTTTCGCACCGGCGACCAGGGCTATCTCGACGACGATTGTTACCTGCACCTCACGGGCCGGATCAAAGACATCATCATTCGCGGCGGCGAGAACATTGCGCCGCATGAGGTCGATGAGATTCTACTGCGCCATCCTGCAGTCGCAGCTGCGGTTACTTTTGGCTGCGCCCATCCCACGCTCGGAGAGGAAGTCGCGGCGGCCGTGGTTTTGCACGAACCTCACGGAGCCACGGAATCGGTACTCATCAAACACTGCCGCGAATTGCTCGCGGAGTACAAATGTCCGAAGAGGATTTATCTGGTGAAGAGCATTCCGACCACGGCCACGGGAAAAATTCGCCGCCGCGCCGTCGCCGCTGCGCTGGTGGATGATCAACAGGGGAATAGCCGGCGTGGGTGAACAACTTGATCGAACCAGCATGAGGCTCCTGATCGCTGGAGCGGGCGCGATCGGCGCCTACATCGGCGCACGCATGTCGCAGGCCGGGTTCGACGTCACACTTTTTGCGCGCGGCCCGCATCTTCGCGCTATGCAGGAGCACGGCGTGCAGGTGAAAAGCGCTGATGGAGATTTCGTGGCGCGTCCCGCCATCGCAGGCTCGCTCGAAGCAGTGGGGCCGGTCGATGTTGTTTTTCTCGGCGTGAAGGCTCACGCCCTGCCGCAACTTGCGCCGCAGTTGAAGCCGGTTCTGGGTCCGGATACCACCGTCGTCAGCACGCAGAATGGAATTCCGTGGTGGTACTTTCAGGGTTTCGGGGGTGAGTACGAAGGGTTACGACTGGAGCGCGTCGACCCCGGCGGCGTGATTTCGGCGGCGATCGCGGCTCGCAGCGTGGTCGGGTCGATCATCTACTTTGCGACGGAGATTCCTGCCCCCGGCGTGATTCAACACATCGAGGGCAATCGCATTACGCTGGGCGAACCGGACGGTTCACGCTCCGATCGCATCCGGGCAATTGCGGAGGCTCTCGTCGCCTCCGGCTTTCGCTGCCCAGTCACCACTCGCATCCGGCACGAAATTTTCGTAAAGCTACTGGGCAACGCTTCGTTCAATCCGGTCAGCGCACTCACGCGCGCCACGTTAGCCCAGATCGCCCGCGACGCGGGCACAGCTTCGGTCATCAGAAACATTATGCAGGAAGTGGAAGCCGTTTCCAATAAGCTGGGGATGGAGCTGCCCATTTCCATCGATCAGCGCATTGCGGGCGCGGAAAAAGTCGGGGAGCACAAAACCTCAATGCTGCAAGATCTGGAAGCCGGCCGGCCGATGGAACTGGAAGCGCTGGTCGGCGCGGTCGTGGAGCTTGGCGAGCGCGTGGGACTCCCGATGACCTGCACCCGCACGGTGTACAACTGCGCGAAATTACTGGCGCAAAGTGCGGCTCAGCATTCCCGCTGACAGGTGGCCGCATCGGCCTTTTTCATCCCATCCATAAAAATATTTTCTCGGGGACTTGACAACGGGGGTATACTCCCTGCGTTGGCTGGTCCACTTATCGGACCACTTGGAAATTCGCCTTGCCCACCGCCATCAAATCCGACTTCGAAGTTGTCCGCAGGAACAAAGTCTACGAGGAAGTCGCCAAGCAAATCGAGCGGCTGATCCTCAAGAAGCTGCAGCCTGGCGACAAGCTTCCTTCGGAGCGTGAACTCGCGGAAACGCTTCGCGTGAGCCGCAGTTCGATCCGGGATGCCATTCGAGGCCTGGAGCTGATGGGTTTGGTTGAGCCGCGTCAAGGGGCTGGAACCATCGTTCGCGAAATTTCCGCTGAATCGTTGGTCAATCCTTTTGCCGACGCGCTGAAGCGCCGTCAGGAACTGGTCGGCGAGCTTCTGGATTTCCGCAGGATGCTCGAGCCGCCGCTGGCCGCTCGCGCCGCTACTCACGCGTCTCCCGAAGAAATTTCCGAGATGGAAGAGATTCTTCTACGGCAACAGGAGAAGCAGGCGCAAGGCGACGCCGCCGTCGCCGAGGATACGGAATTCCATTACAGCGTTGCCCTGGCTTCAAGAAACAGTGTCGTGCTGAAGGTGCTCGACATTCTTATGGATCTGCTGCGCGACACGCGGGCACGCTCGCTGCAGGTCGAGGGTCGCGCGCAGAAATCGCTCGCCGGCCACAAGCGGATATTGGCTGCCATCAAGCGCCACGATGCCGAAGCTGCCAAGTCCGCCATGCGGCGGCACATTGAAGATGTCGAGGAGATCGTACTCAACAAGTTCTGATGCCCAGGTTTTGACGGGCAAGTTCTAATCAACGGAGGATTTTGTCATGGGCCGGTTATTCGCAATCGAGATTATTTATCGAGGAATTTTCCAGAAAACCATGGCGGGAAGAATCAGCCGCGCCATCGTGCTCGCCGCCCATCACGAAGGCAAAGTGGGCATCTCTTTTGGCCGTTACGGGGACAGTCCCGAGCGCAACGGAATTCCCGCGAAGGGCTTCGCCATCGTCGCTACCGACGAACAAACCCTGCAGGAAGGCATGGCGAAGTACGAACCGAAAGAAGTCGACGTCACCATTTGCGTGGATGACACGCTATGTAAAGGCGTCGAGTCGTGGGCCTGGTACGGACTGCAACCGGTGAACCGCTTGCTGAAGCCGGGCGGCACGCTGATCGTGACTTCGCGCGAGGGTCCGGAAGCCATCGTTGCCATGGCCCACCGCAAGGAGACGCCTTACCAACTGTCGATCCTCAAGGGCACGGTCAGCTTTTCCGGCTTGTGGGTTTACAAAGACGATCACACCGACGTTCGCATTCTGGGCGCGGTCGCGAAGATTCTTCCCGAGTTGTTCAGCCTGAAGTCAGTGCAAAGGGCAATCGTTGACGAGTGGAAAGACGAACTCAAAGCCACATCCGCGGCCAAGTCCTACGACCGCACCACGAGCATCACAGTCACGCCGGACCAGGGCAATCCTGAAGTACCGTACAAATTTGATTTGCCCAAGTGGCATGAAATGGGCGAAGGCATTGCCATCCCCAGCATTCCCGCCGGGCACAAGATGGACGATCCCGCGTCGCATGCGCACGGTGGATTCCAGCCCGACCGCAATCCGACGTTTCTGAAATTCAGCACCCGAACCATGCGGCCGGTGGTGAACTTCGATACCTGCATCAAGTGCACCCTGTGCTGGCTGCAGTGTCCGGACTCCTGCTTCGACGTGACTCCGGAAGGTTTGTACGACGCGAATATGAAGGCCTGCTGCGGATGCGGCGTGTGCGAGGCGGTGTGCCCGGTCAAGGAATGCGTCACCATGGTCAACGAAACGGAATTCAAAGACAACAGCAGCCAGTGGGAAGACTGGCGCAAGGACAAAGACGGTTACAAGGTGTGGCTCGAAGAGAAGATCAAACATCCGCCGGAACGGTCGCACGGGTTCCGCTATCGCGGGCAATATGAGGAGCAGATTCCGGAGATGCTCGAGATCGCGCAGGGAAAATAAACCATCATTCATAGCGCCCTATACGAGGAGAGTCCGTCATGGCAGTGGCAACCGTAATCGAAGAACAGAAAAAGAAAATTGAAGAAACCGCGCTGATCACGGGCAGCGAGGCCATTGCAGTTGCCTGCAAGCTGGCCGACGTTGATGTGATTACGGCTTATCCGATCCGCCCCTACGACACCGTCATGCAGTACGTCTGCAAGCTGGTGGCGAACGGCGAAATGGATTGCGAGTATATCGTCGCTGAGGGCGAGCACTCGCAGTTTGAAATTGTGAAGCATGCCTCGGCGTGCGGCGCGCGCGTGTTTTGCGGGTCGAGCGGCGTCGGCTGGATGTATGCCATGGAAGCGCTGACGGTGACTCCCGCGCTGCGCATTCCGATGATCGCTATGGTCGGAAACCGGGCGCTCGACGATCCTGGCGCTTTCGGCGTCGAGCACAACGACGCGTTGGCAGTTCGCGATCTGGGCTGGCAGCTGGTCTGGGTGGACAATGCGCAAGAGGCTCTCGACACGGCCCTCATCGCTTATCGCGTAGCCGAGGATCGGCGCATCTTCCTGCCACTCGCCATCAGTTGCGACGGCGCATTCCTCACCCACTCGCAGGCGCTGGTCAAGATTCCGTCGCAGGAGAAGGTGAACGAATTCCTGCCGCCATACGATCGCGGAGATCTTTTACTGCACCCCGACAACCCCATCACCGTCGCGCCCCAGGGCAACGAAGACTGGGTGATGGAAATTCGCCGCCAGAACTACGCCGCCATGGAACGCTCTTACGGCGTGATCAAGGAAGCTTATGCCGACTTCGAGCGCATCTTTGGCCGCTCCTACGGCAATCCATTCTTCGAGGAGTACATGACCGACGATGCCGATATCGTTCTCATGGGAATGGGAACGCTCTCGATCTCGGTGAAGGTGGCGATCCGCGAGATGCGCAAGCAAGGCAAGCGGGTTGGATTTGTGCGCATGCGCTGGTTCCGTCCTTTTGCCGCGGAGGAATTGTCGAAGTCTCTGCAACGCTTCGCCGCGGTCGGAGTGATCGACCGCGACTATTCTTTCGGCTCGCCATATCTCGGTGGCGTTTTGGCCGGCGAGGTTCGCCACGCGCTGTATCCGGGACCGGGCAAGAAGCCGCCGGTCGTGGGCTTTATTTGCGGTCTCGGCGGACGTGAGGTTACCGTGCCCGATGTCCAGAAGATGGCCGATGCTGTGTACGCAGCTGCTGATGGCAAAGCAGCTCCCTTAACGCAATGGATCGGATTGCGAGAGTAATCCGCTTTTTGCGGATGGGTTTTAGAAATCCAGAGAGGATAAAGAATTATGGCTACTTATGTACAGATCGATCCGACTCAGAAATTGGATCCGTTTAAATCCGTGAAGAAGATCCCGCTGGACGAGTACTTCACCTCCGGTCACCGCACCTGCCAGGGTTGTGAGTCGGCTCTGGTCATGAAGATGATGGCCAAGGCCGCCGGCCCGCGCACCATCGTGCTCGGCAGCACGGGATGCATGTATGTGGCAAACACCACGTATTACAGCACCTCGTGGGTGCTTCCCTGGATGCACACGCAACTGGGCAGCAGCGGCTCGGCGGCTCTGGGAGCGTCCGCCGCTCTGAAGGTGCTGATGCGCAAGGGAAAGATGAAGCAGGAGCCGATCAACGTGATCGCATTCTGCGGCGATGGCGGCGGGGCCGACATGGGCGTGGGAGCGATTTCAGCCACGCTCACGCATCCCGATTACAACTGCCTCATTCTGATGTATGACAATGAGTCCTACGCGAATACCGACATCCAGCTTTCAGGGAGCACGCCGTGGGGCGCGAATACTACGTTCAGCACACCCGGCAAGGTGAAGAGAATCATGCATCGCCGTTGGAAAAAGAACATGGCGGGCATGATGGCGGCGGGCCACCCCACGTGCCGCTATGTTGCAACTGTTTGCATGTCGTACGGTCTCGCGGCAATGAATTCGATGCGCAAGGCTTTGGCCATCGGCGGTCCCACCTTCATTCACTCGCTCGATCCTTGCCCAAAGGGTTGGGATTACGATCCTTATATCTCCCATGAACTCGGCGAACTGGCCGTCAATACCGGGATTTGGCCGCTCTATGAAGTGGAAGATGGCGTGCTAAAACTTACCGGCAGGACGCAGCAGATTGCCGCCAAGAAGATCCAGAGGCAGCCGGTACGGGATTACTTGCTGAAGCAAGGAAGATTCGCCCACTTCACCAACGACGATATCGATTACTTCCAAAGCAAGGTCGATGAGATGTGGGAAAAGTGGCTGGTCCCAGGTGTGATCCCCTTCCGGACAGAAGTGGAGGCCGACGTCGCTCCGTCGAGCTAGATGTGCGGCCGGGCAGGATTAGCTGACGCTGGCAATCGTGCGACATGGAGTCGCGGGCAACGCGTAGATTCTTGCAGTGCTTTGTCTAGCTTCCGCCGTTAGCGTCGGCTGTACAAGTCATCGGTTGACGTCAGACGTACCGTCACGGAGGTATCGCCATGGCCGCATCCACCGTCTCACCGGACTCTCTTATTCACCCTTCGCGCATTCCCAACCGTTGGGTGCAGTTAGTCGCTGGAATCGTCGCCATGATGGCGATTGCCAACCTCCAGTACGCCTGGACCATTTTCACCAAGCCCATACAAGCCCATCTGCATGTGACGCTGGTAGCGGTGCAGTGGACCTTCACGTTATTCGTCGCCCTTGAAACCTGGCTCGTACCTTTCGAAGGATTCCTGGTAGATGTTATCGGACCTCGATTAATGCTGGGTGCGGGCGCGATCATGATCGGATTAGGCTGGGTCGGCGCGGGCCGGGCCGAAACCATAAACGCGCTCTATTTTTGGTACGGCGTGGGCGGTGTCGGCGCTGGGGTTGTCTATGGCGGAGCCATTGGGAACGCGCTGAAATGGTTCCCTGACTATCGCGGACTGTGCGTGGGCCTGACCGCCGGAGCTTTCGGAATCGGTACCGCGACCACCATCGCTCCCATCGCAGCGATGCTGAAGACCGACGGCTACCAACACACATTTATCGTCTGGGGGATTATCCAGGGCTTCGTCGTGTTGCTGGCCTCACTCTTCCTGGCCAGGCCGCCGGTGGGATGGACACCGCCAAACTGGAAACAGAAAGAAGCCAAGATCCGGGCCAAAGTAAATACGTCGACGGTCAGTATGACGCCACTCGAGATGCTCCGTCAGCCGTCTTTCTACGTCATTTATGTGATGATGACCATGTTGGCCTTCGGTGGTCTCGTAGTTACCGCGCAGCTGAACCCCATGGCTTCTTCGTACCACGTGGATAATGTGGTTGTCGTTTTCGGCATGACGGCCTTGGTGCTGGCCATCACGGTGGACCGCATTCTTAACGGGTTAACGCGTCCCTTCTGGGGATGGGTTTCGGATCATGTCGGCCGCGAGAACGCTATTTTCGTTGCTTTCATTCTGGAGGCGGCGGCTGTGTTTGCCCTGCTCCAACTGATCAACCGTCCCGTGTGGTTTGTGGCTCTGTCGGGCCTGTGCTTCTTCGCGTGGGGCAACATTTTTTCTTTATTCCCCGCGATCACCGGCGACCTTTACGGAAACAAGTGGGCGACCACCAATTATGGAATCGTGTACACCGCGAAAGGCGTGGCTGCCGGCTTTGCTGGGCCCGGCGCGGCGTGGCTGTTTGCCAAGACCGGTTCCTGGACCAAAGTCTTCTGGGCAATGATCGTCTGCGATCTGGTCGCTGCATTCATGGCTCTGCTTTGGTTGAAGCCTCTGGCGCACCGCACGGTCGAACAATCCGAAACCGGGCTGCTGGCGACCAGTCCGCCTGAGGCCGACGGGGCGAGAACCGCGGCGTAGCTGGCAGTAGCGGCTGCGCCGCAAGATTGGCCCTCTTTCATCGGACTTCTAGCAGGCGCACGCGACTAACCCGGCAAACGCTGGCCGCGGGTTTCCGCGCCGAATGGAATCAAGACAAGTCCGAGCGCGAAAGCAATCGAAGTCAGCGCGACCGGAGTTCCGAGCGATCCGTAGTGGCGCACGCCGCTTCCCACCAGAAATGTAATTCCAGCACCGCCGAATCTGGCGAATGAAGTTGAGAAGGCGAAGGCGCTGGCGCGGCATTCCGTGGGATATTGCTCAGGCAGCCAGAGCGTGTAGACGGCGAAGTTGGCTCCGCCGAAGCCCAGAAAGAACAGACAGACGAAAAACCACGGCAACGCGCCCGCTCCGAGATAGAAAACCTTGCCGAACGTGAGCGCGATAAAGACCATCATCAGCGTAAAGAAAACCGCCAGCGCCCCGCGCCGGCCGAGGCGCTCCGCGAGCCATGGCATTGCCAGGCAGCCGAGAATCGTCGCAAACGAAACCAGCATGACGCCCCAGGAAGCCAGTTGTGCAGCTGCCGGGCCCACGTGCCCGCTCGCTTCAGCGAGAGCGGTAATCGCCGCGGGAACGTAGACGGTTCCCGCCCACAGGCCGCAGATGGAAACCAGCACCAGTAAGGCGTTGACGATGGTGCGGCGGCGCCAGGCGGACGAAAATAGAATCGCAAAAGGACGCCAGACGGCCCACGACCGGACCACACTCTCTTTGTTTTTCCAGGCCGCGGGTTCGACGACGCCGTGGCGAACCCACGCCAGCACCAGCGCCGGCACGCCGCCGACAATGAACATGGAACGCCAGCCATAATGGCTGCCGATTCCGTAGTTGGCCAGCGCGGCGAGAAAAAAGCCGACGTAGTAGCCGGTATGCATGAAACCTGCGCCCATGCGGCGGCGATGCTCGGGCCATTCTTCGGCGACGAATGTACCGCCCATGGCCCACTCGCCGCCAATGCCGATCCCGGCCAGCAAACGTAGAACTGCCAGTTGCCACACGCTGGTGACGAAGGCGCTCAGGAACGTGAACACCGAATACCAGACGATCGTCAGCATCAGGGTGCGCACTCGGCCGAACTTGTCCCCAACCGGACCCCAGAGGAAGGCCAGTCCCCAGCCGATCAGGAACAAGGCAAACAACAGAGATCCGTAGTAGCCGATGTTGCCTTTGGTCGCGGCGATGCCGGAACGCGGCAGCAAGTCGCGCAACGCGGGCACGAGCACGAGTGCGTAGATGACTGAATCCATGCCATCGAGCGTCCAGCCGCCCCACGATGCCCAGAAGCCACGAATTTGATTTCGGGTTAGAGGTGGGAACACGGTCGAGGTGGGGTGGGTTGATTCGTCCGCAGCGGAGGGCGCCATGATTAGGGGGGAACTATATCAAAAGGCGGCGGGGGGGCGCGAAAAAGGGTCCGTCGGTTAGTTTCGGTTCGCCTGTGGATTACTCTCGAAAATAAATTCGACGCGGCTTATCGATTCGAGGGCTTTTGAGGTGCGCTCCGCAGGGTCTTTTCGGTACCCCCTCCCCCCTGGGGTCTAGTGGAATCACCACGTTAGCAAGAAATTCCCGGCAAAATACGGATGGCAAAGAACTTAGATACTAAAATCCGCTCAACAAAGGACTTAGGGGTGCGACGGTGTGGGCTCACCCGACCGTCACGGCCTCGACCATGATCGCTGATTTGAATTGGGGGCGCAAGGTTAGATGTCACATGCTGATTGTGGAAAAAATCAGAACCAGCGGGAGAGGTCCGTGGTGCCCAGCTTTCGAAACCGGCAAAGCTGGGGCAACCTCAGTTGGTATGGCGCTTGACGGAGGGTCAGCCGCCTTCTTCAATTTTTGAATTGCTTCAGCGCGGGTTGGGCGCGGCGATGAACGACCCTGCGCTCGGGGAGTATGCGACAAAGTACATAGGTCCTTCGCGTGTGGCTTTCGGCGGCGCTGGAGCTTGCGCGGCTCAGGATGACAAATGTTTTGTGGGCGAGTGGTGACGCCGTGCGCGGTGCTCGAGTAGGTCAGCAGCCCCCGCTATTTCACCAGCGGCAGCTCGAGCGAACTGGGGTGATCGCTGTCGTGATAAAGGGTGACGTGCGCCGTGTGCGCGTCCTTCCCTGTTTCCTCTGCCACCACACCGCCGCTGTTGTAGTTCTTCTCCGTGTAGATGCTGTTTGGAGAGGTCAGCACGAGGCGCAGACGGCTGTCTTTCGCGATTCTTCGTGAGAAAAATGTGAAGCCGCCGAATTCGTAACGGACAATCTCTCCGGGCTTTACTAACTTCTCGGTGCTGGCTGAATCCCGGTAGCGGGCACGCAACGCGTCTGCGGTAAGTTGGATGCTCTTGCCGTCCGGCATGATCTCGTACAGGTTCACGCTGAAATCGGTGTCGGGGACATCCATCGACATCCACACAACAAGTTTCACGAAGCCGCTGATTTCGGCATCTTCAGCGAAAGGCTGGCTGTGATACACCACTCCATTTCCGAATAAATTCAGCTCATAGCGTTCGTCGGTGATGTTGTTCTTGATTTCTTCCTTCTCCAGTTCGGCTGGGCGCACGTCGAGTGGATCGTAAACGTATTGATCGGGCTTGGCGGCGCTGGGCTTTTCTTCGGTGAGGGCGCCAGAGTGAAAAGCGTCATTCGCTTCTCCGTTGCTGGAATTCAGATACAGAATTCTGTTCGCATTCGAGATTGCTTCCAGGCTGTCGGCGTATTTCCACTGCTCGGCGCCGGTCACGTAATAGGCGACGCGTTTTTTCAGAAACTCCGGCGGTTTGCCTCCCTTCATCGTCCAGTCGTACCACTCCACGTGCAGTTTGTTCATGTCGAGCATGCTGGCCTCGCCGAACGTCAGGCCTCCGACTTCCTTGTTCGGGGTCCGTGTGCCCGCGTGGTCCCAGGGTCCGATGATCAGATAATGCTTCGCCCTGGCTTCTTCGGTTCCATACTTCATGTGGTCGCGGTAATACGTGATCGCGCCCGGCTGGTCGCCGTCGTAGTCGCCGGTGATGGTCAGGATCGGAATGTTGATCTTCTTATATTGCTCAGGGCTAATGTCGAGCTTTTGCCAGTAGGCGTCGAACGCGGGGTGGGCTATCCACTTCTGGAACACGGTGGTGTCGTCGCCCACAATCTTGTCGAGGTCTTTATAGGGACGGTGGCTCAAATAGAGCTCCCGGAACTTCTCGATCCAGAATGAGGATTCCCCGAACAGATTCTGTTGGGCCGTCACTCCGCTGGTGAACGTCAACCACTGCATGTCATACGCTGCCCAGATTCCCTTGAACATGGGGAAATCGACGCCCGCGTGGGCTGCCGCCGCGGGGACGATGGTCGCGAGGTGAGGCGGAAACTCCCGCAACGTGAGCCACTGGTCATAGCCAGCATAGGAACCGCCCCACATGGCAATCTTGCCATTCGACCACGGCTGCATAGCCAGCCACTCGACCACATCGTGGCCATCCTGCGGCTCCTGCTGAAACGGGTCGAACTGTCCTGCGGAATTTCCGCGTCCGCGCACATCGACCAGGGCAAACACGTAGCCGTGTTGCGCAAAGTAATAGGCGCGGCCGTGATAGTTGTCGCTGATGTAAGGGGTCAGCTCGAAGATCACGGGCAACGCTTCTTTTTGATCCTTCGGACGGTAGACCGTGGCGTTCAGCTTGACGCCGTCGCGCATGGGGATCTTCACGCCCCAGATCAGATCGACGGCTTGCGGGGGATCTGGGTTCGGCTGTTCCTGCGCGCGTATGGGCAGACACGCCAGGATTAACGATGCAACGAGCACATGGTTCCTGGTGACGAGGATTTTCATTTGGCTCCTGGCAGGCGGCATTCTACCACCGGCGCCTGTTTAAGAAGCTTGTTTGTCAGATGAGGGTCGGGAAATCCAGCGGGCTTTCGCCCGCCTTTGGGCCGGCGGGACGCCGGCGCTACTTTTGACGGGGCCGGCGCTACTTTGGTGAGACGGCGGTGCTACTTTGCTGCGCGCAGGCGTTCTTCGAGTGCCTTTACTTCAAGATTCAATGCTTCGGGGAGATGGCTGCCGAACTGGGCGAAGTGCTCCTTGATTGAAGGGACTTCGGCCAGCCAGCCCTCGATGTCGACGCTGAGCAGTTCCTCGACATTCGCGCCTTTGATGTCGAGTCCCTTCGTGTCAAGATCGGCGACCTCCGGAATCCGTCCGATGGGGGTTTCGTTGGCGTGGACCGTGCCGTCGCAGCGCTGGAATATCCATTTCAACACGCGACTGTTTTCCCCGTAGCCGGGCCACAGGAATTTGCCATTCTTGTTCTGGCGGAACCAGTTGACGTAGAAAATCTTGGGCAATTTCGGAGCGCTGGATCGCGCGCCGATGTTGAGCCAGTGCGCGAAATAATCGCCCATGTGGTAGCCGCAAAATGGAAGCATCGCCATGGGATCACGGCGGAGCCGTCCCTCTTTGCCGGTGATCGCAGCCGTCGTCTCGCTGCTTACCGTTGCGCCGAGGAAAGTGCCATGTTGCCAATTGAAGGCTTCTGTGACCAGGGGAACAATACCCGCCCGCCGGCCGCCGAACAGAATGGCGTCGATGGGCACACCTTTCGGATCTTCCCACTCGGGCGCGATCACGGGGCATTGCGACGCGGCGCAAGTGAAGCGCGCATTCGGATGCGCCGCTTTCCGTTCAGAGGCGGGAGTCCAGGGCCGGCGCAGCCAGTCGACTAACTTGGCCGGCTTCTGCTCGGTCATCCCCTCCCACCACACGTCGCCGTCGAGCGTGGCGGCGCAGTTGGTGAAGATGGTATTCCGGCTCATCATCCGCATGGCGTTGGCGTTTGAAGTCATGCTGGTGCCGGGCGCCACGCCGAAGAAGCCGTACTCCGGATTGATGGCGTAAAGCCGGCCATCGGCGCCGAATTTCATCCAGGCAATGTCATCGCCGATGGTCTCCACCTTCCAGCCCGGAAGCGTGGGGATCATCATCGATAAGTTGGTCTTGCCGCAAGCCGAAGGAAAGGCGCCGGTAAAATACTTTGCCTCGCCGGAGGGGCTGGTCAGTTTCAGAATCAGCATATGCTCGGCCATCCAGCCTTCGTCGCGGGCCTGCACCGAGGCAATGCGCAGGGCGTGGCACTTCTTTCCGAGCAATGCATTGCCGCCATAGCCGGAACCAAATGACCAGATCTCGCGGGATTCCGGAAAATGGCAGATGTACTTGTTTTCTTTGTTGCAATTCCATGTCGCGTCCGGCTGACTGGGCCCGAGCGGCGCGCCGAGCGAATGCAGCCCGCGCACAAACTCTCCATCAGCTCCGAGCGCGTCGAGCACGTGGCTTCCCACGCGGGACATGATGTGCATGCTGACGACGACATAGGGAGAGTCGGTGATCTCGACACCAATTTTTGAAATGGATGAACCGATCGGGCCCATGCTGTAGGGAACTACGAACATGGTGCGGCCCGTCATCGAGCCGGTGAACAATCCCGTAAGCATCTGCTTCATCTTGGCCGGATCTTCCCAGTTATTGGTCGGTCCAGCGTCTTCCTTAGTTCGCGAGCAGATAAAGGTGCGGTCTTCGACACGGGCTACATCGGCCGGGTCGGAGCGGACCAGATAGCTGCTCGGCCGCTTCGCCTCATCCAGCGGGATCGCGGTTCCAGTCAGCATCAGCAGCCGGAGCATCGCCCGGTACTCCTCAGGCGAGCCATCGCACCAGTAAATCCGGTCGGGCTTGCACATCTGCGCCACTTCTTCGACCCAGCGCTCCAGCCGGGCATGCCTGTGGCTGCCCGCAGCTGTCTCAACCTCTATCGTAGTAGTGGCCATGAAGATGATGTCTCCATAAATGATACGCGGATTGCGGTGCTGGCCGCTGAATGCGGCCACAGGGGTCACACGGTCGTCGGAGCGAGGCTCGCTGCCTGCCCGATACAACTATAATATTCTCTCGCAGTTGTGAAGATTATTCCAGCAAATGATTCCGCTGGTATGGCTTTGATACACCCCTCGGCGGAATGGCGTCACCTAGGGGCAAAAAGCGGTTCCATGCCAGCTGGGGAATTAACCGAACGAAGCGACAGCCTCTTGCTGGTCCTGAAAAATCTCGAACAGGTCCAACAGGCAGATCATCTTCAAGGTCTGGACGGTGAACTTTGAAGGATTCAGCAGCTTGATCGATCCGCCGCGCTGCTTGGCACTGGTGAGGATCTTGACCAGCAAGCCGATTCCGCTGGAATCGATCCAGGGAACTTCGCTCAAGTCGAGCACGATGCGGGTGTCGCCGCTGTTCATCAGATCGTCCAGAGTTTCACGGAAGCGATCGACCGCGTCGCCCAGACTCAGCTTGCCGCGCAACTTGACCAGCTTCACCTGGCCCAAACTGCGAAGTTCGATTTCCAAAGTGGCCTCACCTCAAAATGATCAGACACAGACAACAGGTGGAGATTTAAGCAGTGGTGCAGTTTGGCTTACGCGCCGGACCGATTAAGCGGGAGATCCTTCGCTACGCCTGAAAAACGGCTTCGCACAGGATGACAGTCGTCGCGTAAGTATCAAACTGCGCTTGCCACCACTCCAGAGTCGTTGACAGCCTCCCGACCCTCTGTTAAAGTGCACGCTCAACTTAGAAGAAGCTCCGCGAATTTGCAAGTTGGGACTTCTGCCTCCCCCAGGGCTCAATAAGAGTATCGTGGTATTCCGCAGCGAGCTTGATGGCAACTCAGAGCCCCAATCTGGTTCTCGATATTGCCGCGATATCGGTGCGTCTTCTTGAGGCACAAGAGGTCGCCCCCAGAGCGCGCACGGTTGCGCGCGACCTCGCTACCCTGCTGCCCACCTCGGCCGTGAACGTCTACATGGTTTCGGAGACCGCTCAGGGAGAAGTCTGGACCGTGTGCGGTACGGTCGGCGACGCCGCACCGGATACAACTGTTCCCCTCGGTGCCGGCACTCTCGGCATCCTTGCCTCCAGCCGCAAACCTCTGCTGTTGGCGGGCAGGAGCCTCATCCGCGAGCAATATGCTCATCTCAATGTTCGCAAAACCTTGCACTCTCTTGCCTATCTTCCCCTAGGGGGCAACGGCACATTGACCGGCGCCATTGAGATTCTCAGCTTCGATGAGCCTCTGGCGGAAGCGCACCTCGACATTCTGCAAGTTGTGGCCGAGGTTGCCGGTCCTGCGCTGACTGCGGCCCGGCAGTATGAACTCGAGCGGCACCACTCTCTCACCTCGATCACCCGCCTCACCCACTTCTATGACATCGAGAAGGTTTTCAGCTCGACCATCGAGATGGATCAACTCGTTCCCCTGATTGGGTCGAAGATTTGCGAGACGCTCGAGTGCCGGGCGGTTAACGTTTGGATGGTGCAAGGCGATGGCAGCCTTTTGCTGATGCATCAGGCAGGCCACGATCCGACAACCCGGCAAGGCATGACGCAAAAAGGAGGCGAGGGGATCGCCGGTGACGTCTCCGATAACGGAGAACCTGTCCTGATTGCAGATGCCGGGGACGAACGGCTGGTTCGCCGCAACCTGAATATAGAAGACGGACGAGTCGAGTCCGTCGTGGTTGCTGCGCTGCTCGATAAAGAATCTCTGGTCGGCGTAGTAGAGGCGGTGAATCCTGTTGACGGCAAGCCTTTTGATGAAGACGACCTCTTCGCGCTCAGCAGTTTGAACGAGACCGCAAGCATCGCTCTCCGCAATGCCAGCCTGCTGTTGGCTGAGCGCAAAGTGGAAATCCTCGAAATGCTGGTGACAGTCAGCCATGAGATCACCTCTACGCTGAACCTGGAACGCGTTTTGCAGACCATCGTCAACGCGCCGCAAGCGGTGATTCCCTTCGAGCGAGCTGCGGTCGCCCTCGAGCACGGCGGAAAATACAAACTCAGCGCGATCACTGGCGTCACGCAGGTCGATGCCGGCGCCCCGGATGTCGCCCCGCTCAACGACCTGCTGCGCTGGACGATGCTTTCCGAAGAGGTGGTGCACGTTCGGCAGCATGGCGACAAGGTTGATACCGCGCGGGAGGAAACTCGAGCCAAGTTCCAAAGTTACTTCGCAACTTCGGGGATGCGGGCGTTCTACGCTATTCCGCTGACCGACGATACGGGGCGGGTTGGTGTGCTGGGCCTTGAAAGCGCCGATCCAGATTTTCTCTCGCCCGCTCACATCGAGATCCTGCAAGTGCTCGCAGGGCAGGCAACCGTGGCACTGCGCAATGCGCAGATGTACAAGGAAGTGCCGTTCATTTCCGTGCTCCAGCCGGTGCTGGAGAAGAAGCGGAAATTTATGGCCATGGAAAAACGCCGACGCACCTTGACGGTTGTGGCGGCGGCCGCTGTTTTGATTTTTTTGGCGGCGGTTCCCTTGCCGCTGCGCGTCGATGGAGATGCAGTCGTGGCTCCTCTGCATTCCGCGCAGATCCAGCCGGAAGTCGAGGGCGTGGTCAGCAAGGTATACGTTCGTGAAGGCGACCATGTCACCCGTGGCCAGGTCATCGCGAGCCTCGCGGATTGGGATGCTCGCTCAGTGCTTGCTCAGGCCCAGTCCAAGTACCAGATCGCCTTGCTGCAGATGAATCGTTCTCTGGCAGCGAATGATGGCAGCGAGGCCGGGGTGCAGCGCATCCAGGCTGACTTCTGGAAGTCGGAAGTGGCCAGGGACCAGGAACTGCTGGACAAGACGCAACTGCGTTCCCCAATTGATGGAGTGGTCGCAACGCCGCACATCGAAAACATGGTGGGAAAGCGCCTGCAATACGGTGACAGCTTCGCTGAAATCGTCGATACCTCGCGGGCGATCGTAGACGTCGCCATCGACGATACCGATTCTGCCCAGTTGCGCGCCGGCGAGCACGCCTCCGTCAAACTCAACAGCTTCCCCACGCGAATTTTTCGCGGGGACGTGATGGTGGTCAGTCCCAAAGGAACGCTGCAGGGTGATTCCCGCGTGTTCTTTGCACGGGTTGCAATCCCCAATGCCGACGGCGCAATTCGCTCGGGCATGGAAGGACGCGGCAAAGTGCGCGTGGGGTGGTATCCGGCCGGCTACGTCCTGTTCCGCAAGCCATTCTTGTGGATCTATTCACGAGCCTGGTCGTGGTTTGGGATATGAATTCTGGAGTGCGACTGCTTTGGAGTAACGAGATGGA
>JBEKWP010000074.1:0-28019 GCA_049512915.1 Candidatus Sulfotelmatobacter sp.
GGATTAATGTAGAAGCCCGTGCCCCACTCAAAGCCCGCCGTCTTGGTCAGCTTCGGCATAAACTCGATGTGCCAGTGATAGTGATCATTGGTCGGATCCTGCGCCGGCGAAGTGTGAATCACCAGATTGTAAGGCGGATTATCCAGCACCCGGTCCGCCTTGATCAGCAAGGTCTTCAACGCCTTCGCCAGATTCTCAAACATCGACGACGACGAATTCTCAAACGCCGACTCATGCTGCTTCGGCAGAATCCAAGTCTCAAACGGAAACCGCGGCGCATACGGCGCAATGGTAAGAAAGTTTTCGTTCTCCGCCACCACCCGGCTCCCATTCTCCGTCTCTTGTCTTATGACGTCGCAAAAAACGCACCGTTCCTTATACAAGAAATATTGTTTTGCCCCTTCCAGTTCCTGGGTTACGTTGATGGGAAGAATTGGCAGGGCGATCAGTTGTGAGTGGGCGTGTTCGAGCGATGCTCCTGCCGCTTCGCCGTGGTTCTTGAAGAGCAGGATGTATTTGAAGCGGCGGTCTTTTTTCAGATCGAGGATGCGGTCGCGAAAGGTCCACAATACGTCTTCGATTCGCTTCGGAGGCAGCGTGGCCAGGCTGGCGTTGTGATCGGGGGTTTCGATGATTACCTCGTGCGCGCCGATTCCGTTCATGCGATCGAACATGCCCTCGGCCTGCCGGCTCAGCGTGCCTTCGATGCCCAGAGCCGGAAACTTGTTCGGCACCACGCGCACTGTCCATCCTGGCGTATCGCGCTGCGAAGCTGGTCCGCCATTCGATCCCGGACGGTAAGCCTGAATTTCCGGGGGCGTCTTGCCTTCGTTCCCGTAGCAGAAGGGACAGAATCCGCCCTTCAGCTTCACGTTCTCGCGGGCGAAGTCGGTCGGACGCTTCGCGCGGTCCGTGGAAATAATCACCCAGCGGCCAACAATAGGATCTTTTCTAAGCTCAGGCACTATGAACCCCTCTTATCAGGATAGGCGAATCTGTTATTTTAAGCCGTCAGGGAGGAATTCCGAAATACTTCTATCTGCGGCTGGATGGCCCTCGAATCCAAATAGTATACGCTGACGATGTCGAAACGCCACTGGCACGAAGATGGAAATCGCCGAAGGTAATCGCGCACCACGGCCGCCACCAACCGCCGCTTGTGCCGGTCCACAGCGGCCTCCCCGGGCTTCACATCAAGCGTGGTGCGGGTCTTTACTTCGACGAAGCAAAGCACATCGTGGTCCCAGCCGATCAGGTCAATCTCTCCCCGGCTGCGCGGCGAGCGGAAGTTGCGCGCCACCATGGTGTAACCCAGCATGCGCAGATGGAAGTATGCCGCCTCTTCGCCCCGTCGACCGGTGCGATGATGTACCGCAATCTTCTCCGCCGGCAGAGTACGGTCGGCAAGCCAGTCCAGGAAGTGAAGCGCTGCCCGCGTCGGCTGCCCGGAAAAGATGCGTCCAGAAAACACGCCTCCGGAAAACATAGCCAGACCCTCAAACTTTACTGTACCTGTCTGAACCGCTACCGGATAATATCTCCCTGACAAATTCGGGCGAAGATTGTCGTTCGTTCCAAACCGGGAAAGCGCAAATCGCCAACTTGCAGCGGCAGGGGAAGAATTCAGGAGAGACTAATGAGCGACTCGCAAGCAAACGGTGATCCAGAAAGCATCGACCGCAGAACATTTCTGAGCAAGTCAGCCGCGGCCCTTGCGGGAGGGACCGTTCTCGCGACCACCGCTCTTTCCTACGCCAACATTCTGGGCGCGAACGACCGAATTTCGTTATGCCACATCGGCATCGGCGGGCGCGGCCACGAACTGGATTGGATCGCCGCCCAACTGAAGACCAGCCACAACGCGGAGATGACGACCGTTTGCGACCTGTGGAGTGTGAATCGCGAAAAGGCGGTTGCCGCCAATACGAAATATTATGGCCGCGCCCCGCGGGCGTTTCAGTATCTTGAAGACGCTCTCGCCCTCAAAGACGTAGATGCTGTGCTCATTTCTACACCCGAGCACTCTCATTCCCCGATTCTGAAAATGGCAGTCGAAGCCGGCAAGGACGCCTACGTCGAAAAGCCCATGGGAAATGTGCTGGAAGAGGCGAAGGCCGCCCGCGACGCCGCCCTCGAGCACAAACGGATCGTACAGGTAGGAACTCAGCATCGCAGCGAGCCTTATCCCAGAGCCGCGCACGACCTGGTGCAGACTGGCGTCCTCGGAGACGTCAGCAAGGTAGAAATTGTATGGAATTATCATGGCCCCAGATGGCGCGGGCGGGCGGAAACCAAGCTCATTCGCGAAGCCGACACGGACTGGCGAAAATGGTTGCTGACCAAACCCTACCGTCCCTTCGACCCGCAGGTCTATTGCGAATTCCGCTTGTATAAAGAATTCTCCAGCGGCATCCCTGATCAATGGATCAGCCATGGCATCGATCTGGTGCACTGGTTCATGAACGACAGCTATCCCCGCTCCGTCATGGCTCACGGAGGCGTTTTTGCCTGGCATGATGGCCGCGAGAATGCCGACACCTTTCAAGCGCTGCTCGAATATCCGAAAGGTTTTCTGGTGAGCTACTCCACCAGTTTCGGCAACGACTCGCCCGGCTTCACGCGTTACATGGGAAAGAAAGCCACGCTGTTCAACATTGGAGGCGAGGGCAGCCCGCGTTACCAACTGGTCGAAGAAAAGGGAACTCACGAAGACAATGCCGACATCGACCGGGAGAGAGCGTCACACTACATTCTGCTGCCCGGAGAAACCAAGCTGCCGCCGATGGGCATCGATGATCTCTCGCTCGAACACATGGCCAACTGGTTCGATTGCATGCGTTCGCGCCAGCAACCCCACTGCACAGTGCACGACGGCTTCGCGCATTCTGTAGCCTGCATGATGTCGACCCAATCGTACTGGTCGGGGAAGAAGCAGTTTTGGGATGCAGCGACGGAGACGATCGTGGATCGTCCTCCTGCAGATCAGCCGCCTGCGAGCTAAATCAGATACTGCCGAGACGTCTGTTCTCCAAAACCGGGAATGTTCGAAATCCTGTCAATAGGCAAAAACTGCACGATCAAGCCTAAGTCGCTCAAAGCAGCGGAGATATATTTTCACGAAACGTGACACAATCACCCATTTCAAATTGATATACTGAATATATAGAGTAAGAATTCAGAAAAACGAGGCGCGGCCCATAGGCCGCGCCTTTTCTTTTGCGGCATGGAGTCCCCCCGGGAAATCCATGGCCCGGTCGGGAGTGAGATGCGCGGGCTTAAAGGTTTCAAGAATTTCAAGGAGCGCGGCGAGTGGGTCGAGCTGCGCTTCATGGCCGAAGCCATGCGCCATGGCTACAAAGTTCTAAAGCCCTGGGGTGAATCCGCTCCCTTCGACGTCGCTCTCTATTTCGGCTCCCGAATCGTAAGGGTCCAGGTGAAATCCACTTCCCACCGCAAGAGTACGGGATATTTCTGCCACCTGAGAAGTGGCCCGCAGCGCCCTTACACGGTCGACAATGTCGATTTTTTCGCCATCTACGTCATGCCCCAGGATGCCTGGTATCTCATCCCGGCTCGCGTCGTCCTCGACGGGATCTGCGAAGGCGTGATGCTCTGCCCCGTGCAGCGCGTCAAGATAGGTCGCTACCACTACGAGTGCTACCGCGAAGCCTGGCCCCTGCTCCGCCCAACACCGGAGGGAAGCAAGCCCCGGAGGCGCGGCAAATAATAGCGAGGTAGGGTGCCCCATTTCTCGCGTTCTTTGCGAGAAGTGGGGCTTTTCGCTGTTGCCCGCGATAGGCCCGAAGTTAGTTCTGATGTTCATGCGTCACAGACACAACCTCGCATTGGGGCTTTTGACGTAGAGCCCACGATAAGCCCGAGGCGGGTGGCCCACTCAAGCCCGGTTTTGGCTTGAGTGGGGATGTTCACACTTCACACACTGCTTACTTGCCCACTTCCTGGATGCACTCTTCCAGCACGTCCATAGCGACGTCGGCCTCTTCTTTGGTCACCACCAGCGGCGGGCAGAGGCGGACTGAGCTGGGACCGCAGCCGAGGAACAGGACGCCGTGTTCGAAGGCTTTTTCGACGATCAGGTCGCGCTCGGCGGCGGCGTATTCCTTGGTCGACTTGTCCTTGACGATGTCGACGCCGATCATCAGGCCGCGGCCGCGCACGTCGCCTACCAGCTTGAGCTTTGCCGGCCAGCTGGCCATGCGTTGCAGCATGTGCGCACCTACTTCGGCTGAGTGCTCGAGCAGATGTTCTTTCTCGATCACGTCGAGCGTCGCCAGCGCAGCGGCGATGCACACGGGATTGCCTCCAAAGGTTGAGGCGTGCGAGCCGGGCACCCAGTCCATGATTTCGGAGCGGGTCATGACGACGCCGAGTGGCATGCCGGAGGCGATGCCTTTCGCGATGCAGACCATGTCTGGTTCGACGCCGGTGTGCTCGACGGCCCACCACTTGCCGGTGCGGCCGATGCCACTCTGCACTTCGTCGAGGACAAGGAGAATGCCGTGACGATCGCAGATGCGGCGCAGCTCCTGCATGAAGATGGTGGGCGCGACGACGTAGCCGCCCTCACCCTGCACGGGCTCGATGAAGATGGCGGCTACTTCTTCAGGAGGCAGCGTGGTCTTGAACAGCTTCTCTTCGATGAAGCGGGCGCAGCTTAGCGCGAACGCGTCAGGATCCTGCGAGGCATCTTTGCGTCCGCGATAAAGATCGGGATAGGGGACGTGTGTCACGCCGCCGAGAAGCGGTGAAAAGCGGCGCCGCTGCTGGGGTTTCGAGGCGGTGAGGGAGAGCGCGCCCATGGTGCGTCCATGAAACGCCCCGAAGAACGCAATAACGTTGGGCCGTTTCGAGTGGTATCGGGCGAGCTTGAGGGCGCACTCGATGGCCTCGGCGCCGGAGTTGCCGTAGTAGAACTTGTGCGGACCGGGCATGGGAGCAATCTTTGACAGGCGCTCGGCTAGCGTGACCATGCTCTCGTAATAGAAGTCCGTACCGGACATATGGATCAGCTCGGCGGCTTGCTTCTGCATGGCGGCGACTACGTGGGGATGGCAGTGACCGGTTGAAGTGACGGCGATGCCGGCGGAAAAATCGTAGAACTCGTTGCCATCGACGTCGGTGATGACGATGCCACGTCCGCTCTTGGCTACGAGCGGATAGGAACGGGTGTAGGACGGCGAAATATATTTCTCGTCGCCCGCTAGAACGCGCTTGGCGTTGGGGCCGGGCAGGGCGGTTTTGAGCTTTGGTCCGGCGGCAGGCGTCGTCATTGTCTTCGTGGTCATGGGAATCCTCCGTAAGGCAGTGGCCAGCGGTTGGTGGCCAGTGGTCAGTGAAAGGCACGTCGGAACTTGCGGCTCTGGTTCGAGCACGCGTGGCACCGGGAAAATTTGGCGGAGGATTTGTTAGTCGCTAGCGAAGAGGCTGGGACGCAGGCGTGACGGCAGATTCGCGCGGTAACGCCTTGGACATACCAGACAGCGCAGCCAGCACTCGGGAAGGTGCGTGTTGGGCGGACACGATTTGGAAACGTTGCGCAGCATGATTGACCGTCGACATCACTATCGCTAATGGCATTATAGCTTGAGGCGATGCGCTGCGTAACCCCCTTTGATAACGGACGGGCCCCGGCGCACGGGCCCTTAGGGTTGCGTGGCTACGATAGAAAATCCTGCGAGCCGCGGACTACGGAAAGCTGTTAGGGATCCTTCGACTCCGCTCAGAATGAGAGGCAGGCTAAGTTTAGAATCCTCCTGCGTTGGGACTCGTCTGATATGTTTTAGCTTTTCCTGTCTTCTCACTGACATGTCCAAGACTCAGAGCCCAAGCCGGTTTGCGGTGATTCTTGCCTTTGGGTTGGTGTATTTGTTTTGGGGATCTACTTACCTTGCCATCGATATCGCGGTGCAGAGCATTCCCCCGGCGCTGATGTGCGGCGTGCGGTTTTCGATTGCCGGGGTGGTGATGCTGGCGGTGTGTGCGGCGACGGGACGGCGGGTGTGGTATTCGGCGCGGCAGATTTTGCTGGCTTCGGTGGTCGGAATTTTGCTGCTGATGGGTGGGAACCTGACGCTATCGTGGGCAGAACTTTCTGTGCCTTCGGGGCTGGCGGCTTTGATTATTGCAATCACGCCGTTGTGGTTTCTGGTGCTGGATTCGTTGCTGCTGGGCGACCATCACATTTCGTGGCGGGGCAAGGCTGGGCTGGGTCTGGGGATGGTGGGGCTGCTGGTGTTGTTCTGGCCGGAGCTGCACTCGACTTCGGCGCTGGGACGGCGCGAGTTTTGGGCGTCGGTGTCGCTGCTGGGCGGGTCGTTTTCGTGGGCGCTGGGATCGGTGCTGTCGAAGCGCTGGCAGTCAGGGATGGATGTATTCAGCGGGACCGGATGGCAGGTGACGGCAGCGGGCGCGGCCAACTTATTGTTTGCGCTCGTCGTGGGAGATCTTTCGCATGTCCGCTGGACGACGCGCGGGGTGAGCGCGGTGCTGTACCTGGTGGTGTGCGGGTCGTGGATCGGGTATACGGCTTATATCTGGCTGCTGGAGCATGTGCCTACTTCGAAAGTGTCGACTTATGCTTATGTGAATCCGGTGGTCGCGGTCTTTCTGGGGTGGTTGATTTTGCACGAGCGCGTGGATCGCTTCATCGTGATGGGGAGTGTGATTGTGGTGGTGTCGGTGATTCTGGTGACTAGCGCCAAGGTGAAGGAGAGGACGGTCGCGGAGGAGCTGCCTGCCGTAGAGGCGGCGGGGTAGCGGGTCTCAGTTCTGATAGTGGTGAAGTTTGGCTTACGCGCTGGGTCGGTTAAGCGGAAGATCCTTCGCTCCGCCTGAAGAACGGCTACGCTCAGGATGACAGGCGTCGGGTAATAATCCAAACTCGCCACTCCCTCAGTTCTGAGTAATTGGGCGGCATCGAGTTAAGTAGGGTCTCCTTTATTTCGCGGCTTCTTCGTCTTCTTCTTCGCTTTCGTTCAACAAATCTACCGCGTGGCCGCGGATAGCGAAGGTTTGTTTGGGAGCGCCTGCGGGCTCGAAGGTTACGCGGGCGGGAGTTCGTTGCCAGGCTGGTGCGGAGCAGGCGGAGTCGCCTGGGGCATTCTTCATATCTTTGTCGACGACGTTTTCGCCTTCAATTGGCTTTTTGAGAATGGGCTTGCGGCGGTTGATTTGGGCTACGACTGCGTAAACTTTTTTGCTGTCGTCGGAGACTCCGCAGTAAGCGGCGTAGTCGCGGTACCAACTGGCGACGGAGTAGAAGACGTCAAAGTCGGGAAGACTGAGTGGAGAAATGCGGCCGGTGGCGCGATCGACCAGGAGCCATGCGCCGGGCTGCCATTCCCAGTGCGGCGTGGCTGCGGATTCCTGGGGAAGGCTGTCGTTGACGCGGAAGGCGCGGCGGACTACAAAAAGACGATCGGTTACGTCGTGGGCGGGGCCAAGCGTAAATTCCTTGACGCGGGTGTCGACGAGAAGAGGGCGGACTTTCAGAGTGAGAGGCTTCTCGTCGGCTGCACCGGACTCGGGAAAACACTGCACTGTGGTCCATTTGCCGAAAGTGATGACATGTGATTTGGTCGCAGTGCCGGCGCTCGCCTGAGTGGCAAGGATGGAGAGCGCCAGCGCTGCGCGGAGAAGGCATTGGAAGATGCGGACCAAGGTGCGGAGCATGGCCGAGGTTAAGCAGGAAACTGGCTATTGCGCAAGGTTGGACATCACAAATCGCATGCTGGTTTTGCCGTTTAGTTCCGAATTGGGGCGAAGCTGCGAGCCCATGGCGATTCACGCGTTGGGCTGGGTGCGTACAGGAGGCGAGGATTGCAGTAGAATTAAGGCACAGTGCTGAAGAAACCGAGCGAACAGGAAACCAAACGCAGGGTGGTGGCAGAAACGCCTCACGCGGCTGGTGGCGGTGCTAGCGGGCAAGGGATCGTTCGCTCCGCTCAGGATGACAGAATCAGGAGATAGCAGAGCTTTAATCAGAGTTTCGCCATTAAAGCTGCACGTGAGCAATGAGTTTCCCCCACGATTTCCGTCCGGCGGTGAGCGGCGAGGTCCGGACAACTTCCGAGCGAGAACCAGCTTCTGATCTGAGCATGAGCGGGTTATGGACGGGGCGGCGCGCGCCCCGGATTCTGGTGGTGGACGACCATCCAACCATTACCGGGCTGATGGGCCAGTTGCTCGTCCAGCGCGGCTATGACGTGGTGACGGCGGGCGATGCGGAAGAAGCAGCGGCGGAAGTGCGGCGGCAAGCGCCGGATCTGATTTTGTCGGATGTGAGGATGCCGGGGAAATCGGGCTATGAATTATGCCGGGAACTGAAAGGGGATCCAGCAACGCGTCTGATTCCTTTTGTGCTGATCACGGGATTGAGCGACAGCACCGACAAGCTGCAGGGGATTGAAGCTGGAGCCGACGACTTTCTGAACAAACCGGTGCTGGCGGAGGAGTTGACTGCGCGGGTGAAGTCGCTGCTGCGAGTGAAAGAATTTACCGATGAGTTGGAGACAGCAGATTCTGTGCTGTGCACGCTGGGGTTGATTGTGGAAGGACGCGACCCCTATACCGAGGGGCACTGCGAACGGCTGGCGGCGCGGGCTGCGGATTTGGGGCGGCACCTGGGACTGGACGAAGATTCGATTGTGGCGCTGCGGCGCGGCGGATTTCTGCACGATCTGGGTAAGATTGCGGTGCCGGATGAGATCCTGAAGAAAGGCAGTGACCTGACGCTGCAAGAGTGGGCGATCATGAAGCAGCATCCGGTGACCGGAGAAAATATCTGCAAGCCGCTGAAGTCTTTGCGGCTGGTGCTCCCGATCATCCGGCATCATCATGAGCATGCGGATGGGTCGGGCTATCCGGATGGATTGCGGGCGGGCGAGATTCCGCTGCTGCCGCGGGTTTTGCAGGTAGTGGATGTATACGATGCACTGCGCACGGCGCGGCCTTACAAGCCGGCGCTGTCGCATGATGAGGCCGCGCAAACCATGCGCGTCGAAGCCCGCCAGGGCTTGTGGGATGCGGAACTGGTGAATCAGTTTTTCAGCATGCTGGTGGAACAACGCACCGTCGCGTAGGACGGCAGTTCTCAGTTCTCAGTTCTCAGTTCTCAGTTCTCAGTTCTCAGTTCTCAGTTCTCAGTGTTCTCAGTTCTCAGTAATTAGACACTGGATTCCGGTTCTCTGTTTCCTCAACTGGATGTTTCCGACGTACAATTGCTCAGCATTTTTCTTCATTCCACAGACTGATGGACATTACTTACAGCATCGTTATTCCTGCCTATAACGAAGGAGAGCGGCTCGGCGCGACACTAGACAAGGTGTTGGGATATTTGCGCGCGCAGGAATGGAGTGCGGAAGTGATTGTGGTGAATGATGGATCGCGCGATAACACGGCGGATTTGGTGCGCGGGCTTGCGGAGAGGAACCCTATGTTGCGGCTGGTGGAGAATCCGGGCAACCGCGGCAAAGGCTACGCAGTGCGCAATGGGATGCTGAAGGCGCGGGGCGAGGTGGTGGTGTTCAGCGACGCGGATCTGTCTTCGCCGATTGAAGAGATGCCGAAATTGCTGGCGGCACTGGCTTCTGGGGCGGATATTGCCATCGGCTCGCGCTGGCTGCGGGCGGAATTGCAGACGCAGCGGCAATCGCTGCACCGTCAACTTTTTGGAAGGGTCTTCAACTTGTTGCTGCGGATTATTTTGGGGCTGCAGTTCAAGGACACGCAATGTGGCTTCAAAGCATTCACGCGGCGGGCTGCACAGACGATCTTGCCGCTGCAACGCATCGAGCGCTGGGGCTTCGATCCGGAAATTCTTTTTCTGGCGCGCAAGCTTGGGTTTCGCGTGGAAGAAGTGCCGGTGCTCTGGGGTCACAGCGGCGACACGCGCATTCATCCGGTGGTGGATGGGGCGCGCATGTTTTGGGAGATGTTGCGGATTCGGTGGTATGACCTGACAGGCAAGTATGATGCGGGTTCCGTGGCCGCTGCACAGCCAGTCAAGACACTGCCTGGTGGCCCTGGGCCAAGAGTTTAGCGCGTCAGGCTGACTTCAGTTTTGTTTCTGAGATTGATTCCTTCAATATCTCTGCAACCTTGCGCCCCATTTCCGACGTTGGGACTGGATTCTCGCCGGCGCGGACAAGGTCGGCGGTGCGAGCGCCTTGATTCAGGACGGCGCTGACTGCGTTCTCGATACAGGCTGCTTCGCGATCGAGTTGAAAAGAATGGCGCAGCAAGAGCGCGGCGGAAAGAATTGCGCCGAGAGGATTCGCGATTCCCTTTCCGGCGATGTCTGGCGCTGAGCCATGGACAGGCTCGTACACGCCGACGGGGCCGCCGATGCTGGCAGAGGCCAGCAGGCCTAGCGAGCCCACGACTCCACCGGCCTGGTCGGAGAGAATGTCGCCAAACATGTTTTCGGTGAGCACTACGTCGAAGTCTTTCGGCCGCTGCACCAGCGACATGGCGGCGGAATCCACATACATGTGGGAGAGTTGCACTCCGGGATAATTCTTGGCGACGCGGGTGACGACTTCGCGCCACAGGCGGGAACACTCGAGAACATTTGCTTTGTCGACGGAGAGAACTTTTTGGCGGCGCTTCAGCGCGAGATCGAAAGCCACGCGGGTTATGCGCTCGATGGCTGGTTCGCCGTAGGTCATGGTGTTGGTGGCTACGCGGGAACCGGGCTCGCCAGCGATCGAACGTGGTTCGCCGAAATAGAGACCTCCCAATAATTCGCGGACGATCATTATGTCGGTGCCGCGGATTAGATCGGCGCGCAGCGGGGAACAATCTTCGAGGGCGGGAAAACAGATGGCGGGGCGCAGATTCGCGTAGGCGCCGAGTTCGCGGCGGAGGCGGAGAAGTCCGGCTTCGGGGCGAAGGTGCTGGGGATAGTGATCGAAGGCGGGGCTGCCTACGGCGCCGAGCAGGACCGCGGACGACGACAGGCACGCCTGGATCGTGTCGGCGGGAAGAGGGTCATTCACTGCGGATAGTGCGGCGCCTCCAATGTTTTTTCTTTGGAGCTGGATCTGGTGGCCGAATGCGTTGGCAATGGTTTGCAGAACGAAGACGGCTTGTTCAGTGACTTCGGGGCCGATACCGTCGCCGGGGAGAATGGTCAGGTTGAGTAGCATGCGGGATTAGTTTAATGGAAACGGCTTTCGCGGTGTTGGGTTCCGGTAAGAGAAGCAGAGTCCGTGCAGCAAGCTAGAGCCGGGCTTCGCCCGGCGGGCAGCCGAGGGCGGCTGTCCCCACATAAAAACCTGCTACACGCCCCAGAGATAATCTTCCTGCTGTTGCTGCTGATCGTGGTGGTGATCGGAAGCGACGGGGACACCGAAGGTGCCGGGTTGGGGCGCCATCGGGAATGGGCGGACTGGCTCGGGAGTCGCCGGGCTCGCGGTGGCTGTAGCCGCGACCGGCGCCTGAAGCGGTTCGAACAGTGGTGTCGCCGATCCGGCGGGCTTGTGCGTGTCGCGGATCAACTCGAGCAGGTGATGATCCTCGACGTGCTTGATTTTATCGGCTAGGCGCACGAAGCGGCGATAGATGTCATCGAGGGCGCGGCGGTCGAATTGGTAGCCGAGTTGTTCGCAGCGTATGGCGAGGGCGTGGCGGCCGGAGTGCTTGCCGAGCACGAGTTTGGAATCGGGCACGCCTACGGATTGCGGCGTCATGATTTCGTAGGTCAACGGATTCTTGAGAACGCCATCCTGATGGATGCCGGCTTCGTGAGCGAAGGCGTTGCGTCCGATGATGGCCTTGTTCGGCTGCACGGGCACGCCGGTGATTTCGCTGAGCAACTGGCTGGCGGGAAACAGATGTTCGGCGGCGATGGCCGTTTCGTAAGGATAGCGATCGCGGCGAACCCGCATGGCCATGACGATCTCTTCGAGCGAGGCGTTGCCGGCGCGCTCGCCGATGCCATTGATGGTGCATTCGACCTGGCGGGCTCCGGCGGCGATGGCTGCCATGGTGTTGGCGACCGCCATGCCGAGATCGTTGTGGCAGTGGGCGGAAATAGTGACGTTCTCGATTCCTTTGACGCGGCGGCGGATGGTTGCGATCAGGTCGCCGAACTCGGCGGGCACGGTGAACCCGACGGTGTCTGGGATATTTAACGTGGTAGCACCCGCTGCGACGACTGCATCGAGAACCTGGCACAGAAATTCAGGGTCGGTGCGCGTGGCGTCTTCGGGCGAAAATTCTACGTCAGGGCAGAGCGACCGGGCGAAGGCTACAGCGTCGCGCGCCTGGGCGAGGCATTCGTCGCGCGTGATGCGCAGTTTGTACTTCAGGTGAATGTCAGAAGTGGCTAAGAAGACGTGGATGCGCGGGTGGGCAGCGTCTTGCAAAGCTTCCCAGGCGCGCTCGATATCGGGGCGGCAGGCGCGACACAGGCCCGCGATGATGGGCCGCCGGATAACAGAGGCGATGGCCTTCACGGCTTCAAAGTCGCCCTCGGAGGCGATGGGAAATCCGGCCTCGATTACGTCGACACCGAGACGATCGAGCTGGTGCGCCAGGCGCAATTTTTCCTGGTGGTTCATGCTGCAACCCGGCGACTGTTCTCCGTCGCGCAGGGTGGTGTCGAAGACTCTGATGTGGACCTGGTCTGTGGCCATGGGCTTCGTCATGCCGCTATGAGTCTTTATGGTACGGGGAAATCGGATTGAAGCAAAACTTATAATACTTCAGTGATCATTAGTTATGCTTCTATGATAAGATTTGCTAATGATTGCTGAAGCTGACATAAGGGGATGGTAAATGGAACTTTCGCAGCTGGAAGTCTTTTTGGCGGTGGCGCGCGAGCACCGGTTCTCGCGGGCGGCGGAAAAGCTGCACCGCACGCAATCGGCAGTGAGCCAGACCATCCGCAAGCTGGAGGATGAACTGGGGGAGGCTCTGCTCGACCGCTCGTCGCGAGAAGGAGTTCTGACTGATGCCGGGCAAGTGCTTTATGAATACGCTGAGAAGCTCTTAAATCTGCGGCACGACGCGCACGAATCTCTGGCTTCGCTGCGGGAGTTGCAGAAGGGAAAGCTGGTGATCGCGGCGAATGAATTCACGGCGCTTTATCTGCTGCCGGTGCTGGCGGAATTCCGGCGACTGCATCCCATGATCAAGATCACGGTGCAGCGGTCCCTGGGCAGCCGCATACCGGACGACGTGTTGCAGCACAGCGCAGAGCTGGGGGTGCTGTCGTACAAGCCGGAGGAACCGCGGCTGCACTCGGTGGTGACATATCTGGATGAGCTGGTGCTGGTGGTGCCGCCGAAGCATCCGCTGGCCTCGGCGCGGGAGGTGAGCATCCGGCAGCTGGGAGCGGAATCGTTTGTAGCGCATATTGTTTCGTCGCCCTACCGCGAAAAGGTTCTGCAGACATTCGAAAAGCACAAGACGCCGCTGCACATGGGGCTTGAACTGCCGACGCTGCAGGCGATCAAACAATTCGTGGCTATGGGAAATGGCGTGGCGTTCATGCCGGAAATCAGCGTGGAGGCGGAACTGGCGCGAGGGGAACTGGTGCGGATTCCGGTGCGGGAACTGCGGGTGCAGCGCAAGCTGCGCCTGATCTACCGCAAGGAAGCGGGGCTTTCCCATGCGGCACGGGCACTTCTGAAAGTGGCTGAGGCAGTGGCGCTGGAGCGGGCCGGGCGGTATCGATTTCAGCGGGAGAGTTAAGAGTGGCTCAGCTGCCTCGGGGGCTGAAACCCCCAGTCATGGGACGGCTCACCGCAGCGCTGGAAGCGCTGCGCCACCAAAAGCTCCCGTGGTTTGAATCAGCAGTCGGCGCAGGCTTCCGCGGGCTGGAACGCTGCCAGAGCTTCGGGCACGCTGGGGTGAATTTCGAGGACTGAATTCAGATTGGTAAGATCCAAAAGTTCGCGCACGAGTGGGCTAGGACTGGCACACTTCAGGTCCGCGTTCTGGGATCGCGCCCAGGTGTAGAGGAAAGCCAATTCGCCGATGCCGGCGCTGTCGATGGAGCTGACACCGCTGAGGTCAAGAACGACCTTGCCGCCGTCCTCGAGGATTCCGCCAACCATGCGCGACAAGGCTGCGGCCTCGTCACGATAGACGATGCGGCCCTGGCAGTGCACGATCATGACGTCGCCGCGATTGCGAATTTCCAGACTGAGTTTCAACGTCGACTCCTTATTTTGTGTTCCAAAGGCAGCCAAAGTGTATGACTGCGGCCATGTTTGAGCATTTGCGTTTGAGAATTCCATCCTAATGGATAGACGCGCGCCGAGGGGTTTCGGAATCATGAAAAGAGTGTAATTTTTGAGCAAAACGTCCCAGTCCTGCACCGCAGAATTTTGAGGGAACGGGGCATCCTGGGTCTCCGTTCCACAGCATCTAAGGAGGGGCCTAACGAATTTCGCGCATTCAGGTAGAATTTGCTGCTGGCATAATTGCCCTGGAGGACTCATTTTCGTGTCAAAAACCGCAGCCGTGGTTCTGGCGTTCCTGAGCTTGATGCTGTTCCCAACCCAATCGAGGGCCCAACTGCTTCCCAGCGGAAACGTATATGTCGGAGCTGCGTATGCGGACAACGTGGATGTGGTAAACCGTTTAACGTTCCGGGGATGGAATGCTGGGGTGGAAGACTACGCGCTCCGGCGATTCTCCTATCTCAGTTTTGTACTGGATGGGAGTGGCTTCTATCGCCAGGGAGTACAGCAATACAACCTTCTTCTGGGGCCGCAGGTTTCGATGCATTACGGAAAGTGGCGCCCGTTCGTGCATCTGATGGGCGGGATACAACGAACATCTTCGGGCGGCACGACGCGTTACCCGGTCGAGGAGGACCTTGGCGGCGGCGTGGATCGCAGGTTTCAGTTGCTCTTCCTTAAGAAGTTTTCCTGGCGGCTGCAGTTCGACTACAGCCGCACTCACTTCCTGAGCGCGACGCAGAACGATTTTCGGGGATCGGCCGGGCTGGTTTGGCGCTTTTGAGAGATAGGCGCGCACGCTGGTTCGCGTTGACGATTTCCATTCGCTGGCATCTAACTTTTCGCGACTTTGTAACTCGGCCAGGGTTATAGGGCTAAGGTTAGGGTGGCTATGCGAAAAATCGGATTCATTGGTCTTGCTCTGCTGCTGTTCGTTGGTCTGGCAAGGGCTCAGGTTCCTACCAGCGGGAATGTTTTTTTCGGATATTCCTACTACAATACCGATCTCTCTTCGATCGGCCGCGCCAGCACGAACGGCTTTGAGGCCTCGTTCGAAGGCAAGGCACTTCCTTTTCTGGGGTTCGTAGCCGATTTTGACAGCCATTACGGCTCACAGAATTTTGCCGCGACTTGTCCCCAACCGTCGGGCGGGGAAGCATGTCCCAACGTCAACGCCAGCGTCAACGAACGCAATTTCCTGATCGGACCGCGCGTGTCATTTTCTGTCGGCAAGTTTCGTCCATTCGCTGAGGGGCTGTTCGGAGGGGCGCATGTTAACGTGAATAACGGCGTGGGCTCCGATACTTCGTTTGCGACCGCGCTGGGCGGCGGACTCGACTACAAAATTATTCGTCCCGTTGCGTGGCGCTTTCAGGGAGATTACGTGCAGACGCGCTTCTTTGGAGCGACGCAGGATAATGTGCGGCTGTCGACAGGGATTGTGTTTCGCTTCTGAAGGAGCGCCGGAAGATGGTTCTGGACGAGTACGAAAACAGGATTTATCTGGTTGGCTGGATCCCGTCTTGCGTGGCCACCAGGAAAACGCGTGGGAAATAATTCCGCGCAGCTCCGTCTAGGTCTGCCAGTACTTGTGGTCGCGCAGAAAGTAGTTTTCGTTCCAGTAGTTCATCGCGGTTTTCAGGAACAGCCAGCCCACGCGCCAATGTCCCATCTTCTGGAAGCGGCGGTTGGTGGTGTAGACGCCGCCGCGGACGATGCCGAAGCGCTTGCGCTCGACCTGCTGGCTGAGCAGGTAGTCCTCGGCGAAGAGGACCTGTTCGTGGAAGCCGCCGAGTTCGTGAAATTTCTTCAGGTCGAAGAGCATGAACATGCCGGTGGCGAAGGGATGATGGAGTTGCGAAAGGTACTGGAAGAAATCGTTGCCGGCATAGAACAGCTTGTCGATCCAGCTGCCGCCGCGGCAGAGGATGTTCGTAGTCACACAATGAAGATGCTTGCGCTCGGCGAGTTCGACGGCGCGGCGCACCAGGGAAGGATGCGCGAGATCGATGTCGGCATCGAGGAAGAGAACGTAGGTGCTCTCGGCCCTGGCCGCGCCGAGGTTGCGGCCGACTGAGGGCATCCCACCGCGGATCACGCTGACGTTGAGGCGGTCGCGGAAGCTGAGAACGATTTCGGGAGTGCCGTCGGTGGAGTTGGCGTCAGCGACCAACACTCTCGTACCCGACATCTTCGAGTAGTCCTGCTTCGTCAGCGAAGTCAAGAGATTCGGAATCAGCTTCGCTTCGTTCCTGGCTGGAATCACGATCGTCAGCTCGGTCGGTGGATTCATGCTGGTTAAATTCGTGCTCGTTAAATTCATGGATGCGAACCCCCTGTTCGTCAACGGTCAGATAAGTCAGGCGGGAATCGACCCAGCCGCCTGAGTTGTAGTAGTGAACGCCATCCTGCTCGACGTGAACGGCCTGGTGAGTGTGACCGCAAAAGATGCGGTCGGCCTGGTGCTGGCGCGCGTAGTGCAACGCTCCCGCGGACACTTTCGACGACATGCGGAGCCAGCGCGTGTTCAGCCGGTCAATCAGCCGCACGATGGGCTTGCTCTTGAAATCGAGTTTCTGCAGTTGCAGATAAAGCGATGTACCAAGCGTGCTGAGCTTGACATTGCTCACCTGGAAGCCATCGAACTGATGGCCGTGGATCGCGATGTGGCGAAGTCCGTCGTACTGCCAGGTGTAATGCTGGTAGACGCGGACGCCCACCAGGTGCGACATGATGTTGGTGAGTCCGTGGTCGTGATTACCTTCCACCCACACGACCTCAATATTGCGCTTGGGATTCGAGAGCTTGCGAATATAGCCGAGGAACTTCCAGTGGTCCTTGGTGAGGCGGGCAAAGTTGAGGTCGGCAAAGATGTCGCCCAGCAGGATCAGGCGCTGAAAGCGGTTTTCCTTAAGCACGCGCGTGGCTTCGCGGGCATGGCTGGTCTCTGCACCGAGGTGCAGGTCAGAAAGGATCAGCGTGTTGTAGCCATGCAGATCCACGATTTAGTTGTAGCAGGGGAATGTTACGAGGTGATGAAATGTGCATCACAATCGGTGCAGTGGTCACGCAAAGGTAACGCATGAGTAAACAAAGGGTTTAACGGCGACTGGACGCGAAATGTTTCAGTCGCGTGAATGAGCGAGCGGGTTTTCACGTAGACTGAATCTCCTTTGAAGACCATCGGACACATTCTGGCGAAGTACACGGCTTGGATTCTGCAATTGCTGGCGCCGCTGGGGATTTGGGGTGTGTTCGCGATCGCCTTTGCGGATTCCGCGCTGCTGGGCATGCCGGTCGACGCGATTGTGGCGTTCTATGTGTACCGGGATCACCGGCAGTTGCTGTTCTACGTGGTCATGGCTTCGCTTGGTTCGGCGCTGGGCAGCATTCCGCTTTATGTCATTGGGTATCTCGGCGGCGAGAAGGTTTTGCGCAAACGGATTTCAGAACAGCGTTTTCAGCAGATTCACCGCTCGTTTGAGCAGCACGAATTCTGGGCGCTGATGTTTCCTGGGATGCTGCCGCCGCCCATGCCGTTCAAAATCTTCGTGCTGGGGGCAGCGGTGTTTGAGATGCGGTTCCGCGACTTTATGGTGGCCGTCTTCGCGGGAAGATTTGTGCGCTTTCTTGTGCTTTCGTTACTGACTCTGTGGTTCGGGCCGCAGATTGTGGGATTGGTGGGGGCGCTGTTCCGGCGTCACTTTTATTGGGTGCTGGCGGTAGCTCTCCTGGGAGTTTTGATTTGGCTGCTGTGGTGGTGGAGCAAAAGGCCGAGAGCGGCGAACTAGGCGGCGCTGCCACGCCTCGCTGCGCCCGACGGGGCCCCTTCGGCTTCGCTCAGGGCAGGCTAGCCGAGGCGGCTGTCCCCACATTAATTTTTTCTGATCTCTACGCCGCGGCGATGTGGTCGCCGGAAGTTTTGTGCATCCAGCCGGAGAGCGCGTGCAGGAAAACCGGGGTCCCGAAAAACGCGACCGAGAAGAACAGGTCGCTCTCGACTGTGCCGCGGAAGAATGGGAGCCCGGCGGCATAGGACATCATCACACCGTGGAAGGTTCTGGGATAAATATCGGAATAGGCGGCCCATGCTGCGAAATTGCTGATCAGGAAGAAGGAAATCGAGCTGGTGAGCGCAGCGCCCACTACGCGGACCGGGCCGGATTTCTCCCGCAGATTAGTCCCCAGCCAAAGAATCGCAGCGTACCATGCCCAAGTGACCAGCTGGTCCCATGTCAACTGGTACGAGTAGATGAACTTGGTGAGAACAACGTCGGTCGCGGCAAGCAGCACCAGAGGGATCCACATTTGACGCCGAGAACCGCGAGCCCCGAAAAACAGCAGCGACGCCGCCAGCGGAGTGAAGTGCCAGGCGTGGGGCAGGACATTCAACGGACCCATGAAGGGCAGGAAGCGGACTGCTATCGCGAGTATGACGAATAGATAGGGCAGCATGAGCACCTCGGAATCATTATTTTGGGCGCGGGAAGGCGGGTACGTCAAGCGCCTGCTGGCTGGTGCATCGCTCGAAGAAGGTTCGCTGCGCGAAGGGGACAGCCGAGGGCGGCTGTCCCCACATTGGCGCGATGGAGTTCCGACACTAGCGTGGTTCGGGCATGACGACTCGCTGTTTGCCGGAGCCGTAGACATCGCCGACGACATGGAGATTCTGGTCAAGTTCGACTTCTGCACCAAGAATATTCGAAGATTGGGTCGGAGGACGGCCCAGAAGGTGTCTGACGAAGTCCACAATCCGTGTTAACAGGCCGGGACCCTGCACGAAGCGCAAATCCTGAAAGTCCACGATGTAGCTGCCGTTCGGCGAATCAAGCGCCTCGGTCTCGGTGATTGGGTACTGCGCCCAGTCGAGGTACACACGCCCGAGATAGGATTTTTTCGCAGCTAATGTGATTGGCGTTTCTTCAGGCTTGTAGCGAATGTCAAGATGGTCGTCGGGATCGACTTCGGGTCCTCGAGAATTCACCGGAGCGAGCGCGAAAAAAGCTGGAGTCTCCACCACGCCGTACCAATGAAACGGATCAGTCAACGAGGGGTAGGCGGAAACGCGCAGCGGATCCGCGCCTTGATAAGTGCGGGCTGCGAGGGCACCGACCGCGCGGCGATGCTCGAAGTCGCGCAGGCCCCAGAGCAGGACCACGCTCGCCAGCGCGAGGGTGGCTGCGACGCGGCCTTTTGGTCCGTGCGCGCGCGCGCCGATTTCCTGGTCGATCATTGAGAAGAACGACGGAACGACCAGACCGAGGAGCAGGAATCCGAACATGGTGGGCTCGAAGATGAAGACGATGTCCCAGGAGTACCACTTTTCGGAAAACGGCCAGAACGGGCGGACGCCGTAGTTATTGGTGAAGTCGAGCAGAATGTGGCTGAGACCGGCGAGGCAGGCGTAGAGGAAGAGCAGGCCCCAGCGCGGCGGGAGATCGGGATCTTTTACTTTGCGTCCGCGCAAGCGCCAGATCAGGTAGACGAAGCCGACTACCACGGCGGCGTCGAGCGGGACTCCGAGGAAGGAGTGAGTGAAGCCGCGATGATGCGCGAAGCCGAAGGCTGGACCGCCGAAGCGGCTGAGAACATCCAGATCGGGCGCCTCTGCAGCGAGCGTCAACACCGCCGTAGCCAGAGCCGTCTTGCGGTTAAGGCCGGCGCGGCCCATGCATGCGCCGGTCAGGAAATGAGTGATCGGTTCCAAGCGGTCTTTCCAAGCGGTCTAGGGATTCTATTTGGCTGGGCTGGCAAATGCCAAACCATAATGAGGCCTAGCGCGCTGGCGCCAATAAAGTCAGAGCATCTGGAACCACGGTGATTTCGGCGGGCAGCGTGCCTACCAGTTCGCCGTCGGCCTCGACATAGACCTTCGGCTGCGCGTGCATACGATCGCTGGAGGCTGAGGCGGGCAGGTACTGGCATGAGACTTGGGTGCTGTGCGCCAGGTCAATGCCGGGAACCTTCCAATTGCTTCGCAGCAGCCCGCGCATCACATAGAGAAGATAGGCAAGGCGGCTGGCGGTGCGGCAGAAGACTACTCGAAGGTCGTTGCGATCGAGAGAAGCTCCGGGAGCGAGTTCCTGCAGCACTCCTCCAAAATTGCGGATGCGGACGGCCATCAATTCCGTGACGTTGGCTCGGCGGAGCTGGTCCGAACTGAGTCGATCCGAACTGAGTCGGTCCGAACCGGACTGCTGCGAACCAATCTCAGCGAACTCCACCTGAAAGCGGGTCATGGGATGCGTGAACCAAAGCTGCCAGGCTTTGCGGTAGTAGGCGGTCATGCCCATGCGCTGCTTGGTGCCGGCATGGAGTTTATAGAAAAGATGAGCGTCCACGCCGGCACCGGCCGCGACGATGAAGAAGCGAGAGCCGGGCTGGCCTTCAAGATCAAGAAACTGAACGCGACCGAGCGCAACCCTGTTGGGGACGCCATGCAGAGCGGCCCGCGCCGCCGCTGAGATATTCATGGGCACGCCGAGGTCGTGGGCGAGCGCATTGGCGGTGCCCATGGGCAAAATCGCCAGCGCGACGCTGGTATTTGCCAGCACCTGGATCATGTTGTGGATTGTGCCGTCTCCGCCACACGCAAAAATCGTGTCGCAACCTGCGAGAACGGCCTGCCGCGCCTTCTCCTCGGCGTGGGCGCGAGAGTCGGTGAGAACGAGGTGGGCCTCGATGTTTGCGCCGCGGAGCAACGCCAGCACGGACTCCAGCTCGGTTTGGCGCCGCACACGGCTGCCGCCGGAATCAGGGTTGTAGAGTAGTGCCGCCTTGCGCATGACTGAATCGAAGATCGAAGCTGGATTGTACTTTGAAGCTGAGGGATTTGGTGTGAATTGAGACGGCGACATCTCTATCCGTCACCTCTACCCTTCGCACGTCTATCTTCTGCGGATCGAGTAAACCAAATGCGGGATGCTCTTCCTAATTACTTCTTTCCAGATGGTCATGCCGTTTTTTTCGGCCACGCGGCGCGAGGGCAGGTTCTCGGGACGGATGAGGGAAATCAGATGGTCCACGGGAAGGTAGGCGAATCCGTAGTCGCAGCAGGCGCGGGCCGCTTCCGTCGCCAGGCCTTGCCCCCAGAGATCGCGGCGCACGTGGTAGCCGATCTCGATCTCATCTGTGCTGTCCACGCTCTGAACCGTGAGACCGCAATCGCCGATCAATTCGCCATTTGTTTTCAAAATCATGGCCCAGAGCCCATGGCCGTCTTTGGCATAGCGACGCCGGTTGCGGGCGATCCATTCTTCGACTCCGGCGCGATCGAGCGGTGCAGGATAGAAACGCATGGTTTCAGGGTCGGAGAGAACGCTTCCCAGTGCGTCGGTGTCGTCACCGGAGAACTCGCGCAGGATCAGCCGTGGTGTCTCGAGGATTTGCGGGGGCCTGTTCAGGGTTTTTTCCTCAGGACTCTTTTTGTGAATTCCTTCCGCGGCGCACGCTCCGACTATAATCTGCGCGATGGCTTCCCCGAGTAAAGACGTCGAAAAAAAGATCGCGGCGCTGCGCGAGAAGATCCGGCACCACGAATACCTGTACTACGTTGTAGACAATCCTGAGATCAGCGACCTTGAGTTCGACAAGTTGATGCGGCAGTTGAAAGATCTGGAGGCGGAGCATCCGGAGCTGATCGCGCCGGATTCTCCCACGCAGCGTGTCGGGGGCAAGCCGCGCGAGGGATTTGTCAAAGTGCCGCACTCTTCGCCGATGCTTTCGCTCGACAACACTTATAGCGAAGAGGAATTGCGGGATTGGGAACGCCGCGTGCACGAGTTGAGCGGGCGCAGCGACGTGGATTACGTTTGCGAACTCAAACTCGATGGCATGTCTCTGGCCTTGATTTATGAGGACGGAAAGCTGGTGCGCGGAATTACCCGGGGCGATGGCAGCGTGGGGGAAGACGTTACGCTCAACGTGCGAACGGTGCGGTCGGTGCCGCTTTCGATTCCAAAAGAGAAGTTGAAGAAAGCCGGCATCCCGATGGATTTTGAAGTGCGGGGCGAGTTGCTCATGCCGCTGGCGTCGTTCAAGAAGATGAACGAAGAGCGGGAGATCAAGGGATTACCCGCGTTTGCGAATCCGCGGAATGCCACGGCCGGCACGGTGCGGCAGCTTGAATCGAAGGTTACGGCTGAGCGGCGGCTCGACTATTTCACCTATATGCTCTTGCGGGACGGGCGGACTTACTTCGACCGTCATTGGAAAACTTTGGACGCGCTGGACGCGGCTGGGTTCAAGGTCAATCAGAACCGGAAGCTCGTTCACAACATCGACCAGGCTTGGGCGTTTATTCAACAGTGGGAGGCGAAGCGCGATTCGCTGCCTTATGAGATTGACGGCATTGTTATCAAAGTCGATCGAACTTCGCTGCAAGACGAATTAGGGTTTACAGGAAAAGCTCCGCGGTGGGCGATTGCTTACAAGTACGCTGCGCGGGCTGGGATCACGAAGCTCGAGAATGTGCGTTGGCAGGTCGGCCGTACGGGCAAACTCACTCCAGTGGCTGAGTTGGCACCGGTGCTGATCGGCGGCACCACCGTGAGGAATGCCACCTTGCACAACATGGACGAAATCGAGCGGCTGGGGGTAAAGATCGGCGATTGGGTGCAAGTAGAGCGTGGCGGCGATGTCATCCCTAAAGTCGCGAAGGTCATCGACGATAAGGATCATCCCCGTGGCAAGGGGAATATTGAGGTGCCGGAGAAGTGTCCCGTATGCGGGACGAAAGTCGTTCGGACTGAAGGCGAAGTAGATTACCGCTGCGTCAATGCGAATTGTCCGGCCAAACTGGTTGGCACCATCCTGCATTTCGCTTCGCGTGGGGTGATGAACATTGACGGGATGGGCGATGCGCTGGTGGGCCAGCTTACGGAGAGTGGGTTGGTCAAGAACGTGGCGGATATCTACAAGCTCACGAAAGACGATCTGCTCAGCCTTGAGCGCATGGGGGACAAATCCGCACAGAATATTCTGGATGAGATCGAGAATTCAAAGAAGCTGCCGCTGGAGCGGGTGATTTACGGTCTCGGCATTCGCATGGTTGGCGAGCGTACGGCGCAGTTTCTGGCGGAGCATTTTGGATCGATGGAAGCGCTGGAGAGCGCTGGCGTGGAAGAACTGCAGGATGTGAATGAAGTGGGTCCGCGGATCGCGGAAAGTATTGTGGAGTTCTTCAGTATCGCGGCGAATCGCAAGCTGGTCGAGCGGCTGCGCGAGGCTGGGCTCACGTTAACCGGCCAGAAGAAGCAGCGCGGGACGAAGCTTGCCGGGAAGACGTTTGTGTTGACTGGAACGCTGGCGCATTTCACCCGCGATGAAGCTAAGAAGATGATTGAAGATGCCGGTGGGAAGGTAACGGGCTCGGTCAGCAAAAAGACGGATTACGTTGTGGCGGGAGCGGATGCGGGGTCGAAGCTGGATAAAGCGAAGGAGTTTGGCGTGCACGTTATTGACGAGAAAGAGATGCAAAGAATCGTCGGATAATTAGAACGTTATCCCCGCAACACCGCGGTCATCCGCTTCCACGTTTCCCCCAGCGTCTCCGGCAGAATCCTCGTCTCTCCAACGACCGACATAAAGTTCGCATCCGCGACCCAGCGCGGCAGAACGTGCATGTGGATGTGTCCGGCGACGCCGGCGCCGGCGGCTTTGCCGATGTTCATGCCCAGGTTGATGCCGTCGGGGCGGTAGAGTTCGCGCAGGACGTGCTCCATGCGCTGCGAGAGCGTCATCATTTCATTCGCGGCAGCGGGCGAGAGCTTTTGCAGTTCGTCGACATGGGCGTAAGGAACGATCATCACGTGGCCGGGCGTGTAGGGATAGGCATTCAGGATCACGAAGCAGTGCTCGCCGCGATAAACGATGAGCGCTTTGGCGTCGTCGCCCGCTTTCACGGCGTCGCAGAAGATGCAACTGCCCGTCTTTTCGGTGCTGGTGACGTAGGCGTAGCGCCACGGGGTCCAGAGGTAATCCATAGCAAGGGAGGGTAGCAGGATGGGGCGCGCGGGGCAAAACGGACAAACCATGAGCGCCTCGCTTCGCTCGCTGGACCCTTCGGCTTCGCTCGGGGCAAGCTCACGAGGCGGCCGTCCCCTCGCGTTGCCCTACCCGTGGCCTGCAACACTCCCGTAACATGCACCTTTTGCGTTTGACACTGTTTGCGGGGCGTTGCTATAGTCGAGGAGTTCCCTTTGGACGCGGGTTTCTGTGAAACGTCCGGCAGCTGGGATTGTCCAAGCTCACTCGCCAGGGTGAGCCCACCACAACCAAACGACTCACTCCAGCAGTCCGCCAAGCAGGCCCGTATCCTCCCCGCACCGAGTGCGAGGCACAGACGAGAGGCATGACCTTGTTCGACGAAACCACCACTCACCATTCCGACTCCGCCGTCGCAACCGAAACAGAACCGATGGCAACCGAAACCACCTCAACCGAGCAGAGCCTGACTGACCAAAACGCGCAGCAAGATCACGCTCCGGTCGCAACCGCTGCCGCAGAACAGACGCCGAACCCGGCGCCCGCTGCCGATGACAAGCACGCCGGCGAAGACTTCGCTTCCGCCCTCGAGAACTTCACCACCGAAACCGAAGAGGCCGTGGGAGAAGACCGCGTCATCAAGGGCACGGTGCTGAAGCTCACAGCGACGCATGTGGTGGTCGACATCGGCACCAAGTCGGAAGGCATGTTGCCTCTTTCGGAGGTGCTCGATCACGAGGGCAAGCCGAAGGTAAAGCCTGGCGATGAAATCGAGGTAATGCGGGAGAAGGGACAAACCGAGGAAGGCTATGTCAACCTCTCGCACCAAAAGGCAGCCCGCATTCACGCCTGGGAAGAAATAGAAAAAGCTCATCACGAGAAGCGGCCGATCAAAGCCACCGTGATTGAGCGCACCAAGGGCGGCTTGACGGTCGACATTCTGGGCGCGCGGGCTTTTCTGCCCGGCTCACAAGTGGATCTGCGACCAATCCGGAATCTGGATGGCATGAAGGGTCAGACCCTCGAAGTTACCGTCATCAAGGTCAACAAAAAGCGTGGCAACATTGTGGTCTCGCGCAAGGAGTTGCTTGAAGGCGAGCAGAACGAGAAACGCAGCAAGACGCTCGAACATCTGGAAGAAGGGTCGATCCTGACCGGGGTGGTGAAGAACCTGACCGAGTACGGTGCGTTCGTCGATCTCGGCGGGCTCGACGGGTTGCTGCACATCACCGACATGTCGTGGGGAAGGCTCACACACCCGCGCGACCTGGTGAACGTCGGCGACCAGATTCAGGTGAAGGTGCTGAAGTACGACAAAGAGAAGCAGCGGGTTTCGCTCGGTTTCAAGCAGCTGACGCCCGATCCGTGGCTTGACGCTGAGCACCGCTATCCCGTGGGCGCGCATGTCTCCGGGCGCGTGATCAGCGTGACCGACTACGGCGCATTCGTTGAACTCGAACAGGGCATCGAAGGCCTGGTGCACGTCAGCGAAATGACCTGGTCGAAGCGCATGAAGCATCCTTCCAAGCTGGTCAACGTCGGTGATCAGGTGGAGTGTGTCGTTCTGAACGTGAATCCCGCGGAGCGGCGCATTTCTCTCGGGATGCGGCAACTGGCGGCGAATCCATGGGATGCGCTGCACGATAAGTATCCCGTGGGCATGACCGTCGAGGGCCGGGTGCGGAATCTGACCGACTTCGGCGCTTTTATCGAAATCGAGGATGGTATCGACGGTCTGGTGCATGTCAGCAACCTGAGCTGGACCAAGCGGGTGAAGCATCCTTCCGAGGTGCTGAAAAAGGGTGATCGCGTGAAGGCTGTGGTGCTGGCGATTGAGCCCGATAAGCGGCGCCTGTCGCTGGGAGTGAAGCAGCTTCAACCCGATGTCTGGGAAACTTTCTTCGCTGCGCATCACGTCGGCGACGTGATTCACGGCAAAGTCCTGCGCGTAGCTGCGTTTGGCGCCTTTGTCGAGATCGCGGAAGGGGTCGAGGGTCTGTGCCACAGGTCAGAAGCGGTGGATGGAAACGGACAGCCCCTGCATCTGGAACCAGGCGTTGAGCATGACTTCAAGATCATCAAGATGAGTCCGGAAGATAAGAAAGTAGGACTCAGCATCCGCGCCGTGGGCGAAGAGGCTTCGCGCTCTGAAGTCGAGGCTTACAAGCAACCGGTTTCCAGCACCAGCTCGACCATCGGCGAACTGATCTCGTGGAAGCGCGCCAGCAACGAGAACAACTAGGACATCCTGCCCGTTCCTAGCATTCTGTCATCCTGAGCGGAGTAGGAGGTTCGCGACAGCGAAGCTGCTACGGAGTCGAAGGGTCTCTTATCCTCTGCGCTGCCTCGATCCCTTCGGGGAGTCTCTCTCCATTCGGTTTGGTCTCACCCGCCACGCTGTTCTAGAATCATTCGTTTGCCTTTAGTCATCTGTTCCTACTGAGGAGCTCTCACTTTGCCAGAAACCATTTACGACGTCGCCATCATCGGCAGCGGCCCTGCCGGCTACACTGCTGCTATCCGCGCCGGCCAATGGGGCCTGAAAGCTGCGTTGATCGAGAAGGACGGCTTTCTCGGCGGCACATGCCTGCACGTGGGCTGCATTCCGACCAAGGCTCTGCTGTTCAACGCCGAACTTTGGGACCATCTCAAAGACGCCAAGGAGTTCGGCATCGAGGGCGTAGATTCTCGCAAGCTGAACTGGGCCGCAGTGCAGGATCGCAAGTCGAAGATCGTGGCCAAGCACGCCAAAGGCCTCGAGTTCCTGATGAAAAAGAACAAGGTTGAGACGGTGAAGGGCTATGGAAAGCTGACCGGCCCAGCACAGAATGGTTTGTTGACTGTCGAGGTCGTGAACGACAACAAGGCCAGCCATCTCAAAGCAAAGAATGTGATTCTCGCCACAGGATCGGAAGCGCGTATGCTGCCCGGCCTCGAAGCCAATGACCGCGTTCTCACCAACATCGAGATTCTTAGCCTGAAAGAAATTCCGAAGTCGCTCGTCATCGTGGGCGCCGGCGCGGTCGGGGTGGAGTTCGCGTCCATCTATCGCTCTTTCGATTGCGAAGTGACGATTGTTGAAATGCTGCCGCGACTCGTTCCAGTGGAAGATGAAGAAGTTTCCAAGGAACTGGCCCGCGTCTTCCGCAAACGTGGCATCAACTTCCACACCAGCGCGAAGGTCGACAAAGTTGAGAAAACGAAGACAGGAATTGCGGTCACCATCACGGTCGATGGCAAACAACAGAAAATCGACGCGGAGAAGATTTTGATCGCGGTGGGCCGCAAGCCGCGCACCGCGAACATCGGCCTGGAGCGTACCAAAATCAAGCCCGATCGCGAATTCATCAAAACCGACTCATGGATGCAGACATCCGAGCCGGGAGTCTATGCGGTTGGCGATATTGTGCTGGGTACGCCGCAACTCGCGCACGTCGGAGCGATGGAGGCGATTGTTGCCGTTACCAAAATCGCAGGCAAGCCCGGCAAGCCGATCAACCCCGAGCACATTCCAGGAGCGACGTACTGCCATCCTGAAATTGGCAGCGTTGGCCTCACTGAAACCAAAGCCCGCGAGGCAGGATACAACGTGAAAGTCGGCAAGTTTCCGTTCACCGCGAATTCGCGCGCGTCGATCGTCGGCCAGCACGAAGGCTTCATCAAGATCATTTCCGATGCCGACTACGGAGAGATTCTCGGCGTACACATCATCGGCCCGCAGGCGACAGAACTGATAGCCGAAGCCGTCGTCGCCATGGAGCTCGAAGCGACCGTCGAAGACTTGATGTGGACGATCCACGCCCACCCGACTCTGGCCGAGGC
>JBEKWP010000075.1:0-18548 GCA_049512915.1 Candidatus Sulfotelmatobacter sp.
TACTTCCCTGCCCGGATAATTTCGCGGCGCAGGTTGGGAAGGACGAAGTCGATTGTCGTCGTGATGGAATCGGCGGCAGCGTACAAGCGGAGAAGCTTGTAGGGCGCGGAGTTTGAGCTGGGAGTGTGCGCGCTCATGCGGAAGCCGTTGGGGATGGGCTCGAAGTTTTTTTTCTTCTCGTGGATGCTGTGGCGGCTGCGCCACCACCAGGCCTGGTGCACGAACGGCCCGTGAGCGGGATCCATGAGGCCGATAATGCCGTGATCGATGCTGACGGGCATGTCGGCGGTGAGGTAGGCGAGTTTGTACTTTTCTTTTCCTGGTACCCCGAATTTCTCGATCAGCGGAGCGGCATCGGGCGCTTCTTCGGGTTCGGTGAATCCCGCACCTTGAGGACCTGGGTCCGGGATGTAGACCCAGATGAAACCGTCCTGCTCTTCGCAGGGATAGCTGCCGGCGTAGATGCGGTCGACTTTAAGATTCTGGTCGGCGGTGAGGGAGGGGATGAGTTCGCACTGGCCGTTGTGCGCGTCAAACTGCCAGCCGTGGTAGGAGCATTCGACGTTCTCTCCGTCGAACCGGCCACAGCTTAGCGGCATGCCGCGGTGGGGACAGGAGTCGCGCAGGGCGAAAGGCTTTTTCTGGTTATCGCGTCCGATGACGAGGGGAACTTCAAGCAGCGTGGCTTTGTGGAGTTGATTGCGGCGAATCTGATCGGCGGGCAGTGCGCGATACCAGAAACCCGTCAGCATGAGCGAGTCGGGCGCCTGGCGTTGGGGAGAGTCGAGATCGGGCATGGGTCGATGATTGCTGATGGTTGATCTTGGTTGATTTGAAAAACCTATGCTAGCATCCGCAGGACGTTTCGGCGCGTACGGAATTGCGCAGAGGAACTTCCATGGAATTCATCGGACATTTTCGCAGGCTCACGGCGGTGCAGCGGAATACTTTTATTGCCTGCTTTCTGGGCTGGTCGCTGGATGCGTTTGATTTTTTCATTCTGACCTTCTGCGTCAGCTCGATCGCGACGGAATTCCAGACGAAAATTTCGGCGGTTACGGAAGCGATCTTCATCACGCTGGCTTTTCGTCCGGTGGGCGCATTTCTTTTTGGAATGATGGCGGACCGGTACGGACGGCGTCGCACGTTGATGGTGGATATTATTGCGTACTCGGTGTTTGAGCTATCGTCAGCGTTCGCGCCTTCTTTGAAAGTTTTTCTGATCACGCGGGCGTTGTTCGGAATCGCCATGGGCGGAGAATGGGGAGTGGGCGCGGCGCTGGCGTTCGAGACGCTGCCAGCGGAAGGGCGCGGATTTTTCTCGGGATTGCTGCAGGAAGGCTACGCAGTGGGTTATCTGATGGCCGCGCTGGTCTACAGGAAGCTGTTTCCGATAGCCGGCATCGGCTGGCGTGGAATGTTTGTGATTGGCGCGCTGCCGGCGTTTCTGGTGATTTACATTCGCACGAAAGTGAATGAGTCTCCGGCGTGGGAACAAGGTCGCATCTCGCGGAATGCAGAGAGCCGGCTGGGCAAGGACATCCTGACGTATCTGGGCACGTTTGCTTTCCTGGTAGTGCTGATGTTTGCTTTCAATTCGTTCAGCCACGGGACCCAGGACTTGTACCCGACGTTCCTGACAAAGGACCACAAATTTGCGCCGCAGACGGTGGGATTGATCGCCATTATCGCCAACATTGGCGCGCTGCTGGGAGGAATTCTTTTTGGTACGTGGTCGGAGAAAATCGGGCGGCGGAAAGCGATTGTGATCGCCGCGCTGTTGTCGATTCCGGTCATTCCATTGTGGGCATACTCGCATTCCGTGCCCATGCTGGCGCTGGGCGGCTTTTTTATGCAATTCATGGTGCAGGGCGCGTGGGGCGTGATCCCGGCGCACTTGAATGAACTTTCGCCGCCCGCGGTGCGGGGGACGTTCCCCGGTTTCGCGTATCAACTGGGAAATCTGCTCTCTTCGCGCAACGTGGTGGTCCAAGCCAAGCTCGCCGAGCAGCAGTTCGGCGGAATGTTCGCGCCGGTGCTGGCCTGGACCGTTCTGATTGTTGCGACACTGGTGGCGGTGGTCACCGGGTGCGGGCGGGAACGCAAAGGGATGGACTTGTCGAATACCAGCTAGAGAGGATGTTCCGGGGTCATGTTCGCGGCGGGTGTGCAAGATTTGGCATAGTTCTCCGCAGGGGCACAACGGTGGCATTGTCATGCGGAGATTCCTGTGGTACGTTAGGTGAAATTTCACGCCTTCGAACGTAAACACTTTTTTTGGGGCTTCTAATAGTGCGGTCTGCGCGAATGCGCGTGCGGGGTAGCGCCACTATGAAGGAAATCATGGACTCGATTCCCGTGCAGCCGTCAGGGGACGAGGAGAATTTTGCTAACCGGAAGCTGATCCGTCCGGCGCTGCCGCGCCCGGATCACAACCACGGAAACCACAACTCCAATCATCCCCAGTTGATGGAACGCCGGGACCGGCCGGAGCGCCACGATAGGCCGGAGCGGAACGATCGCGGTGAGCGCGCGACGGGCTCCGGAGGCGGACGCAAGGCTGCGCCTCCGGAGCAGACCAACGCCGAGAATTTCTATTATCAGAAGCAGATGCAGTCGCGAACGCCAATGGTGATCGTGCTGCGCGACGGCGAGGAAATACACGGCATCATCGAGTGGTACGACAAGACCTGCATCAAGGTGATCCGCGAGGACGGACGGCCGAACCTGATGATCTACAAGCCCGCCATCAAGTACATGTTCAAAGAAGAAGAGAACGGACGGTAGGGAATTGAGCGATTGAGTCATTGAGTCATTGAAAAACTGAGGATGTTTCTTTTTAATCACTCAATGACCCGATGACACAATCGCTCAATGCTTTACTGGGCTCGCCTCGAGCTGATCCAAACGGTGGTTCAGGAGCTCCAGGTCGTCGTTCAACAGCGCCTGCCCCGAGAGATCAATGCCCAGAAACTGATTGAGCAACTCCGCGGGCGGTTGATTGAAACCGTTCTTGAGAAGCTGGATATAGCGTGGCACGAACCACTCCCGCCTGGTTGAGTAAAGCTGGTAATACTTGAGCGCGAGCAGCCCACCGTACATGTAGTTCACATCGTAGAGGGGATCCTCGAACATGAGGGACATCCTGGCCCAGTCGGCGCGCAATTCCGGAGTGGTGGCCGGGAGCTGCGAGAACTGACCCTCGATCTTTAGAGTCAGGTTGTCGAGGTCATCGGCGTTCCGAACTTTGCCGGCGGTGACACCGTCATAGATTACCTGCTCGAGCAAGGCATCGCGTGCGCCGAAAAACGCGTCGAGACCCTTGATATTCATCCATTGCTCGCGGTAGTAGCGTTGCAGTTCCGGCGTGGCGGCGTGCTCGGCCATAAAGTCAGCCAGGACTAACTCGTTGAACTCGGCGAATGATTCGAAAAGGAAATGCGGGCCTTCCGCGTACGATGGTGAAACGGCGTTTGCGGTCATAAGCTGGCGATGGACCGCGTGTCCTCCTTCGTGCGCAATTACAGAGAGGTCTTTGAAAGTTCCGTCATAGCGGCCGTAAAACAGCATGCTGGTGCTGCCGGCGTGTCCCACGGAAAAGCCACTGGTGTAGCGGTTGGGCGCACCTCCCGGCATGATGTCAGCGCGTCCGTTGGCGGGATCGAGCAAGGCGTCGAAGGCGGCTTGATAGTCCTTGCCAAGCCCCGCGAACGCTTCGTGAAATAGACCGCGAGCATCCGAAAGCGAAGTTATTGGCGGAGTAAATCCAGGCGCGGGAGCTGACAGATCCCACGCATGCGCGGGCAGGTGATAGCTTCGCTCGAAGTCCTGCGACATAACCTTCTCGAAACGCTTGGGAACTTCTCCATGCTGCGCGACTGAGGCGAGAAGACTACGCGTTTCCTCCGGCTTGAAATAGAGGCTCTCGTACTTGCGCGCAGGCGCATCCGCATAGTGGTGTGCTTTCGCAAGAGTGGTTTGGGCCTCGACGGTGTGAAGCAGCGCGAAAGCGAAGAGATCACGCTGGCTGGCGAACCCCGCATAGCGCCGTTTGAATCCTTCTTCACGCACCCGGCCGTCGGCGTTTGTGGCGATAAGATTCCGCTGGCGCACCACGTCGAGCGGGCCCGAGGACGCTTGCACCGTCCCGAACGAAATGCCAGCCAGAATCTGTTCGTACAAATCATCTTGCCAGTCAATGATTTGCGGTTGAAACCGGTCGAGCAACGCCTGCTCGGCTTCCGGCAGCAGATGCGGCGCGGCGCGGCGAATGTTGGAGAGCGCGAAGCGATATTCCGCCAGCGCCGGTTCTTCGTTCAAGAGCTGACACAGTCGATCCTCGGAGAGAGCGAGGATTTCAGGATCGAGAAATGCGGTCCTGGCACTCACGTCGGATTGAAGAGCGTTGTCGGCATCGCAAGCGGCGGCGTCCTTGCGATTGAGAGCGCAGCGCAGGTGCAGGTAGGCTTCGTGCCTGCCGAAAAGCTTTCGAACGACGTCGTACTGCCGCAAAATCGCAAGGAGCTGAGATCCGGAATTGAGTTGCCCCTTGGACCTCGCCATCTGATCGAGGGCGGCGTTCAATTCGGCGCGTGCTGCAACTTCTTCCTCCGGCGTCTTGAAATAGTAGCGCGACAAATCGGCGGACAGAGCGACCGAGGTCGGTGGTTGTTGCGGAGCAGCACTTGCGCTTGCCGCCACGACAAACAGCAAGCGCGCCCAACGTCCGGACTGCCTCATGTTTCCACCTCAGCGATCTTTCTCAGCGATCTTTTTTCAGCGATCTCTCAGCGAGCTTTGGTCAGCCAATGTTTCGGGACTTAAGTGATAGACGATTTTGCGGCCTGCCAGTTTACGGTGCTGATGCTCCCGTTGACAATCTCCCTTATCTCCCATAGCATCAATCACTTGAGGGATGATTCTCAGACCCCGTCCGGGAGCCGTTCGTGATCAAGCTCGATATTATCAACGAAGTGGTAGCCAGAACCGGCATCACCAAGACCAAGGCCGAGTTGGCGGTGGAAACCGTTTTCGAGAGCATGAAGAAGGCGCTGGCCCACGGCAATCGCATTGAGCTGCGGGGATTTGGCGTATTCAACGTGCGGCCGCGCAAGACCGGCATTGGACGCAATCCGCGCACCGGAGCTGAAGTGTCGATTCCTCCCGGCAAGGCGGTGCGGTTTAAGCCGGGGAAGGAATTGCAGTCGATCGACTGAAGACAGTACCTAGTACCCGGTACCTAGTGCCCGGTTCTGGCCTGCGCGCTCTCCGTCCTTAATCGGATCTCTGATTTTCTTCCCCACCTTCCGCTCCGCACCTGCGCGAGATTTTTCTAGGTACCAGGTACTCGGTACTGGGTACTTCTTCTCGTAGTAGCATCTAAAAGGAAGGCCTCGGCGGAATCGCGAAGCCCACAAGTGCATGTCGGAACCAACTCCTCCAATCGCTTCGTCCACCGTTGAATACCTGCGGCCTATGCCGCTGTATGCTCCGCGCGCACCTCACCAGCGGTACTGGCTGCATGCGTTGCTGCTGCTGGCGACCTGCTTTACCACTCTGGTGATGGGCGCGCGCATGCAATACAACTTTCAGCACAACCGGCCGGCACTGTCGCTGAGCGACGAGCCAATCGATGGTGAGCCGGTACCGTTCTTCCCGGCAGCGTGGACACACTCGCATCCCGCGCGCCTGCTGGGCGGCTTGCCTTTCATGGCCACATTGATGCTGTTCTTCATGGCTCACGAAATGGGCCACTATTTATTCTGCCGCCGCTACGGTGTTTACGCCACGCTGCCCTTCTTCATCCCGATGCCGACCCTGATCGGGACCATGGGTGCGGTGATCGTGATTCGCTCGCGGATTCGCTCGCGCACAGCGCTCTTCGATATAGGAATCGCCGGACCCATTGCCGGGTTCGTCGTAGCTCTGGCCGTGCTCATGGTGTCGCTCGGCTGGTCGAGGCCGGCGCATCCCGGCTTCGGCCCGGCGGAATACGATTTGGGATATCCCTTGGTTTTTCAGTGGCTGCATCGGCTGTTGGTGTCGATGAATCTGGCGCGCGGACCGGCAGCCGAGCCCTTGAATCGGGTGCTGCTGCATCCGGTGACGATCGCGGCGTGGGTGGGAATGTTCGCCACTTCGCTGAACTTGTTGCCTGGCGGGCAACTCGATGGCGGGCACATTATCTTTTCGATTTCGCCGCGGGTGCACAAGCTGGTGTCGCGGCTGACCATCCTGATTCTTTTGCCCATGGCCTACTATCTGTGGATGGGATGGTTTGTTTGGGCGATTCTGCTGCAACTTAGCAGCTTACGGCATCCGCAGGTTGCGGAGTGGCCGCGAGTTTCGGGTGGACGAACCTGGCTGGCAGTTTTCGCATTGCTGACGCTTGTGCTTACGCTGACCCCGGCGCCATTTGCCCACGCTTCTCTGCCCGAGTTTATTCAGCAGCTTCGGCAGCGGTAAGTGGCGATTCGGGGAGGGGCCGGCGGGGAATTGTCGATCGGAACGTGGGAGGTGCGCTCATCTTTCACATCAGCCACAATGCGTCCACATCCACGATTACCTGGGTGCGCGGGATTTTCCGTTGTGTGGCATAAGCCAGCATGGCGCGCAGCGTCAGATTCAGCTTTTCGCGGCTGGGCGATTTGAGCACGAAGTGATAACGGTAGTCGCGCTTCAGGCGCATGATGGGCGCGGTTGCCGGGCCGAGCACGCGCACGCCTTCATGCCGGTTTTGCTCAAACCATTTTCCCAGCGTACCCGACCACTCGAGAGCTTCCTCCAGCTTGTTACTGCGGATCAGAACATTCGCCAGCGCTGAATATGGCGGATAGTGCATCCAACTGCGGAAGCGCAATTCCTTGTCGTAGAATCCGGCGAAGTCGTGGTGGGCCGCAAACTGCACGGCGTAGTGATCTTGAAAATAAGTTTGCAGAATCACTTTGCCGGGAGACTGGCCGCGCCCGGCGCGTCCCGCGACCTGGGTGAGCAACTGGAAGGTGCGCTCGGCGGCGCGGAAGTCAGGCAGGCCGAGCGCGCTGTCAGCGCCGATCACGCCGACCAGCGTGACGCCGTGAATGTCGTGGCCCTTGGCGATCATCTGCGTGCCAACGAGCAGATCGAGTTCGCCTTCGCTTAACGCGTTTAGCGTGCGCTCGAAATCTTCATGTCCGCGGACGGTGTCGCGATCGAGACGGGCAATGCGCGCCTGTGGAAACATGCCGTGCAGCAGTTCTTCCAGTTTCTCCGAGCCGGCTCCGAGAAAATACACATACTCGCTGCCGCAATGCACGCATGCCTTGGGCACGGGCGCGGTGTAGCCGCAATAGTGGCACACCATTTTGTGCTCGCGCTTGTGGTGGGTGAGGGCGATGGCGCAGTTCTGGCACTCCAGAGTTTTGCCGCAGGTGCGGCATAGCACCACCGGAGAATATCCGCGGCGATTGAGCAGCACCATGACCTGTTCCTTGCGGTCGAAGCGCTCTTTGATCTCCGCCGCCAGCTTGCGCGAGATCACCTGCTCGTGGCCGGTCTCCTGGAATTCCTGCCGCATGTCGATGATTTCGACCTCCGGCAACGGGCGCTGCTCCACGCGGTCGGGCAACTCGACCAGCGTGTACTTATTCTTTCGGGAGTTGAAATACGATTCCAGCGACGGCGTGGCTGAACCCAGGACCACGGCGGCATTCGCCATCTTGGCGCGCATCACGGCAACATCGCGGGCGTGATAGCGCGGCGTCTCCTCTTGCTTGTAGGAGGAATCATGTTCTTCGTCGACGATGATCAGCGCGAGGTCGGCGACCGGGGCGAAGACGGCCGAACGAGTGCCGACGACCATGCGCGCGTCACCGCTTTTGATGCGATGCCACTGCTGCGCGCGCTCCTTGTCGGAAAGCGCGGAGTGCAGAATGGCAACTTCATCGCCGAAGATCTGGTGCAGATCGGCGGCAACCGCAGGCGTGAGGCCGATTTCAGGGACGAGGAGAATGGCGGAACGTCCAGCCTCGAGGACGGCCCGCATGCCCGCGAGGTAGACAGCAGTCTTGCCCGAGCCGGTAACGCCGTGCAGAAGGATGCCGGAAAACTTGCGCTCGTCGACCGCCTGGCGCAGTCGATTCAGGGCGGCTTGTTGTGCCGAATTCAGATCGAAGGCAAAGGGCGACGGCCGCGGTTTGGCGCGCGAGACGGCGAAGGCCGCAGGCTCCTCGATGATTTCGACAAGGCCACGCTTCACGAGCGTGCTCAGTGTGGTTCTTGGGACCTCGAGCGCTTGCAGTGTTTCGACGGGAATGCGGCCACCGGATGCAGCCAGGGTTTCGACGAGCAGCCGTTGGTTGGCGTTTAGTTTTGCATCGGCGGATTTAAGCAGGGCGATCTTGACGGTACGCGTGGCGTCGCGCACTGCGGAAACGTCTTCACGCACCAGCCACTTCTTTCGCACCATTCCGCTCAGAATCATTTTGGAAACGCGTGTGGCGGAACGCAGGGATCCTTCACGGACCTGGACAGGTTCTCCGGGGACAAGTTCCTGCGCAGCGAGATAATCGAGCACGCGAATTTCGGCTGCCTGCTCTTCGGGAGTGCGGCGCGAACGCGCGGATGATCCCGACATGCCCGCCAAATGCAGCGCCAACTGGCCTTCCCTGGTGATGCGATAAGCGACGGCGCGCTTGAATTCCGCGTTCAGCGGCAGCATGGTGCGGAAGACTTCGCCGATGGGCGCGAGGTAGTAGTCGGCGATCCAGCGGCCGAGACGCAGCAGTTGCTCATCGAGCACCGGTGCAATATCAAGCACGCTGAGGACGGATTTCGTTTTGACCGATGGCTTGCGATCGTGCAGTTCGACCACGATGCCGGTGAGACGCTGCTGGCGGAAGGGCACGAGCACGCGGCCTCCGACCACCGGAGTGGCCTCGGAGGGCACACGGTAGGTGAAGGCCATGTCGAGCGGCACGGGCAGGGCTACGTCGCAGAATTCGGGCATTGGTTGGAGGATAAACCAGAAACGCCCCACGAAGCGGGGGCCAGCAGAGCTCGCAGGGATCCTTCGACTTCGTGACTGCTTCGCTTTGCGAAGCAGTCACTCCGCTCAGGATGACAATTTATTCCTGCGGAGGCTCCGCTACTCGGCAGCTTTTTTGGGCGGCTCGATGCCCAGATACTTCATCACCATCTGCAAATCTTTCCAAGTCTCGCCCTTCTGCCGCGGATCGCGCAGCAGGTATGCGGGGTGATACGTGACCGCGAGACGCGCGCCCGGCCACGAGGGATCGCTGCTGTCAGCCCCTGCAGGCTTGAAGTCATAAAAGCGGCCGCGCAATTCGCCGAGAGATGAATTCATAGCCAGCAGATTCCTGGCTGCCGTCGCTCCGAGAGCCACAACGACTTTAGGCTTGATCACCGCGATTTGCCGCATGAGAAATGGAGAACAGGTCTCGCACTCATCCGGCTCAGGCGTGCGGTTGCCCGGCGGACGGCACTTGACGACGTTCGCGATATACACATCTTCGCGCCGCAGGCCCATGGCTTTGATCATGTTGTTGAGCAACTGCCCGGCTCGGCCAACGAAAGGCTCGCCCTGCGCGTCTTCATCGGCCCCCGGGCCTTCGCCCACGAACATCAGCTCGGCATGCGGATTGCCAACGCCAAAGACGATCTGCTTGCGGCCCTGCTTGTGCAGTTTGCAGCGAGTGCAATCGCCGAGATCTTCACGAATCAGCTTGAGCGCTGCAACGGGATCGCGCACCCCATACTCCGGCTTCGGCGGCACGATCTCGAAAACGTTGTCTTCGGCGATTGCTGGGGCGATGGCAGATTTTCTTGCGGACATTTCCTCTCGCAGTTCTGACTGAGTTGAAGGCAGAGGTGCCGAAACGGCCTCGACGGCAACCGAAGCTGTTTCGCGCCGGTAGAAATCGTAAATGCCCAGTTCGTGGCAGTAGCGGACGCGTTCGGCAAGAGCGCGCCGCAATTCCGGGTCAAGAGTAGGGGGCACTTTCTCAGTGCTCCACGTCAAAATAAATCTTCGTCGTCGCGCGATACAGCCGCACTTTCCCTCCGTCCAGTTGCATGTCGAACGAGTCCACATGCGCCCACTTGATTTTGCGGACGGTCTTCGCTGCTTCGGCTACGGCATTCTTCGCCGCCTTGGCAAAGCTTTCCTTCGAGGTTCCGATCACTTCGATCACTTTCTGGGTCATCGCACACTCCTGAGAGAAAAGAGAAGTCCGACGAAATTGTACGCTAGTGGGCTATCGAACGCAGCGAGAGGCTTTTCAGGCTTTCACGGGCGACTTGCGCCGCTGCAGCAGGCGGACAACTTGATCGAGCACCCGCTGCGCAACTTCCCACTTGGTAGTCTCTGGAACCTCGACGACCTGGTCGTGGGTGATGATGGTCACTTGGTTGCGATCGGAGTCGAATCCGACGCCTTCGCGGGAAACATCGTTCACCACGATGGCGTCGAGGTGCTTGGCGGCGAGCTTCTGGCGGGCGTTTTCGAGCACGTTCTCAGTTTCCGCGGCAAAGCCAACGACAATCTGAGATTGCCGGCGCAGCGAAATTTCATGGAGAATGTCTGCCGTAGGTTCGAGTTCAAGAGCGATCGGACCTTTGCGTTTTATTTTCTGCGGGGACGCTGACTTCGCACGGTAATCGGAGACAGCCGCGGTCTTAATGACGATCGTTGCCTGCGGCAGAAGAGCGAGCACGGCATCACGCATCTGCTCAGCCGACTCCACACGCGTGAGTTCAGCCGCTCCCGGCGGCGTCAGCGCTGTCGGTCCGCTGACCAGCAATACACGAGCGCCACGCCGCAGGGCGGCTTCGGCTACGGCGTACCCCATGCGTCCGCTGGAGCGGTTGGTCAGGTAGCGGGCAGGGTCGATTTTCTCGCGTGTCGGTCCGGCTGTGATCAGCAGGGTTTCACCGGCCAGATCCTGTGACGCGCCGAGAGCTTCGAGAGCGGCCGCCACAATCACTTCATTCTCCGCCAGTCTTCCAGAGCCGGTCATGCCGCAGGCAAGATATCCGGAGCCGGGTTCAACGATCTTCACCCCGCGACGGCGAAGGATTTCCAGATTCGCCTGCGTCGCCGGATGATTCCACATGTTCACGTTCATCGCCGGAGCCACTACGACCGGAGCGGTGGTGGCGAGATAAAGTGTGGTGAGAAAATCGCTGGCAATGCCCTGGGCGAACTGCGCCAGAACGTCGGCGGTCGCGGGCGCGACGAGCAAGGCATCAATCGACTGCGCCACGGCAATGTGCTCGATTGCGGAATCGATATTGGCGGCCTGTTCTTCGCCGGGCGAGAACATTCCGGTAATCACCTTCTCCCCAGAGAGCGCCGCGAACGTGAGCGGACGAACAAACTCCTGGGCCGCGCGCGTCATGATGACCTGCACACGAATGCCGCGGTCTTGCAGCAGTCGCACAATATCGGCCGCCTTGTAGGCCGCAATGCCGCCCGTCACTCCGAGAGCAATTTTCATAATGTCTCGGCGCCGACGCGCCTAGGCGTCTCCGAAAGCTTTGTCCAGGACTTCTGCGGCTTGCTCGGCCGCGCTGCGAGTTTCCGGAATCTCCCACTTCACCTTACCCGCGCGGATTTCATCCTGCGCAATGCGGCAAGGTTTGCGGGAGCTTGTCTGAACCACCGGCGGTGCTCCGGATTGTAGTTGGCGGGCACGCCGGGCGGCGACCAGAATGTAGCGATAGTTGCTGTCGAAGCCTTCGATCAATTTCATGAAATTCTCTCCCTTGCTGCTGGGACCCAAATTTTGATGGCCGAAAGTTGCGCGCTTCGTTGGTCTGCAACGCCAAAGCCTACATCTACTATTTTCCCACGAAACTCAACCTAACGGGGGCTGCCAACCCTCTAAGTGGTTACCGAGGATTAACCCTTCCCGGAAGCGTCAGGCGGCTTAAACGAGTCCAGGATCGGCTTCAGGCGGTCGCGGACATTGGCCAGGCGGCAGCGGTCTGCGAGAGCCACGGTTAGAGCTTCCTCAGGAGATAGCGGCCGTCCGGCGCGCACCAGGCGCTCCCCGCGCACAATCGCTCGCAGCGCCTTGATTGAGTCTTCGAGTTGGTCGTTCACGAGAATGTAGTTGTAACGGTCGTAATTCTCAATCTCGCGAGTCGCCGTGACCAGGCGGCGCTGTATGACTTCCTCGCGATCTTCGCTGCGTTTGCGCAGGCGTTCTTCCAGCGTCTTGCGATCGGGCGGCAGAATGAAGATGCTCGTGGCGTCAGGAAGTTTCTGTTGAATCTGCGCCGCGCCCTGCACGTCGATATCGAGCAGAAGGTCGCGGCCATTTTGTTCGGCATCGTGCAGGAAGCGGCGCGCGGTTCCGTAGTAATTGCCGAAGACTTCGGCATGCTCAAGGAACTTCCCATCGCCAATCATCTTCTCGAATTCGGGGCGGGAAACAAAATAATACTGCCTTCCATTGGTCTCGCTCCCGCGCGGAGCGCGCGTAGTGTAGGAAATGGAAAACTCCAGATCGCTTACTTTCTTCAGCAGTTCGTTGACCAGGGTCGACTTACCCGAACCCGACGGGGCCGAAATGATATAGACGAGTGGCTTATGGGCAGGAGAACTCATTCCAGGTTCTGCACCTGCTCGCGTGATTTTTCGATCTCCCCTTTCATGATGAGTCCGGCTTCGGTGATCTTGAGCGCCTCGCCAGCCAGGCCGGAGGTCTTCGAGAGCAACGTGTTGGCCTCGCGATTCATTTCCTGCAGCAGAAAGTCCAGTTTCTTCCCGACTTCTCCATCGCCATCGAGCAAGCCCAGGAAGTGCTGGACGTGATTTTCGAGACGCACGATTTCTTCCTGAATGTCGCTGCGATCGACCAGCAGCGCGGCTTCCTGGAGAACTCTTTCCTTATCGGCGCCGGAGCTCAGCAGTTCCTGCAGGCGCGATTGCAGCCGTTCTGCGTAGCTCTGCAACACAGCGCGCCGGTGAAGTTGCACGGTCTTGATGGCTTCGCTCAGATGGATCATGCGCTGGCGGAGTTCATGCTCAACACCCCGGCCTTCCTGTTCGCGCATCTGATTCAGCCGATCGAGTACCTCGCCCGCTCGGGCCATCACCGCTGACTCGATCGCGTCATCCTCCGGTTGCTTAGCAGAGTCGAGCGCCCCGGGAATGCGCAGGATGACGTTGAGGTCGGGTTCTGTGGGCACGCCAAATTCTCGGGCCGCTGAGCGAAAGGCCGTGATGTAAGCGCTTACCAGCGGACGATTCAGAGCCAGGGTTTCACCGCCCCCGCGCTCCAGGCTGAGCGTAACCTCAACGTGTCCGCGGGCAATTCTTTCTTTGAGCAGGCGGCGCAGTTGCATTTCCAGAGAGTCCAATCCCGAAGGTAACCGAAAATGCAGATCGAGAAAACGGTGGTTCACCGATTTCAACGAAAGCGCGAAGGCAAGATGCCCGTTACTCGGGGAAGGTGGGGAAACACCGGGCGCAGGACTGGCGCTTCCTTCGGTCTGGCTCGTGAGTTCGCCTTTGACCTGGGCAAAACCTGTCATGGAGCGGAGAGGCATGTGTGATTTCCCAAACTTCCCGTTGTTAATTTCAACTGGGTCGCACTGGCTCCAGTTTCGGCTCGAAGTCAGCGAACTGCAACTCGTACAGACGCCGGTACGTACCCAGCTTCGTCATTAAGTCTTCGTGAGCGCCAATGTCGGCGATGGCGCCGTTCTCGATCACCACAATGCGGTCGGCGCGGCGCACGGTCGACAGGCGATGCGCAATCACAAACACGGTCCGGCCGCTCATTAGATTATGCAACGCCGATTGCACCAGAGCTTCCGATTCGCTGTCCAGCGCCGAGGTAGCTTCGTCCAGAATCAGGATGGGCGCATTCTTCAGAATGGCGCGGGCAATGGCGATGCGCTGCCGTTCTCCGCCGGAAAGGCGCACGCCGCGCTCGCCGATCACCTCATCGTATCCCGCAGGCAAGGCGCGGATGAAATCGTGCGCCAGAGCGGCGCGGGCCGCGGCTTCGACCTCTTTGAGCGCGACGTGCGGCTGGCCGTAGGCGATGTTGTTGCGGACCGTGTCGTTAAACAGGACGGTTTCCTGCGTGACGATTCCCACTTGTTCGCGCAACGAACCTAGCGTGACGTCACGCACATCGTAGCCGTCGATGAGCAAGCGACCTTGGGTGGCGTCAAAAAAACGCGGGATCAGATGAACCAGCGTGCTCTTGCCCGAGCCGCTGGAACCTACGATGGCCACGACTTCCCCGCGGCGGACTTCGAGGTTGATGTCATGCAAGACGCGAGCGTCTTCGCCTTCGCTGCCATAGGTAAAGCTCACGTGATCGAACTGGACAGTTTTCGCGAATGCGGGCAAGCGCTTGGCGTGCGGCTTTTCGCGGACATCGTCTTCGATATCCATGAACTTGAAAATTTCGCTCGATGCGCCCAGGGCTTGCTGGAAGTTGTTGTTGAACTGCGCGAACTTGCGGACCGGATTGTAAAGGCTGAACACTGCCGTGATGAAAGTAACAAAAACCCCCAGAGTCATGTCGCCGTGCTTGATCTGCTCGCGGCCCAGCATCAGCAACAGAGCGATCCCGAACACTCCAAAAATATCCATCAGCGGCGAACTGATCGCGGTGGCGGCGACGGAACGCAGGTTCGCGCGGAACAGGCGGCGGGCCGCTCCACGAAAACGTGCAATCTCCCACTTCTCACTATTGAACGCCTTTACGATGCGATTGCCGGTAATCGCCTCGTGCAGGATGTTTTGAATTTCCGCCAGCTTGTCCTGTCCGTGCCGGGTGGTGCTTCGCACCCGGGAGCCGATCTTGCGCGAGGAATAGACGATTATCGGAACGAAGAGCAACAGCACCCACGCAAGGTCTCCGCCCAGAACCACCACCACGGCGGCCACCGCCAGAAATGTAAAGAACTGTTGCAGAAACTCGGCCAGCACGGTTGACATGGCGTACTGCACTCGCTCGATGTCGTTGACGATGGTAGAGAGCAGAGTTCCCGTGGTGTGCTTGGAGAAAAATGCTGCCGAGCGCCGCAGGATTGCGTTATAGAGATCGTCGCGCAGGTCGGTGATCATGCCGAAACCGGCGTGATTTACCAGATACGTTCCCGTGTAATCGAAAATTCCTTTAAGGATGGTCGAACCGACCAGCGCAACCGCGACCATGGTCCAGGCATTTGTGAAATGTGAAGGCACCAACTGCTGCAAGTAAACTGGATGATGCGTTACGGGAATTACAAACAGTTGTATGTCTTTCGATCCGGTGGAAGGATTCAGCACTCGGTCAAAGATGGGGCGGATCAGCAAAAACTTGAACGCATCAAGCGCTCCCACCAATGCCATCAGCACAACCGACGACAATATCTGCCACCAATAAGGGAGGGCGTAGCGGAGGAGGCGCGTCAGTTGGCGCATAGCGCTCCCAGCAGGCCGTAGTGGCTTACTGACGGTGGCATAGTCATGGAGTGCAAGCGCCTATTTTACTGCGCCGGAGTGGAATCCCAAAGTAGCCGCCTTGTTTCTTGTGAGCATGGGTTCCTACTTCGGCATATCCCGATGAACAACCTTCACGCGGTATCCGGCCTGGTTCAGACGCTTGCTGACTTCCTCGGCGATCATCACTGAGCGGTGCTGGCCGCCAGTGCAGCCAAAGCCGATGGTGAGATAGCTCTTGCCTTCGTGAATGTAATGCGGCATCAGGTCAACCAGCAGGTCGGAAATACGCGGGATAAACTTCTTCGCTTGGGGAAAGGATCGAATGTACCTGGCGACGCGCGGATCCCGGCCCGTCAGCGGGCGGAATTCGGGTACGAAGTGCGGGTTGGGTAGAAAACGCACGTCAAAAACGAGGTCTGCTTCCTCAGGCACTCCGTGGCGAAAGCCGAAGCTCACGCACGAAACCAGAATACTTTTCTCCGCCGCCTGTTGGCGGAAACGCTCTGTGATGTGCGCGCGCAGTTCGTGTACGTTGAACTTCGACGTGTCGATGACGATATCAGCCAGGGCGCGGATGCTCGCCAGATGGCGCCGTTCGGTCTTGAGCGAGGCGTTGACCGGCGTGTCTGTGCCCAGGGGATGGGGGCGGCGCGTCTCGCTGAAACGCCGCATCAGCACGGCATCGGAGGCTTCCAGAAAGGCGACCTTGGTCGGAATCATGCGCCGTACTGCCTTCAGAATGCCGGGGAGTTGCTCGAGCTGGGAGCCTTCGCGTACGTCCACCACCAGCGCGGTGCGGTGGATCTCGGCCGACTGCAACGCCATCTCCGCGAAGCGCGGGATCAGTTCGACGGGAAGATTGTCGACGCAGTAGTAGCCCAGATCCTCGAAAGCCTTGAGCACGGAGGCTTTGCCTGACCCGCTCATCCCCGTGATGATGACCAGTTCCGGAGCGTGCGGAGATTTATGAGGGGGCTTGCGCACCGCTTTACGCGACGGCTGCGGCGGTTTCTTCCCTGTGCGCGAAGGGTTCGAGGCCTTGCGGGACCCCGATGATTTCCGAGGTGTCATGAATTCGATAGTAGCACTGAAGACGGGGAGCTTGTCGGTGCAAAGAACGCTTGTTTGGAATGACAATCAACAGGTAAGCTAGGTCGCCATGAAGAAGTTTGAGGAACTCACGGAACGCGAAGTGCTGGCTCTGGCGATTGCGCTGGAAGAAGAAGACGAGCGGGTATACGCGGATTTTGCGGAAGGGTTGCGGCCGGATTACCCGGCGTCGGCGGCGATGTTTGAAGGCATGCGCGAGGAGGAGTCGGGGCACCGTCGGCGGCTGATCGAACTCTTCCGGCAGAAGTTTGGTGAACATATTCCCTTGATCCGCCGCCAGGACGTGCGCGGATTTGTGGAGCGTCCGGCGCTTTGGTTGATTCGTCCGTTGCGTATCGAGGCGGTGCGCAAGGAAGCCAGCACCATGGAGGTCGAGACGCGCCGGTTCTATGAGAAAGCGGCGCAGCGCACACAGGATGCCAGCGTGCGTCAACTGCTCGACGACCTCATCAATGAGGAGCGGGAGCACGAAGAGCGCGCGCAGGAACTGGACAAGGAAAAACTTCCCGCGAATGTTAAAGCTGATGAAGAGAGGGCGCAGCGCCGGCTGTTCGTCCTGCAAATTGTGCAGCCGGGCTTGGCCGGGTTGATGGATGGTTCGGTTTCAACATTGGCGCCGGTTTTCGCCGCGGCTTTTGCAACGCGCAACACCAACGATGCGTTTCTGGTGGGCCTGGCCGCGTCGGCTGGAGCGGGCATCAGCATGGGATTTGCCGAGGCGCTTTCCGACGACGGCAGCCTCACCGGGCGCGGGCATCCCTGGGTACGCGGCTTGATTTGTGGTGCGATGACCGGACTCGGAGGCATTGGACACACGCTGCCGTTCCTGCTGCGCGACTTCCGAGCGGCGCTGTGGGCCGCGGGAGCGGTGGTGATTGTGGAGTTGGGCATGATTACTTGGGTCCGACATCGGTATATGGATAGTCCTTGGGTTTCGGCTGCGCTTCAGGTGGGCCTCGGAGGAGTGCTGGTGTTTATCACAGGCGTTCTGATTGGAAAATCCTGACGCATTGCCTCGCTGCCAGAGGAGCGAGCCGCGTCTCTGCGACGCGGCATCACGGTTGCGTATCCAGCGGGTGCTTGCCCTTTTCGTAGAATTCGTTTTGTAGCTTCAGGCTGACTTCGTCGGCTTTTATGGCTCGGATTGCCTTTGCTACCGCTTCGATCCACCAGTCCATCTGAAATTTTCCTAACTCTTTTGTTGCTACGGAACCGTCGCCGGAATAGTGGTTGGGGAAGCGCGCGTACCACCAGATTCCAGTGTAGACGTCTTCGGGAAGGTTCTGGCGGTGCTGGTCGGCGCCGGATTCAGTGTTGGCGCGATCGAGGTGCACTGTGTCGGGGCGGGAGATCATCATCTTCGAGGTTTCACTTTCGCCGGCGTGCATGTCGATGGTTGATTTCTTCAGTGGGCCTCCTGATTCCGGGCTTCTTCGATCGAACACGTATACGACGTAGTCGTGGGGTTTATCGAGTTGCGATTGCGCGAAGAACGGGAGCAGGTGCTCGTTGCCGCCGTGGCCGTTGACGATGATTACTTTCTTGCAGCCATTGCGCGCCATCTCGTCGGTGGTTTCCTGCAGAAGGGCTAGTTGCATCTCGCGGCTGTAGGCGATGGTTCCGGGCTCGTGGCGGGCTTCGGCGATCTGTCCGAAATAATATTCGGGGAAGACGACAGCGTATTCCTGTTCAGCGGCGTGCAGTGCGGCGTAGCGGACGTCGAGCAGATCGGTGCCTAGCGGGAGATGCGGTCCGTGTTTTTCCAGGATGCCGAAGGGCAAGAGGCATGTGCCTTGGGAGCGATGAATGCCTTCGCGGAAGTCGGCAGCGGTTAGTTCTTCCCAGTGGACGGAGAGCTTTGGTTGTGGCGCTTGCGTCTGCGACGTGCTCGGGATGGTTGAAAGCGAAACCGTTAGCAGGATCGAAACGATCGTGGAGCGCGTGCTGGTCGTCATCGGCGATTCCCTCGGCGGCGAATTCTAGCACG
>JBEKWP010000076.1:0-18166 GCA_049512915.1 Candidatus Sulfotelmatobacter sp.
ACATACTTGTCATCCCGAGCGAAGCGAGGGATCTCGCTTCCTGCCCGCGTCACCAGCGTCGCCGCCTACTCCCCCGGTTCACTTCCCGCGCGGGTCAGCGCCTTCATCTCGTCCTGATTGACCTTGATCTTGCCCGATTTCTCCATCTGATTCCGCAGGTTGGTGACATATAGCGCGAAGATCTCCTGTTGCTTGCCCTGCACCAGCATCTCTCGAATCTGGTCACGCTTGGCCGCGAAGTCCGCTTCCGTCGGAGCCTGCACCTCGTCCACGGAAAGCACCACTCCATTGGCCCCGCTCTGAATCGCCCCGCTGATTTCTCCCGGCTTCATGCTGAACGCCACCGAGGCTTGCCCGGTCATCGACCCGATATCGGGAACCTGGCCATCGGGCAACACGAAGTCGCTGGTCTTCACCGTGGCGCCCAGTTCCTTCGCTGCCTTCTTCAGATCGTGCTCCGTCTTCGCCCGATCGGAAAGTTCCTGCGTCTTCTGCGTCAGCAGAAAGCTCGCGCGCTCGCTCTTGAATTGCTCCTCCACTCGAGTCTGGATCTCCTCAAACGTCGGCGTAGACGGCGGTTTCACCGCCAGCAACTGGAACACCACGAAACCCTGCGCCGTCGTGGCCATGTCCGGCAGAGCCTTTTCCGCCGCACCAAACACTGCATCCATGAGCTGCGGCGCCGGCCCCAATCCCGGCACCACATCGCTGTGGCTGAAAAAATCCGAGGTCATAACCGGCACGCCCTTCGCCGCGGCGGCCGCATCCAAACCCTGCGTCTTCGATTGCTGTACAAGATCTTCCGCTTGCTTCTGCGCCATCTCCTGCGTCTTTTGCTGCTTTACGATGGGCTCGATCTCGGCTTTGACTTCATCGAACGTTTTCATGTGCGCGTCCTGCCGGTCATCCACCCGAATAATGTGAAAGCCGTAACTGCTCTTCACCAGGCCGCTGATCTGCCCCTTGGGCTCGGAAAACGCAACTTTCTCAAACTCCGGAACCGTCCGGCCCTTCCCGATCCAACCCAAAGATCCGCCTTCCTTCGCGCTTCCCGGATCTTCGGAATACTTCTTGGCCAGGTCTTCGAATTTCGCCCCGGCCTTCAGTTGCTTCAGCAAATCTTCCGCGCGCTTTTGCGCGTCGGCCACGCCCTTCTCATCCACTTTGCCGTCGGGCCCGGGAAGCGGCGTCTTGATCAGAATGTGGCTGACCTTGGCCTGCTCGGCCGTGCGGTACTGATCGCGATGCTGATTGTAATAAGTCTGCAAATCATCGTTGGTAACCCGCACTCCGGCCTGCACCCTCAAGGTGTCGAGCATCACATACTTAATCTTGCGCTTCTCGGGAATGGAGTTCGCGTAGCTCTTCTGGTGGGTGTTGTAAAAAGCCTTGAGTTCCTCGACCGTGGGATGAAGGCCTTTCTTGATGTCATCCTCCTTCAACACGGCATAATCGAACTTCACCTTGGTGTTCTGCTTGATGAACTCCTGGCGGATGGCCGCATCGCTCACCGACGCGCCGCTCGTGATCAGCGTCTGCAGCTTGGTGATCACAATATCCTTGCCCACACTGTCTTCAAACGTCGCCGGCGTCAGGTTGTGCTGCTGCAGCATGCCCTCGTACTCCGCTTGGCCGATAAAATTCCCTCCCGGAAAGAAAATTCCGGCATAGCGGCCATGCTGCAGTTCATCCTTCACTTCCTGCGGCGTAGCCTTTAACCCCATTTTCTGCGCTTCCGCCAGCAACGCCTGCTTGTCGATCAACTGGTCGGCGGCTCGTGGCGTGTCCTGCTGGATCAGAAAAGACATGATCATCGAAGCCTGCGCGCCGTACTGCTGGGCTTGCTGTTGCGCCATCTCGCGTGCCGTCTGTCGCACTTCCTCCGGGGTAATCTGCTCGCCGTTCACTTTGGCTATTACGCCCTTACCCGGCGCACCTGTAGCGTCGCTGCCGATGCCAGGAACGAATGCGATCACCATGGCCCCACAAATCAGCAAAAGCAGCCCGCTCAGCACAACTTTCTTAACCGGTCCTTCAGTTTGCAGAAATCGAATCATCTTCGTATCACTCCAGAATGCTGCGTAGAATCAATAATTATAAACTACTCAATCCTCTCTCAAGCCTGTCATCCCGAGCGAAGCGAAGGACCCATGCAACCTGCCTGCGCCATCAGCGCCCTCGCCGTCTCCCTCACCCAAGCGCTCTGTGGGTTTTCATGCCGGCTGAAACGCCCCTCCCCGAGAGCCGAACAAATCGCCTATTGAAACGTATCAATAGACGTGTTATCCCTCTTAGTTCCCGGACTAAGGTCCCGGACCAAGGCCTCACGAAGACGATCGAGCACGCCCGTGCCCGCGACGGCACGCAAGGGAGCACTATGAACTCCGCAAAACCAGCAGCAGGACGCCTCGCCTTCCCCACTCGTTTCGCAGCGCAGTTGTTAATGATGTCATTTCTAAGTGGGTGGTTTCTCTTTGCCGCGGACGCCCCCGCGCCCAAGCGCACCGCCCCAGCCAACGCCGACAAACTGGCGCTCCGCGAACATTGGACGCTGCAATCCTCCGCGAAAGTCGAGACCAAAGGCGAGATCATTTCCACCGCCGCTTTCGTTCCCAAGGGATGGCACGATGCCACTGTACCCACCACCGTCGTCGCGGCCCTGGTAAAAGACAAAACCCTCCCCGATCCGTTCTTCGCCATGAACCTCCGCCAGTTCGCTGGCGTCACCTATCCAATCGGCGGAAATTTTTCCAACATCCCCATGCAGACGGATAGCCCCTACGCCGTCTCCTGGTGGTATCGCAAGCAGTTCGCCGCTCCAGCCGCCTACGCGGGAAAAACCGTCTGGCTGAATTTCAAGGGGATCAACTACCGCGCCAACGTCTGGCTCAACGGAAAGCAAATCGCTAACTCCGATACCATCGCCGGCGCCTGGCGCACTTATGAATTAAATGTTACCAACGCGTTGAAACCCGGCCACGAAAACGTTCTGGCCGTGCAGGTCTTCGCCCCCACCGAAAGCGACCTGGCCATCACCTTCGTCGACTGGAATCCCGCTCCTCCCGACAAAAACATGGGCCTGTGGCGCGAAGTCTACCTCACCGCGAGCGGCCCGGTCGCGCTGCGCTATCCCACCGTCGTCTCCAAACTGAACCTGCCCGCCAACGATTCGGCGCAACTCACCGTCACCGCACAACTCAAGAACGGCACGAGCGAACCGGTGAAAGGCAAACTGAAAGGCCAAATCGAAAACGTGGCCTTCGAGCAAGAGGTCGAACTCGCCGCCAACGAAAGCAAAGACGTAACCTTCACTCCCGACGAGTTCCCGCAGCTCGTCTTTTCCAATCCGCGCCTCTGGTGGCCCGCGCAGATGGGCAAGCCGGCTCTCTACTCGCTGAAAATGGAATTCGAAGTCGGCAGCACCATCAGCGATCATTCAACAACGGAGTTTGGCATTCGCGAAGTGACTTCCGAAGTAAACGCCACCGGCGGCCGCGCCTTCCACATCAACGGCAAGAACATCCTCATCCGCGGCGGCGGCTGGACTCCGGACATGATGCTTCGCGAGAACTCGCAGCGCCTGCACGACGAATTTCGCTACGTCCGCGACATGGGATTGAATACCGTACGCCTCGAAGGCAAACTTGAAACCCAGGAATTCTTCGACCTCGCCGACCACGAAGGAATTCTCGTCATGGCCGGCTGGTGCTGCTGCGATTTCTGGGAGCGCTGGCCGCGCTGGAAGCCGCAGGATTTTGAAATCGCCCAGCAGTCCCTCCGCGATCAGATCTACCGCCTCCGCAGCCACCCCAGCATGGTCATGTGGCTGAATGGCAGCGACAACCCGCCCCCGCCCGATGTCGAACAGATGTATCTCGACATCGAAAAGCAGCTCCTGTGGCCCAATCCCGTAGTTTCTTCCGCCACCGGCAAACCCACCACGGTCACCGGAAGCAGCGGCGTCAAAATGTCGGGACCGTATGAGTATATAGCTCCGGGCTATTGGGAACAGGACACTCCCGCTGGCCAGCCCAACCGCAAACTCTGCAATCCTGGCGGCTGCGGCGGCGCCTACGGCTTCAATACCGAGACCAGCATGGGGCCTGCCGTCCCGCCCGTCGAAAGCATTCGCGCCATGGTCGGAAAAGATCACCTCTGGCCCATCGACGATGTCTGGAATTACCACGCCGGCGGCGGAGAATTCAAAACTATCCAGGTATTCAACACCGCGCTCGCGAATCGCTACGGTAAGTCAGACAACGTCGAAGATTTCGCCAGCAAATCGCAACTGCAAACCTATGAAGGCGTGCGCGCCATGTACGAGGCCTACAGCCGCAACAAATATGAATCCACCGGCGTGATTCAGTGGATGCTCAACAACGCATGGCCTTCCATGATCTGGCACCTCTACGACTATTACCTGCGCCCGGCGGGCGGCTACTTCGGAGCCAAGCGCGCCATGGAAGCACTTCATCCGATCTACGGCTACGACGATCATTCCATCTGGGTCGTCAGCAGCCAGTATGAAGATGTCACAGGCTTGAAGCTAACCACCAAGATCTACAACCTCGACGCGACCGAGAAGTTTTCCCACGAAGATTCGCTCGACGCCCCCGCCGACAGCACCGCCAAAGTATTCACTCTCCCCGAAGTCGATGGCCTGAGCCCGACGTACTTCGTAGCCCTGCGCCTGACTGACTCCGCCGGCAAACTGGTAGGGTCGAACTTTTACTGGCTCTCCACCAAACCCGAAACCCTCGACTGGGCCAAGTCCAACTGGTGGATGACTCCCACCGATTCCTTCGCCGACTACACGGCTCTCGCGCAACTTCCCAAGGTAAAGCTTAAAGTTACCAGCAGCACGGCGCGCAAAGGCGAAGACTCTATCACCCGGGTGACGTTAGAAAATCCCAGCAAGAGCCTGGCTTTCTTTGTCCGCCTCAAAGTAGAGAAAGGAGCGAGGGGCGAAGAGGTCCTGCCAGTAGTCTGGGAAGACAACTACATCTCATTATTACCCGGTGAGAAGCGCGAGATAACCGCCACCTACCGCGCCAGTGAGCTGGGCGCAGAAAAGGCAACTGTGAAAGTAACCGGCTGGAACGTAGAGTAACTGGAACGTGGAGTAACTGGAACGTGGAGTAAAGTGTCGCGCGGGTGCCTCCGCCCCGCGAGGCCCGCAGTATAGATGCTCACGTAGGGACAGCCGCCTCGGCTGTCCCGCCGAGCAAAGCGAGCGACTCACACCCACAGAAACAGCAGACTCTCCTCACACATGCTGTGAGACGGACAAAATATTCCCGTCAGGATCCTTGAACCACGCCACTTTGTCCCCCGTCGGCGCGGTCCAGATCCCAAGTTTGTCCTGCTCGAAGAAACCAAATCTCTCAAACTGCACGCCCTTCGCCTGCAGTCCCTCGACAATCTTCTCAATCTCAGCGACCTGCCATCCCAGAATCGTGAACGGAGCCGGCGTGAACTGCGCCTTCGCCACCCGCACCATGATTCCATTCGCATCCATCAACATGGCGAATCCGTCGTCCTTCACAAAGCGCAGCCCCAGCACCCCTTCGTAAAAAGCCCGCGCTTTCTCCGTGTCCTTGGTCGGAACAAACGCCACAATGTCGATCGAACCCAGCATTGTCGTACTCCAATGCGTCTATTCTTCTGGCGGCAATTCGAAGTCGACCAGATTCCCTCGAAAGCCCTTGGTCTTCCACGCGCCTATCGCAATTCCCACTGCCATCCAGATCGCCCCAAAAACCAGCGCCTTGGAACTCAAACTAATCCAAAGAAAAAAGCAGATCACAAAACCCAGAACCGGCGGAAGCAAATTGCCAAGCTTCTTTTCCGGCTCGTGCAAGTAGTAGCGGACGAACGCTGCCGCATTCACCCCCATAAAGGCGATCAGCGCCCCGAAATTAAGCAGGTTCGCGCCCAGATCATAGCCAGTCGTCGCTCCCGCCAGTGCGGGAAGCAGAAACGCGCCAGCCAAAGCGAGCACGCCCACAAACAGGACGTTGTTGCGCGGCACATGCCGCTTGGCATCGACCGCCCCAAAAAACGACTTCGGCAAAGCGTTACTGCGCCCCATGCCATAAAGCAGCCGCGCCGCACCCAGCTGCGCGCCCATGCCCGAGCCAAAGTTCGCCACCACCAAGGTGAACCCGACAATCGCAAACAGCGGCGCCCACGCGCGTCCCGCCACGAAAGTAAAAGCCGTGTCCATGTTCGGATACGGTTCCGAGGCCGGCCAGATCAGCTGAGCCGCATACACCTGAAAGGCCGAGAGTATTCCGATGACCACACAAACCAGCACTGTCGCCAGCAGAATGTTCCGCCGCGGATTCTCCGCCTCTTCTGAAAGCGTCGAGATGCCATCGAAACCAATGTAGGTAAGCACCGCAACCGAAGTGCCGCCCAGCACCGCTTTCGTATTCCAGCTCGCCGGATCATAAAACGGCCGCGTAAAGAAAGCCGCTCCGTCGTGAGGATGGCCAAAAATATAGCGCGCCGCGGCCACAAAGAAAATCGCAATCACCACTCCCATTCCCGCAGCCAGCGCGGTATTCACTCGAGCGGAAGTTTTCACGCCCTGAACATTCAAGGCAGTAAACATCAGCGCGAAAATAACCGCCCACACGGCATATGACACGCCAGGTGCGAACACGTGCGCCTGCTGGCTGATCCAGATAATGCAGATCATGGGATTGAGCAGATAATCCATCACCATGCTCCAGCCGGTCACATAGCCAAGCGCGGGATTGATCTCCTGCCCCACATAAGTAAACGCCGAACCCGCACTAGGATAAGCCCGCGCCATCCGCCCATAACTGATCGCGGTAAACAGCATCGCGACCATGGCGATCAGAATCGTAGTCACCACATGTCCATGCCCACGATTGCTGAGCACGCCAAACACTGACATGGGCGCGACCGGCTGAATGACGATCACACCGTAGAGGATTAAATCCCAAAGGGTAAGCGTGCGGCGCAGACGTGGGCCGGACGGTGCAACAGAGATGGCAGGTTCCATGGGTCCGCCTATTGGATTATGGAGGGCTCAAAATGTCAATATTAAAACGATTCCGTACTTGCCGGATTCGCTTCACTTCCCGTAGTCAAACCAGTACCCACGCTGCTCGTTGCCTGACACATGCCGCGTGTTGTATTCGAGAAGATAGTTCACATGTGCGTCGTCAAGCGGAAACGACTGGCCCGGCGCGTAGGGATAGTCGCCCATCCTGAGAAACGGCAGCGGCGCCACGAAGTTTCCCTCGGCGGCGTAAAAGTCCATGTCTTTCTCATAACCAAAAGCGGCGAAGAAATAATCGCGCACCCAGCCCTGAGGCAGCGCCGGCAATTGCGATGGATCAAAATCGAGACGAACTTCGTCGCCCGAACCGAACACGACCAGTTCATCGTCCAGCGCAGTCAGCAGCGGCAACACATCGCCGTATCGAGTGTAGGTTCCCATGGGACGCGTGTAGGGACCTGTCGCGCTGGTCTTTTCGTAAATGTATTGCACGTTCCCCGGAGGCGTGCCTTCGATCTTCAGCGGAAACCCGTGAAAGCCAAGATCAGCGCGGACAAGAGGAACCTCCGTCAGGCATAAGTTGTAGCGCCGGCATCCTGCCGGCTGTCCCGTGGGCGTCCCGCCCTCGGCGCCGGAAAGCTGCAGGGACGCCGGCGGCACTTGCTCCGTCCGGCTAACCAGAATGCTGTCCCAGTAAATCTGCAGATTGGTCGTGATGCGAATCTTCTGCGCCCCCGGCGGCAGCTTGCCGCTTAGATCTGCAGTCATAGTGCGCGGCCCGCCCGCCGGGAAACCCATATCATCGACCACGCGCACCCACTTGCCGTTTCCCACCAGCGCTTCCACATAAGGTGAGATCGCCTGCACCCCGGCCTGCGACGCGGAATACATGCTGTTCGCCGAAAAGTATTCAACCTCGCCGTGCAGCAGCAGCCACAGCGGGCCTCGGCGGTAAGCCTCGCCCAAATCGAGCGTCAAGCTATGCGGCTGGGCGAAGCCCTGGAATTGCGTCAACGCAAAATCGCCGAAGTAACGATGCGCCAAAAGATCGGGCAACACATTGTGCCCATGCTCATCCCAAGCGCCCGCCGGCGGCCGCGCGTCTTCTCTTTTGCTCACAACCACCTTGAACTCCGGATACGGCGGGTTCGACGCGAAATATTCGTTGGGATACACATCAAGCCCGGCGGGATGATCGACCGCCAGCACGCGCACCTGATCGAGATAGACGGCCTCCTCAAGTGGCTCCATGAAGCGAAAGCTGAGCTTGCCGTCCCTCTCGCGAATCGCATTGCGATCAATCTTGATGTACTCGACTGGCCTCGGAACATCACGCTGCCCCGGCCCAACCCAGTGCCCGACCACGCCTGCGCCCAGCATGTCGGCGACAAGTTCGTAGCGCTCACCGTTCCAGACAAACAGCGTGGGACAAGAGCTGCCTCGGCGATCAATCTCAGTGATGTTTTGCTGGCGGTCGCCGGCGACATTGATTTCATCCTGCAACACTCCGGTTGGCCACAGCAGGCGCACGATGTCCGCTTCCTGAGCGTCGCCCAGCCCGACTACGATGTCGGTAGAATTCTGCCCCAGGTATCCGTTCGATCCTGCGATCTCAAACTTCTGCCGGTTTCCGCCCGCAAACACTTCCACCTTGGTGCCGATGGCGCTCTTGTTGTCAGCCAGCCCCTTGAGCGAAAGCCGCAGCCAGTGATTCTGGTTGCCGCCTTCATTGCGCAACAGCACGGCAGGACCGTGATTCTGCGTGATCAGCAGATCGGTCGCACCATCGCCATCGTAGTCGCCGGTGATGATGGCGCGCGGATCTTTGAGCTGAACCTTGTCGAGCCCAACATCGGCAGTGACGTCCTTGAAACCATCAGCTCCGAGATTGCGGAACAGCCGCGCTTCGCCTTTACCGTCCTTGGTTTCGCCGACCGCAACCAGATCGACCCAGCCGTCGTTGTCGTAATCGATGGCGGCGACGCCGTAAGCGCGCACCCAGTTCGTTTCGGGAAGCGCGACTCGATCAAAACTCTTGCCATGGTTGTTGCGCCAGAGCGTAATTCCTGGAGGCCCCATGTGCGTAAAAGCCAAATCCATCCATCCATCGTGGTCGAAATCGAGCACGGCCACGCCGAGAACCGCGCCGGGCATGGGACCGGACCAGGGTGTGCGCTTCGAGAATCTTCCTTCGCGAGGATTTTCGAAGATTGCCGGCTTGGACTCCGTAACTATAAGGTCGATTGCACGGTCGTTGTTGTAGTCGGTTCCGATGGCCCCCAAAGTACCGATCGGATCGTTTTCATCCGTCAGCCCGAGCGAGGCCGCGACCTCCTTAAATGTTCCGTTGCCGTTATTACGGAACATCTGCGGCCAGCTAGATGAACCATCGTCAGAAGGCGGAAAATACCAATTCACTTTTCCGTTCTTCGGCACTGCATCTACGTGCCGGCTCACGAAGAGATCGAGATCGCCGTCGTGATCATAGTCAATAAAAGTAAGGCCGAGGCTGTAATTCCAGCTTGGAATGCCAGAGGCGTTGCCGACATCCTTGAACGTCACATCCTTTTGATTGTGAAGCAGCATGACCCGCCCAAGTAAACTCACAGCCAAATCAGTTGCACCGTCGTTGTCGTAGTCGCCCGCCGTACACCCGATCCCGTGCAGGGTAGGATCGAGCCCGGCCTTCTTCGTCACATCTGCGAATTTTCCGTCGCCTAGGTTGTGATAGAGAGTCAGTCCGCCTAGCGGTCCGCCGTTTGCTAGAAAAATGTCGGGACGACCGTCGCCATCGTAGTCGAGGAAGCATGCGCCCGGCATGAGAAATCCGAAAATGTCGTCCGGGGTCGGTCCGTCACTCCCGGCAATCCCCGCCTCCTTCGTCACATCCACAAACTGCACCTTGATCTGAGCGTGCGCTTTCAACACTGCCGAGGGAGCCTCAACCGCGCGTGAGTACTGACCCTGCTCGCCATAAGCCAGGCTCACCGGCGCGCCGAGTTTGTTCTGCGTGATGTACTGGAACTTCTTCAGGTGCTCGCGGGCGTGGTCGATGTCGCCGGATTGCTGATAAGCGCGCGACAATCCGAACTCGGCCGAGGCGTGTAACGGGTTTAATTGCAGCGCGTGCTGGAAAGCATCGATCGCTTGCGGAAACTGTTTGGCCTGGACGTACGACGAGCCCAGAAAATACCACGTGTCGGCGTCGTTCGCATCGATCTCGACGACATGCCTGAAGGCATCAATCGCGGCTTGCGCTTCGCCGGTATTTTTCGCCAGCAGCCCGAGGTTGTACCACGCGTTCGGATTTTTTGGATCCTGCTTGAGCGCTCCTTCCAACGCGGCCTTGGCCTCGTCGATCTTCTGCAGGTTCAGCAGTGCGATGCCTTCATTCAGCCGCGCGATCGTCAGTTTAGGATCGAGTTCGGCCGCCTGCCGGAAGCAGGTGAGCCCTTTCTCGAACAGCTGCTGGTTCATGTAGGCGGCGCCGAGATTATTCAACCGCGCGGCTTCCGCCGGATTCGCGGCCGGCCGAGCTTGCGGCGCCGCGAACAGGCCAAACGCGGCCAGGAACACGCTGGCCAGGGCTGCTGCGATTCGGAGAGTCATTCGAGTAAAGATTTAAACACAGAGGGCACTGAGGCACACAGGGTAAAGCGTCAATTGGACTTCGCTCGAGACCCATAGGCGCGTTGGCCCACGACACCTTTGCCTTCTTCAACGGTGACGGTCTGCCCCGCGTTGAGGTTAGAAAGCTTGTCCACCTGGCCGCTGGGCCATTGAATCTCAACGCTGTCAGCTTTAGTTTGCGTACCCAGGCCAAACGTGAGCACCAATTCGCTCTGCGAAAGATAGCTCGATCCGGAACGCAGCATTTTCGACTGTTTATCGCTCCCTGACGTCACACGCACGACCGCACCGATCCCATCACGGTTCGACTTCGTTCCCACCAGTTTCAGCCGCAAACTACGATTCGTCCCGCCCTCGTTGTGAAAAAGAAATGCCGGGCCGGCGTTGGTGGTGACGAGAACATCCAAAAAACCATCATTCTCGATATCGGCGTAAGCCGCGCCCCGCGCCACTCGCGGCGCGGCGAATGCCGAGCCCATCTGCGCGGTCACTTCCTGGAACTTCCCTCCCCCGAGATTGCGAAAGAGATGCGCGGGCTCGGCGTAGCTCACGCGCTTCTGCACACGCTCGATTGCATCTTCGATATGGCCGTCGGCTACAAAAATGTCGGGCCAGCCATCGTTGTCATAATCGAAAAAGAAGCAGCCGAAGCCGAGCGTGACCAGCGTGGCGCGGCCTACCTCCGATTGCGGGGCCTCGTCCACGAACAGGCCGTTTCCTTCGTTGTGATAGAGCGAGACCATTTGATTGGCGAAGTTGGTGATGATGACGCTGGGGTGGCCGCTGCGGTCGTAGTCGGCGGCATCCACGCCCATGCCGGCACGGGCGACTCCGTCTTCGCTGAAAGCTATACCAGAAGTAACGCCGCGCTCTTCAAACGTTCCGTCTTTCTTGTTTAGATAAAGCTTGTTCGGCTGGGTGTCGTTGGCGATGAGAATGTCGGGCCAGCCGTCGCCGTTGTAATCGAGGACAGTGATGCCGAGGCTTTTCGAAGTCGGCTCGCCGAGGCCGGCTTTTTGTGTGGCATCTTCAAACTTGCCGCCACCGAGGTTATGCCACAGCCGCACCGATTTTCCCTTATACGATTCCGGCGTGCAATAGGACTTGTGTGCGCCGTCGAGCGTGCAGTAGAGGTCGGTTTGCTCGGTCCACTGCACGTAGTTCGCGACGACAAGATCAAGTTTCCCGTCACGGTCGTAATCCACCCACGCTGCGCTGGTCGAGAATTCGTTTGGCCCCCACAAGCCAGCAGACTTGGTCACATCCGTGAAAGTTCCGTTACCGTTGTTGTGGAAGAGATGGCTCTGGCCTGACGCGGTAATGAAGATGTCGTCAAAGCCGTCGTTGTCGTAATCGCCCACCGCAACGCCGAATCCGAACATCGGTACGGCCAATCCGGCTTTGCGGGTTACATCGGTAAAAGTTCCGTTGCCATTGTTGTGGTATAGCTTTAAAGTCGTAGGTCCTGCGTGGGGATGCCCGGCAAAATCTTCGCCATTGACGAGGAGAATGTCAGGATACCCGTCGTTGTCATAGTCAATGAAAGCGCATCCCGGACCCATGGTTTCGGGAAGCCACTTCTTTCCGAATGCGCCATTGTTGTGGGTGAAGCGGATGCCGGCTTGCGCGGTGACGTCGCGGAAGTGAACCTGCGCATGGGCGGCTTGCAGCAAAACCATGAACCACAGTGATACCGAGACACAAAGAAATCTTGAGCAAGAAAATCTCACACTTCTTCTGTGACTCCGTGACGGAGCCAGCCCTGATCGAAGCCGAAGGGTGGTGAAACACTCTTCCGGGTTTCTCACTATTTTGAGCCTCCAGCCGGAGACGCGGCCCCGCCCGTACGTTTCGCGCCCAGCGCCGGCAGCGGTACGGAAACGTGTTCATGCACCGCCTGCCTCTCGTTGTTGTCTTCGGGATGCAGTTGCCGATAAGGTCCCGTGATCGCCTGAGAAGATTCATCGGCTTTGAAGCGCAGATAGCGCTCCTCGTGCTCTTTCGCGAGTTTTTCGTCGCCGAGGCCATTGTAGGAAAGCATCAGATTGTAGTGCGCCTGCAAGTCCTCGGGATCGATTGCTAAAACGGATTGCAGGGTCTTCACAGCATCCGTGTAGTTTCGTTGCAGAAAGAAAATGCGTCCCAGATCATTGAGCGCGACGCGATCGCGCGGATACTGGGCCAGAACGATGCGCAGACGTGCGACTGCACCCTCATAGTTGCCGTCGGCACGCAGCACGCGGGCGTAAAAGTAATTGGCTCGCGCAAGATTCGGAGACAGAGCCAGCGCTTTCTCAAGCACGGCACGGGCGCGTTCCATGTCGCCTTCCTGCACGGCGCAGCGGCCAAGATTTACCCAGCCATCGGGATTACCCGCATCGGCCTCAGTCACTTTTTGGAATGCCCCGGCTGCGCCCTTGAGATCGCCCTGCAGAAACAGGCCGATTCCATAATCGTTCCAGCGCTGCCATTCTTCTTTGCGCACGATGGTCTTCGGTTCCGCAACCGGTGCGTTGTGCGCGATTACCGGCAGCGTCACTTCGTTCTCTGCCACCGTAACGATGGGCAGGTCGGGAATTGCCTCTTGCTTCGCCGAAACGCCACTCAGCGATGCCGTGAACACGGTCGGACGGTCATCGTAATCAGGAGAAACCGAGTTGGGCGATGCCGGGTCGGGCTGCCCGGCGAAAGCCTCATGCGTGCCATACCAGGAAAATTTTCTGTAACACAGGCGGGCGTGCAGCGTGATCCTGTTCCCGGCGTTCTCCGGAATCAACATGCGGTAGTGCACCGTGTCGGCCGCCCCGGGCGGGATGAGCCGCACATACACCACCGAGCGCGTAGCCCAGGCGTTGCGCTTGTTGATGGGGTTGCCGTGGGCATCCACTTGCAATGAGCGGTAAAAGTGCGCGCCTTTTTCCACGGGACCCTTGCCGTCGTCTTCCACCATGCCACTCCAAAAAATCGTCTGGCCTTTGTCGTCCGTGCCCTTCAATTCGAGCCAGGTATCGTAGGCATCGACTGTGCCGCCGGGAAAAAAATGTCCGACCTTCTTGGTGCGGACCACCACGTCCACGCGCACGGTGTCGCCGCGGCGGAGTGCGGGCTGTACAAGGTTAAGAGGAGCCGTGACTGGAGCCACTTCTCCGCTGGTTCCCGAAGCAATTTTGGTTTCCGCTTCTTCGCCCACGGCAAAGGTCGTAGCCAGTTCTGGTTGGCTCGCCGCTTTGAGTGCCGCCGGAAGCGGAGCTTGCGCGCGAGATAACGCAAAAATATCCACGGTCAGCGCGCCGCTCTTCAGAAACGCTTCGGTGAGTTTCAGTTGGGCGGCATCTTCATTCGCCGTGGGCAGTGCGGTGTTGGCGCCGGGGAAACGGTGTGAATGCACGAATCCATTGGTATTGCCGGCATCTTTCGAGGGCTCCGCCGGCATATGGCAATCGGCGCACTGCTGCGGCTTCGGCGGATAGTAGAACGAGCGTGCGCCTTGTCCGGAAACGCCGCTGGCCTGCCAGTTATCGTATTCGTTGAAGCCGCGAAACCAACGATAGTTGTTCACCGGAACGTCGAGATGCACTTTGTGGCAGGTGGAGCAGAACTCCGCCGTCTGCGTGCGCATAAACGGCTTGAGGAAAACGCGGCGATGCGGTTCCGGGTTCAGCCGGATCAGGAAATCATGCAGCGCGCGTGCTACGGGATTCTTCGTGGCCGCGAGTTCGTGCAGCTTCGGATACTCCAGATAAAAGTCGGCCTGGCCCATGGTGCTCTTCACGCTGGCAATGGAGTGGCACATCATGCAGCCCAGGCCGGCCTGCGATTCGGGGCGGTGCACGATTTGCTTGATGGGGGTATCCATCAGGCCGCTGTAAAGCAAGGCCGGATCATGGCATCCGCCGCACCATTTCGAGGGCCTGGTGCCCACCGTATCCTGCATGTACTCGATCGATTTGCGGTACCACTGATTGTTGAACGATGAGAAGTGGTGTGCTGAGCTGAACCACTGGTTGTAAATGTCTTCGTGGCAGCGCTTGCAAGAGTCGGACTCCATGAAAAACTTGCTGGGAATTTTCCGCTTCCCGTAGACCTGTGCGGAACTGGGGAAGAACGATCCTTCGGGCCCGTCGCCTTCACCATTCATGTTGTCCGGCGGCATGGCGGGATTCTGAATGCGGCCGCGCGCTTGCCAACTATTACGCATGTAGTGCGCACCGTAGCCAACGGCGCCGATTACGGCCACGCAGATTGCGGTTCGCAGTATTGCGGTCGCGGCGCTTGCGCTCAACCATCCGCGTCTTCCCATGGTCTCAGCGATCAGCAGGGCAACTCCAGCGAGTGAGATCACGATGTGGAGGTAGAGCCGGTTCCACTCAGTGTGCGCCGTGCCAGTCTTGATGAGAATGATTCCGAGGACCGCGCCTGCCGCGACCAGCAACCACCCGGCGCGCGCAAGCAAGCTGCCATTCCGCAGAAGGCGAATTAACGCTGGAATGAGGAGAATCGCGGTGATCACTCCGGCCAGCGCGTGCAGAAGCACCACGACCGCATAAAAGATGTTCGGTTGCGGGAAGGCGTAGAGGTACGCAGCGGAAATCACTAGGAACGACAGTAGCCAGGAGAAGGTCCGACCCACAGGCGCCTTCAATGACGAATTTTGTCCCATTGGAAACAGTTGGGTGGCTCGCAGTGAAGGATTCCAGTTCCCGGAGTAACTGAAATCGCGTGCGACCACGTTACTCACGCGGATTCGCCGGGGGAATAATGTAAAAATACTATCCGGCACCGCGCGGCTTCAGGCGATCGGTGGAATCTTCCAGGCGCCGCATTCCTTTTCCAGCGCAGAGGCGACGCACAACACCTGCTCCTCTTCCCACGGCCGTCCAACGATCTGCACGCCGATGGGCAGGCCTTCGGACGAGTGACTTACCGGAACCACCGCTGCAGGATTGCCTAACAGGTTGAAGAATTCCGTGTAGCTCCAGGCATCGAGATAGCGGACGGTCTTGCTGTCAACCCGCCAACTACGCTCCCCGTGCCGGAATGCGGGGATTGCCGCTGCTGGACACAATAAGATTTGGTGCTGCTGCATCTGCTTCAGAAAACGTGCGCGCAACCGATCGCGCTCGATCCAAACTCGCAAGAGGGTCTCGCCCGTGAGTGCGGGTTCGGCGGCGGACCACTCCAGAAACTGTTTCAGCATGGGGCTCAGGTCCGATTCCCTGCCTTTGAACATTGGCCGCAGCAGCATCCCGCCGGCGACTATGAAGAGCTGGTGCCAGAGCTGGCGCGCTTCTTCGAGTCCTTCCGGCTGGAAGGGTTCTACCTGAAATCCCGCGCTGCGCAGGCCCTCTACCGCAGTGCGCACGGCCGCGCGAGTTTCAGGCGTGACTGGCGTGCGGCCATCCTCTTCGAAATAACCGACTCTTAGTCTTCTGGTCTCCGCTTCACTGGGCCAGTGCAGCGGCACCGGAGCTGCGCAGGCATCACCGTCGTCAGGACCCTGCATTACCTCGAAGAGAACTTTCAGATCAGCGACGGTGCGCGCCAGCGGACCGACGACGCCGATCAATGCAAATGGACCCGCGGATTCAGGATAGTGGCCGGTCGCGGGAATTCTTCCCGGCGTCGGCTTCAGGCCGCAGATGCCGCTGAAGTGAGCCGGCACGCGGATGGAACCACCGCCGTCGCTGCCGACGCCACCGGCGGACATGCCCGCCGCAATCGCCGCGGCTTCGCCGCCGCTTGAACCGCCCGGCGTGCGTTCGAGATCCCACGGATTGTTGCTGCGGCCATGGAGAAGGTTGTTGGTTTCCCACGCCATGAGCAGTTCGGGAGTATTTGTCACGCCCAGTACGATCGCGCCCGCGGCTCGCAAACGGGCGACCAGCGGCGCATCCTGAGCAGACACGAACCCGGCGCGCAGGCGCGTGCCTGACTCACAGCGCAGCCCCGCCACGCTGATGGAGCTCTTGATGCTGATGGGCACACCGTGCAGCGGGCCAAGCTTTTTCTTGGCAATCACCTCAGCCTCAGCCGCCCGAGCCGCCCGCCGCGCACATTCCGTGTCGACGTGCACAAATGCGTTTAGTCGTGGATTCAGTTTTTCGATCTGCTTCAAGTGGGCATCCACAAGTTCGACCGTAGAGATTTTCTCTTTTCGAATTTGCTCGGCCATGGAAACGGCGGAAAAGAAGATTACCTCGCTCATGAGCGATCTCGCATGGTCCGATCGAGTTTGGTCCGATCGAGTTTGGTGTGATCGTGCATGGCACGGTCAAGCATCCGCTTTTCGTCGGATGTGAGCGAACGGTGTTCACCCTTCGCGAGATCGCCCAATTGCAGCGGCCCGATGGCTACGCGGACCAGTCGTAACACTTCAACTCCCAAGGTCTCAATCATGCGGCGGATCTGCCGGTTCTTGCCTTCATCAAGCACAATCTCAAGCCAGCAGTTTTTCTGCCCGGCACGCAGGCGCCGAGCTTGCTTCGTTCGCAACATTTCTCCGTCTTTTGTCTTCACTCCGCGAGCCAGCGCCTGGATAAATTCTTCATCCGCAACCGTCCCCAGTTGCACATGGTAAGTCTTGTCCAAATGCGTTTCTGGCGCTGCGATGCGGGCGCCCCACTCGGAATCATTGGTCAGCAGCAGCAAGCCCTCGCTGGCTTTGTCCAATCGGCCGACCGGGGCGACCCACGGCAGGTTTGTTTGCGGCGAATCTTTCTTCCCTGCAACGAGCTTCGCGTTTAGTACTGCATATACGGTTTCCCGGCCCTTTTCATCCGACGCCGTCGTTACCACGCCGCGAGACTTGTTCAGCATGAGATAGATTTTCGCCTGAGCCTCAATCACTTTCCCATCAACTGCAATTTGATCACGCTTCCCGGCAACGAGCGCCTCTGGATCGCGAACAACTCGCCCGTTCCGCGTCACGCGCCCGGCGCGAATCAGCTCGGCGGCGCGCGACCGCGAGCAATAGCCCAGCTTTGACAAGGCGCGCGCCAAGCCGGTCTTCCGGGACGCTGCGTTCGCTTTCATCCGTTCATGCTAACCGAGAATCCAATGATCCTGTGAATGCACAATCCGGCGACACTTGGTAGGATGTTTAGCGCTGACTGGGAGAACAGGCTTATGGCCCACCAACATCCTCCGCGCTTTTTGAAGATTGTGGACGACGCCAAGAAACGCGTGCGCGAAACCAACGTCGAGGAAGTGAAGAAGAAGCTGGATCACGGCAAGAAGTTCATCCTGGTGGACGTGCGTGAAGAGAGCGAATTTGCCAAGGATCATCTTCCCGGCGCAATTCATCTGGGTAAGGGCATCATCGAGCGCGACATCGAGGCCCGTGTGCCTGAGCTCGGAGCGGAGATTGTGCTTTACTGCGGCGGAGGATTCCGCTCGGCGCTGGCTGCTGACAATCTGCAGAAGATGGGCTACAGCAATGTGATTTCGATGGACGGCGGCATCCGTGACTGGCGAGAGAAAGGATATCCGCTAACGAAAGGCAGT
>JBEKWP010000077.1:0-44018 GCA_049512915.1 Candidatus Sulfotelmatobacter sp.
AGGTGGGTATGACCGGACAGTTGCAGAGAGACGCCGGCCGCCTCCGCGATCTCCGGATGGTCGGGGGCATGGGTCAACAGAATGCTGGCGCGACCGCGATCCAGGCCGATCGCATGCAGCACCGACGCCAGCTGCCCGTGCTGCGTCGCGTTTCGATAGGGAACGCCGATAATCTGCAAACCGTCCACTTCCACCTTCTCATTACTGAGCACGCGCACGCCGGCCGCCGTAATGGCATTCAGGTATTTGCTGTCGTCGCCAAATTGTTCATGATTTCCGGCGACGAAGTACACACCTTGAGGCGCCACGAGCTTGTTCAATGGCTCCGCTGCCAGCGGCGCGTCGATAAACGTGCCATCGTACAAATCACCGGCAACAAAAATCGCATCGGGCTCTTCCCTTAAAGTCATGGCAACCAGGCGGCGCAGAAAACTGCCATTTCGCACGTGCCCGAGGTGCACATCGCTGATCAGAGCCGCGGTTCGTCCGCGCCACGCTGGCGGCAGGTTCGCGAGCCGCACCGTGGTTCGCGTGACCCGCGTCCAGCCTGCATTGAAAACTCCGTAGAGTCCAGCGATGGCCGCGGCTCCGAACAGCAGCTCCACGGTCCGATGAAAGTTCATATGCAGACCCGCCAGCCGCGAAATTCCAAAAATAATCCAGGAGGAAACCGCGGCGAGAAAGAGGAAGCTCACCAGACCCATCCAAACCGCGGCAGCCCGGTAAAAGGCGCGCAGAGCAGGATTTGTATAGCGAAAGGCAAGCAGTGAAGCGGCGACAAAGCTCACCGACCAAAGCCCCAGGACCAGTCTGATCCAGAACGCGCCGGGAGTTTCGCTCCCTGCGGGAGAAAAGGCCCAGGTCTCATAGAGGAAATAATGGGTCAGGAAAAGAACGGACTGAATCACTGCAACAAAAACGATTAATTCTTTTCGTACACGCATGATGTATTAGATTCCCCAACCCGCCATTCGGATTGTTGGCATGCCGAACCTTCTCGCGGTAGGGTACAAACAGCCAGATTCCTCCTGTCTCGCTTCGCTCGCGCGTGGGAATGACAACATTACTGGGGGGTGACCGCTGCCTACCGCGCCCGCGCCAGCACCAGCGTGATGTCATCGGGCTGCTCGTTGTCGCCGATCCAGTCATCGACCGCTGAGGTGACGGTCTGGCTGATCTGCACCAGCGGCAGGCGGCGGTTGGCGCTCACCAGGTCGATCAGCCGGTCCTCGCCGAATTCGCCGAAGTCGTTTTCCGGTTCGGTTACGCCGTCGCTGTAGGCCAGAAAGATTTCGCCAGGATGCATCTCGACCGCGCCCTCGTCGTACATCATGTGATCGAACAGGCCGATCACGGTGCCGCCGGTTTCGAGGCGCCGCACCGCGCCGTCCTTCGCAATCAGGATGGGCGGAAGGTGTCCGCCATTGCTGTAAGTGAGCCGGTGCGATCGCCCGTCGTAAATTCCCAGGAAGAGCGTCGCGTACTTCTCCGGCGGAGTGCTCTCGTAAAGCTGGTGATTGAGCAGGCCGAGCAACGCTCCCGGGGACAACTCAATGCCCTCAGGACACGGCGCCATGACTCTGCCCGCGCCCGAAACAGCGCCCACGGCAACGGGCTCTCTCATTTGCGGCAGGCTCTCTATGCTGTAAGCGCGCACCGCGGAGTGAATGGTCGCCATGAGGAGCGCCGCCGAGATTCCCTTCCCGCTGATATCGCCCACGGCCAGAATCAGCTTGTGGGAGCTGGCTGTGAGAAAGTCGTAGTAGTCGCCGCTCACGGTGCGCGCCGGGCGGCAGAAGCCGTGCACTTCAAGCGACTCCAGTTCCGTGACCTGGCGGGGAAACAGTTGCGCCTGCACTTCCTGCGCGATGGCGAGTTCGCCCTCCAGCCGCTGCTTTTCTTTCTGCTCCTGAATCAGCTTCTCGATCGACTCCGTCATCGAATTGAACGACAGCGAGAGTTGCGCCAGCTGGTCCGTGGATTTGACCGGGATGCGATGGCTGAAGTCGCCGCGGTCGACATGCTTGGTCGCGTCGTAGAGCTGGGCTACCGCGCCGGTGACGGTGCGCGTCATGCGCGTGCCGATAATCAAGGCGATCAATTCGATCACCGCGAAAAAAACGAGGATGACGAGAAGGGTGTACTCCACAATCTGGACAAACTCGCCCAGGGCTGCGAAGAGGTGGCCGTAAAGCACGGACGGGCGAGTTCGAACCTGCACCACTACAGACCCAGTCGGCTCGGGTTTTCCGGTGGTCCAATCGAGCACCGGCAGCGGCGCCAGGAACGGAACCTCGCGGTCCAGCCGGCCCATGGCGGGCGGCACCGTTCCGACGGTGAATGTGGGACTAGGATGTAGATCCACACGCTGCGGGTTCCTGCGGTCGCTGATTACGATGTTGACGTTGTTTGTGGCGGCGTTGTTTGTCGAGACGTTATTTGTCGAGACGTCGTTTGTCGCGGCGTTGTTCGTCGCGGCGTTGTTCGTCGCAACATTGTTTGTCGCAACATTGTTCGTTCCTGGATTCGCGGGCGTGACCGGCTGCGCTTCTTCCTGACGGAACCCCGGACCGCGGAACCCGGGGTCTTCGAGCAAGGTGATTTCGCCCAGGTCCGCCGCAATCTTCGCCACTAACGGCTTGTCGAACGGCTCGCTGGTTACGACGGTGAGTGTTTTTGATCCTGTCGTAAGCTCCGTAACCACGCGCAGATGCAGTCCGTCGCGGTCGCGCGTGATCTCGCGCAGCTCGTTCTCGCGCAACTCGGTCTTTGCAAACGCGGGGAACGAGGGAGCAGGCCCTTTGGATTCGTCGCCCAGAGGCAAGAGCTTATCGTCCAGCCAGGCATACATTCGACGCCGCTTCCAGGCCGCATCGCGCTTCCTCAGCCCGGCCAGCGACTCGGTGGTGGGATTATCGCCGCGCTCCAGGCGCGCCGCCAGTTCGTTTCCGACGGCGGCGTTCACCGCCCCCAGACTGCGCAATTGGGAGTTGATTTCCGAAGTCACTACGAACACAGCGAACTGGCCAGCCAAGCCGTAAAGCGTGATGAATGTCATTGCGATCAGCAGAACCGCAGGAATCACGCCGATGAAGACGTAGGTGACGATCAGGCGGTTGCGCAGGCGCCAGAGGATTTTTCGCTTCGACCACCGGAAGGCAATCACGGAAAACAGCAAGGCAGCGTCGAAAAGAAGAAACTTGACCCAGCCCGCAAGGCTGTCGGCCGCCCCGGGAGCAAACGGCTTCAACCCCATCTCAAGAGCGAACAGCCCTATGGCGAAACCCAGCGAATAGAGGGCTCCGCGCGCGACCCATCCCTGGGGCCACAAGTCGGCGGCCAGCATTCTTGCGCGGAACCTCGAGTAAAACTGCTTCATGATTTCGCCGCCGGAGCTGCTAAATTTCCGGATACAGATCGAAGAACGCTTCCAGGCTGGTGCGCAACTGCTTCTCGATCTCTTCCTTGCTGCCTTCGAGCACGTGCATAGTGACGTGCGCCTCGTGTCCGTTGGTAAGCTTCACCGGAGCCTGCCCCACTTCGGCCACGTCTTCAGAAGGTAGCAGCCGCATGCCGTAGACCAGTGTGAGATTTGCCATGCCCTGAATTCTAATCGAAAGCCTGAAGCAGTTCTCAGTTCTCAGCAACCCGGCCCTGAGCGACCCATGGCTTTAACTGGGTACTGGGTACCAGGTACTGAGCACCGGCTTTGGGTTATCATTCTGGCGTGCTCTCAAAATTCATTCCGATCGTCGCAGGCCTGCTGCTAGCCCTTCCTGCCGTATCGCAACAGGCTCCCGAGACCCCTTCGGCCGAGCCGCAGGTAAAAGTGAACATGCTGAACGTTTGCACGCCGTCGGCGGAGGAACAAAAGGAGATCGCGGCCGCACTGGCGCGCATCCCGAAACAACCGCTGTTCAGCGATGACTTCGAAATCTCCCATGGCCGCTCCACGCTGACCGAGCCTCCCAACTTCCTTCAACCCGGAAGCGGCGCGAAGATGTCGGATGAACCTTCGGTCGCCAGCTACGTTCGTCTTCGCCGCGAATTCTCTGTGCAGGCTCTGTTCGCCAGCGTGCAATACTCTTTCAGCAACGACGGTCAGAACATGATCGAGACTCTCGTGCTGCACGTGCGGGATCCTAAAGACCTCATCCAGGTTTCGATGGAAGACAGCGCATCGGCGATTGGCAGCGCCGAAGCCATGGTCGCCGCCAACACTCCGGCCAACCGCATCCGGCTCGAGCGCTTTGGAAAATCGTCTATTGCGCTGGCCCGCTGCAGCGCTTCGGAAAACGGACCGGCGCCGGACCAGAGCGCCTACGAGCCATTATTCCGCAGCGCCTCCGAAGTGCTGGCCAACTACCGCAGCCTGCTTGGCGTCAAGCGGACGGTGCCCGCGGAACTGGCGCAGATTCCGGGAGCAGGACCGAAAGCGCCGGCAAAGCCGAAATCGGCCAAGCCAGCCGTGAAACCGTGAGCCGAATCTCCCGAGGAGAAGAAAGAAAGAAGAAGAAGCGAATGATAAGGATTTCTCCGCGAGCCCTGCGGCCTCTGCATCGAAATCTAAATCCAGCAATCTAACGGCTATCCCATCATGAGCGAAACCCGCAACGTCGTCATCATCGGTTCCGGCTGCTCCGGACACACCGCCGCCCTTTACACAGCCCGCGCGAATCTGAAACCTCTCGTGGTTGAGGGCCACGAACCCGGCGGCCAGCTCTCTCTTACCACGCTGGTGGAAAACTTCCCCGGCTTCCCCGATGGCATCATGGGACCGCAACTGGTCGAGAACATGCGCAAGCAGGCAGAACGTTTCGGCGCCGAATACCGCGTGGGGCATCTCACCAGCGTTGACCTCAGCCAGCGCCCGTTCCTGCTTCATCTCGGCAAGCACCAGGTGCACACCAAAGCGCTGATCATCGCCAGCGGCGCTTCCGCCCGTTGGCTGGGTTTGCCGAACGAGCAGAAGCTGATCGGCCACGGCGTATCTTCCTGCGCCACTTGCGACGGCTTCTTCTTTTCAGGAAAGGAAATCGTGGTGATCGGCGGCGGCGACTCTGCCATGGAAGAAGCCATTTTCCTCACGCGCTTCGGCACCAAGGTGACCATCATTCACCGCCGCGACAGCTTCCGCGCTTCCAAGATCATGCTGGAGCGCGCGCAACACAACCCGAAAATTCAATTCCTCACCGACACCGTCGTCGAAGATGTGCTTGGTCACGACAAGGGAGAAGTCTGCGGCCTGAAGCTGCGCAATGTGAAGACCGGCAAGGTTTGGGATTTCCCCACCAGCGCCGTATTCCTCGGCATCGGGCACGATCCCAACGCAAAAATGTTTGTCGGCCAGCTCGATACCGATGCAGACGGCTACCTCAAGACGCATAACTACGTCCTGACCCGCGTCCATGGCGTCTATGCCTGTGGCGATGTGCAGGACCGCCGCTATCGCCAGGCGATCACTGCCGCTGGAACCGGTTGCATGGCCGCCATCGAGGTCGAGAAGTTCCTGGAAGAGTCTGCTGGCTGAGCATTCCACCAGCATCGCATCTTGCGGGATGACGGCCGGTTTCGCCTGTCAGTGAGAATTACTTTCGCCTCATTACCTAGGTAATCTACGACTCAAACCGAATTTCTCTTATTCTTTGTTCGAACAAATCCTGAATACGGAAATCCCTGCTCCCATGAAGAACCGCATTTCGGCGGCTTTATTTGTTCTGATGGCAATCGTTGCGTTCGCTCCATACCACGCTTCTGCCCAGGAAGCTTCCGCCGGCAACCGCAAGGTAGCGGTCAAGGTGGCTCCGGAATATCCCGCGCTCGCCCGCTCCATGAAGATCCAGGGCGTTGTCCGCGCGGACGTTCTGGTTGCTCCCAACGGGAAGGTAACGTCGGTCGAAGTAAAGGGCGGCCATCCCTTGCTCGCGCAAGCCGCGCAAGACGCGCTGCGCCAGTGGAAGTGGGAAGCGACTTCTCACGAAACTCACGAGACGGTAGAACTTCACTTCACGCCCTAGCTTCCGCCGTCCATCCCAGCTGCCAAACGCCTCGCGCTCGACCGCTTGTGGTCGCCGGGAAGGGCTGCGGCACGCCCTCGTTGTGATACAACGTTCTGTGATCTTTGTCCGTTCATCGCTTCCGGTAGATAATTTTCCAGGTGCGGAATGTTAAGAGCTTTCTTTGTCGGTCTTTCCGAAAACCCGTCTTTGCGCACCTTTGCCGAGAACTCTGCGCTCGGCCGCCGCGTCTCCGGCCGCTTCGTCGCTGGCACGGAGATCGCCGACGCCGTCCGGGCCACGCAAGCCGTCAACCGCGCCAGCATGAGCGTGACCATCGACAACCTCGGCGAAAATGTCACCAATCCCGAGGAAGCCCGCCACAGCTCCCAGCTTTATCATCAGATTCTCGACGCCATCGCCACTCACCGGCTCAATGCGAATATCAGCCTCAAACTGACTCACATGGGGCTCGATATAGATGAGAAACTGGCCCGCGAAATCGTCAGCGGATTAGTCGCGAAGGCCGCATCCATGGACCCTCCCGGCTTTGTGCGCGTCGACATGGAGGGCTCGCCTTACACCCAGCGAACCCTGGACTTCGTCCACGAACTCCATGCCATGCCCGGAAACGCCAACGCCGTCGGCACCGTAATCCAGTCATACCTGAGGCGCTCCGAGAGCGACGTGGAAAAACTGCTGGCCGAGCGTACCCGCATCCGCCTCTGCAAAGGCGCTTACAAAGAACCCGCGGAGATCGCTTTCCCGCTCAAGTCCGAGGTCGACGCCAACTACGTCAAGCTGATGAAGATCCTGATGAAGAGCGGCATCTATCACGGACTCGCCACGCACGATGAGAGCATCATTCAGCAAGCCCAGGCCTTTGCCGTTCGCGAAAAACTCTCCCGCGACTCCTTCGAGTTCCAGATGCTCTATGGAATCCGCCGCGACCTGCAGCGCAAGCTGGCGCGCGATGGCTGGCGCGTCCGTATCTATATTCCGTTCGGCAGCGAGTGGTATCCCTACTTCATGCGGCGGCTGGGCGAGCGCCCGGCCAACGTTCTGTTCATCGCGAGGAATTTGTTGCGGTCGTGAAGTACTTGCTACCGAATACTGGGCACTTAAACCCGGGATTCCTCCGCCCCTCGCTTTCGCTCGGGGGTCGGAATGACAAAGATCTTACTTGACACTACTAGCAAGTAACTACTTCTCTGGAACTGCAGCCCCATCAGCGCGGGCGTCCGACGCTCCGTAGTTCACCTTGGTCTTCGAGTCATGCAGGACCGCCTGTCCCCGGCCCATGGCCGTCGAGTATGCGTTCCGCACGTCGAATTGATGACCCATCGCGGAAAGTTTTTGCCGCACTTCCGTAGGCACGCGCGACTCGATCACAATGTTGCAGCCGCGCTGTGGACTGACGGTGAAGCGAGCATTCTCCATCGCTTCCTGAATATTCATGCCGTAGTCGACAACGTTGGAAACGAATTGCGCGTGGGCCAGCGGCTGGTTGGCTCCTCCCATGATTCCGAAGCCAATGTGTTGGTCCCCATGTTCCATGAAAGCCGGAATGATCGTGTGAAACGGCCGCTTGCGTGGGGCGAGCGCGTTCGGCGAAGCCGCATCGAGCGAAAACAGCGCGCCGCGGTCCTGCAACGCGAACCCCATGCCCCGCACCGCAATTCCTGATCCAAATGCCTCGTAATTGCTCTGGATCAATGAGACGATATTGCCCTCGCGATCGACCACCGAAAGATAAGTCGTGTCACTGAACGGCGGCGTGCCGGCTGCAACTTCGCAATTGGCCTTGCCGGGATCGATCAGCTTGGCGCGTTCGCGCGCATATTCTTTCGACAGGATCCCCTTGACCGGAACCTTCGCGAAGCGCGGATCGCCGTTGTAGCGCGCCAGATCGGCGTAAGCCAGCTTCATGGCTTCGATCTTCTTATGCAACTCGACGGCGCTTAGCGGCCCGTCGGGCGACGGCGCAGAAGTCTCCATGATGTTCAGCATCTCGAGCGCCGCCATGCCTTGCCCGTTGGGCGGAAGTTCGTAGACGGTCCAGCCGCGATAGGTGGTTGAAATCGGCTCAACCCACTCCGGCGAAAACTCTGCCAGATCGTCCGGCGCCATCGTTCCGCCCAGGCTCTGCGAGGTGCTCACAATCGCGCGCGCGATTTCGCCTTTATAGAACGCATCCGGGCCACCCTCAGCGACTAACCGCAGAGCCTTGGCTAGATCATGATTCTGAAAAACTTGTCCTACCGCCGGCGGTTTGCCTCCAGGCAGATAAATCCGCCGCGCCTCGGCGTCCTGCGCCACAGTTTCAGCGGCGTCATTCCAGTACGACGCGACGATTTCCGGCACCGGATAGCCATCGTCAGCATAAGAAATCGCGGGCTGGAAAAGATCCTTCCACGCCATCCGTCCAAAACGCTCATGCAGCGCATGCCAGCCCGCCACTGCGCCGGGCACCGTGACCGAATCAATTCCGTACACAGGCATGGCGGTCGCATCTTGGGCTTTCACGTGTGCGATGGTCAGCCCGCGCGGCGCCCATCCGCTGGCGTTCAACCCGTAGAGCTTGCCAGTTTTCGCGTCCCAGTAAATCGCAAACAGATCGCCACCCATGCCGTTCATCATGGGTTCGGTCACACCGAGGACGGCGTTTGCGGCAATCGCCGCGTCCACGGCGGAACCACCGCGCTCCAGAATTTTCGCTCCTGCCACGGACGCCTGCACATGGCTGGTTGCCACAATGCCGTAGCGTGTAATCACCATCGAGCGCGCATTGGACCGGTCTCGTGCCGACATGGAAATGGACGTTGTAAGCAGCAGCAGAGCGGCTGCGATGCGAATCGAAAGGTTCATGGTATACCTGCGGCTTTCAGCTTTCAGCTATCAGCTCTCGGCCTTCGGCAAAAACCGCCCTGCTATCATCGACAGCTGAGAGCTAGAAGCTGATAGCTGATAGCTAATAGCAATTCCCGCTGCTGACGCCCGGCCGCGTCACTTACTTCTTCAACCCCGCCGTGAAGTTCGTCATCACCGTGACGGACTGGCTGACCTGCTGCGCGACCCGGTCCAGAAGAAATTTCTTGCCGTCAGGCGAGACGTCGTAGAAAACCTGCGGAGCGGACCAGTTGGTGATCAGCTTCTCAGCCACACCGAATTGCAGTGAGCCCCCCGCATTCTTTACCGGGACCGAGAAAAGATTGTAAGTCAGGTCCATGTAGTAAAGTTCTTTGCCGTCCGTGCTCCATCGCGGCTGTTGCCCGCCGTTAGCCGAAACCTGCCACTTGCCCTGCCCGCCGCCAAAGGGCATCACGTAAACTTCCGCCCTGCCCGATTCGATCGACTGGTAGGCGAGCCAACGGCCGTCCGGAGAAAGCTTTCCGAACGCACCCCCCTCCACTACCGACGACGGCTTGTGCTCTCCCTGCAACGGCAAAACCCATATCTGCCTCAAGGGGCCCCCCGGGACTGGCAGCGAATACAGCAGATACTTACCGTCGCGCGACCAATCGTGAAGTTCGGGCTGCTGCTCAACGTCGAACAAACATTCTTCCGCACCGCTGCCGTCAGAGGGCTTGCGGCAGATGGCAAAGTGACCGTTCTGAGCCGAGGAGTAGGCGATCCATTTGCCGTCGGGCGACCATAGGGGAGAAACATTGCCAACCGGTCCAAAGGTGACTCTGGTGCGGACTCCACGCGTCAAATCGAGCGCCCAGATATCGGTCTGACCGGCGTTCATCTGCAGAGCGACACGGTCACCTTGCGGGGAAAGGACCGCGCTCTGCAAGTCAGGCAGCTTGTCGGCAATGGTGCTGATCTTCCCGCTGCGATCCATCCAGACCAACTCCAGGTCGCCTGAGGCGCCGCTGCCGAAAACCAGCAGACCATCGTTGGAGGCTGAGGCGTCCATGTGCCAGGTGCTGCCGTCGTTCATCACGCCCTTGGCCACGCTCTGGGGTTCGCCATTCAGCTTTCCAGAGGAGGGGTTGAAAGGCTGCGCCATTAATTGATCGCCGCGCCCGAACAAAAGAAAACCGCTGGCGTAAACCGCATTGGTTTGAGAGCGGAACAGCGGACGATTTTCCCGGCCGTCGAGCGACGCGTAATAGACCGAGTTGCTCGCCGACTTGGAAGCATCATGGTGAAGCGCGATATAGAGGAAATGCTTGCCGTCGGGAAGGAAAAACGGCCAGCGATGCGACGTGTGCAGGGCAGCGTCAAGCTTGGTAATTGGAACCGGGGTGCCCCCGCTGGCGCTCACACGCAGGAGAGGCGCTGTGGGAGCCGGGGAGAACAGGATCACTCCATCCGGTCCCCATGCGCCGCCGCGGCCGAGGGGTGCCTCACAAACGATCTGCGTCGAGCCGCCTTCAAGGTCAACCGTTTTGATTTTGCCGTCGGCAAAGAAGCCGAGGGAGCGGCTGTCGGGCGACCAGAAGGGAAAAGTCGCGCCGTCGGTACCGGGCAGTTCGCGCGCTTCCACCGTGTTCATGGGACGGACCCAGAGCCCAGTCCTGCCGTCGGTGCCGGTCGCCGCAAACGCGAGCGACGCCCCGTCTGGAGACGTTACCGGTGGCCCGGCAGCATCGCCGGTGAGATTGAATGTGGTTTTTTCAGGAGGATTGATAACCGTGCGGATGGAGTGTTCGGATTGTGCCGGATGGAAGAAGATGGCGGCGGCGGCCGCAGTCAGAACAATCGCAGCCACAAGCGCGGCGACCCAACCGATTCGTTCGCGGCTACGGGGTGCGGCCACTGCCGTTGCTCCCGCCACCGCAGGTGAAGTGCGGTCCGCTGCAATCCATTGCAGTTCCAGCTTGATGTCTTGCGCCGACTGGTAGCGCTCGTCCGGATTCTTCTGCAGGCAGGTCGTCACTACATGCTCAAACGCTGGTGGAGTGGTCGGTTTCAGCTTGCCCACCGGCTCCGGTTCCGATTCCAGAATCGAGGAAGCCAGCGAAATCTGACTCTTCCCGGCAAACGGCCGCTTCCCCGCAACCATCTCGTACAGGACAGCGCCGAACGCAAAAATGTCCGACCGCGCGTCCGCTTCTTTCCCCTCGATCTGCTCAGGGGACATGTACTGAATCGTGCCGATGACGCTGCCCGCGGTGGTTAGTGGGGTTAACGGACTCGGCCCGCTCATCGTGGCCGCCGCGGTAAACGACGGAGCTGATCCTGACCCTGTCCCCGCACCCTGCACGCCCAGCGGTTTCGCCAGCCCAAAGTCCATCAGCTTCGCGCCACCCGCGGTGAGCATGATGTTCCCTGGCTTCAAGTCGCGATGCACAATGCCGCTGCGGTGCGCGACCGCGAGCGCTTCGGCTACGGCAATCCCAATCTTGTAAACCTCGGCCAGCGGAATCGCGCCTTTGCGCAGCCTCTCGGCCAGAGTTTCCCCTTCCAGAAACTCCATCACCAGATAATCGGTGCCATTCTGCGAGCCTATGTCATAAAGCTGGCAGATATTGGGATGGTTCAGCGAAGAAATCGCCCTCCCCTCGCGCTCCATGCGCTGCTTCAGTTCCGGAGAAGAAGAAAGGTGGGAGGCAAGAACTTTCACCGCCACGGTGCGGTCGAGGCGAGTGTCACGAGCACGGTAAACTTCTCCCATGCCCCCTGCGCCCAGCGGAGACTGAATTTCGTAGGGGCCGAGCTTCGTGCCAGAGGTGAGAGCCATCGTGTCGGGCCATTATAGTCTGAATATTCGCGATGCATCCTTCCTCCGGCGTTTGATTCTAATCTTGAGGTGGGAGCAGCAGCTCAGAAGGAAAAACAATGCAAAAACGCAAACTCGGAAAAAGCAATCTCGAAGTTTCAACCCTGGGGCTCGGCTGTATGGGAATGAGTTTTTCCTACGGGCCGCCCAAAGACAAGAAGGAGATGACTGATCTTCTCCACGCCGCAGTGGACCGCGGCATCACCTTCTTTGACACCGCGGAGGTATACGGACCGTTCACCAACGAAGAACTCGTAGGTGAGGCTCTTGCGCCTTTCCGCGGCAAAGTGGTGATCGCTACCAAATTCGGGTTCGACGTGGGCGGCGCCGATGATCGGCCGGGAACAGCAGGCGTGAATAGTCAGCCCGTGCACATCAAGCAGGCCGTTGAAGGTTCGCTCAAGCGTTTGAAAGTAGACACCATCGATCTGTTGTATCAGCACAGGGTTGACCCCAACGTGCCCATCGAAGATGTCGCCGGAACGGTGAAGGAACTTATTCAGGCCGGCAAGGTCAAGCACTTTGGCCTGTCCGAAGCGGGTGCGAAAACGATCCGCCGCGCCCATGTAGTGCAGCCGGTGACCGCGCTTCAAAGCGAGTATTCGCTGTGGTGGCGCAAACCCGAAGCCGAGGTGATCCCGACCCTGGAAGAGCTTGGCATCGGCCTGGTGCCCTATAGCCCGCTTGGCAAGGGCTTCCTGACGGGCAAGATCGACGCAGATACGAAATTCGCCAGCTCCGATTTCCGCAGCACGCTGCCCCGCTTTACGCCGGAGGCTCTCAAGGGGAACCAGGCGCTGATCGACCTGCTCGCGAGCATTGCAAAGCGCAAGAACGGGACTCCGGCCCAGATCGCACTCGCCTGGCTGCTCGCGCAAAAGCCCTGGATCGCTCCGATTCCCGGCACCACCAAGCTGAACCGCCTGGAAGAGAACATCGCAGCAGTCAAGATCCAACTAACGCCAGAGGACCTGCAAGACATCGATGTGGCCGCGTCGAAAATCAAGGTGGAGGGACCCCGGTATCCAGAACGCCTGGAAAAAATGACCGGTCTGTAAGCGTCCCGCGAAGGCGCTGTGCTCACAACCCGCCATCAATCAGGAACACGTTTCCAGCCAACGGGTCAATGAGCGATATCGACCGCTACTGGACCTTCAGCGTCACAGTGGTTGTGTGTTGGGTTGACCCCGCTGCGCCGGTAATCGTGACGGTGTAGGTTCCCGCCGGAGTACCGCCGGCGCCGTCACCTCCGCCTCCACTCCCACCGGTGCTCGCTCCCACGCAAGCCACTTGCAACAAGCAACCGCCGATCAGGAATAACACCAGGCAGCAGGACAGAAACCTTCTTCGATCAGGCGCAGCAAGAGCTGCCGTACCCAGCAGCATGGCCGGCAGCACCAGACAAATTGCATACAGTGGGTTTGGATGACGACCAGGTGGCGTCGGCGATATGCCCTCCGCGTGGGCCGCGGAGTCTGCCGTGTGAGCCAACGTACTTATGGTCATTGTCGTGGTCACGGTGCTGGCGTTTGGGGTTAGAGAGCTGGGGTTGAACGCGCACCCTGCGAGCGCAGGCAATCCGGCGCATGAAAAGCTGATCGGGTTGGTGAACGAACCCTGCGGCGTCACTGTCAGCGTGAACGTTCCCGGTTGCCCGGCCGTTACCGTCTTACTCGTCGGACTGGCAGCAAACGTGAAGTTCATCTCTGTCGCGTTTACGGTCTGCGTCAATACTCCAGAACTCGCGCTGTTGCTCGAATCGCCACTGTAAGCTGCGGTGATGGAGTTCTGTCCCACAACCATGCGTGAGGTGGCAAACTTCACGACAGCGGAGCCGTTCAGCGTCCCAACGCCCAGTGAGGTCGAGCCATCCCAAAATGTCACAGTTCCCGTGGGCGGCTGGGACCCGCTTGTCGCCACCGTCGCCGTAAAAGTGACCGAAGAACCCAACGTGGAAGGATTCGCGCTGGGTACCACCCCGGTCGTCGTGCGGTTCGTTGCCCCGTCAATCACCGTCACGTTGTTGCTGTTGTAGTTCGCGACATACACCTTGTTCGTGACCGGGTTCACCGCGACGGCGGCAGGACCGCCTCCAGCCGCGACGGTCCTCGTGCGGTTCGTTGCCCCGTCAATCACCGTAACGTTGTTGCTGGTGTAATTCGCGACATAGACCTGGTTCGTCACGGAGTTCACCGCCACGGCATAGGGATCGGTTCCAGCCGCGACGGTGGTCGTGCGATTCGTTGCCCCGTCAATCACCGTAACGCTCTTGCCAGTGTCGCTGGCAACGTAGATGTTGTTCGTAACGGGGTTCACGGATATAGCGATTGGGAACGGAAATCCGATATAAGCTCCAATCGTAATGGTCGCGGTGGTATTGGTGGCCCCGTGGATTACCGTCACGTTGTTGCTGGTGGCGTTCGCGACGTAGACGTTGTTCGTGACGGAGTTCACGACCACGGCGGAAGGACCGGCTCCAACCGCGACGGTCGTGGTGTCGTTCGTTGCCCCATCAATCACCGTCACATTGTTGCTGCCAAGGTTGGCGACGTAGACCTGGTTCGTTGCGGAGTTCACCGCTAGGGCGTAAGGATTGGTTCCAGCCGCGACGGTCGTCGTGCTGTTCGTTGCCCCGTCAATCACCGTCACGTTATTGCTGCTGTAGTTCGCGACGTAGACCTGGTTCGTGACGGAATTCACCGCCACGGCGTAGGGATTGGTTCCAGCCGCGACGGTCGTCGTGCTGTTCGTTGCCCCGTCAATCACCGTAACGTTGTTGCTGCTGTAGTTCGCGACATAGACCTGGTTGGTGACGGAGTTCACCGCCACGGCGGAAGGACCGGTTCCAACTGGCAGAAGCCCCACGGCTGCGCTCGAGGGCCCGTCAATCACCGTAACGTTGTTGCTGCTGTAGTTCGCGACGTAGACCTGATTCGTGACGGAGTTCACCGCCACGACGGGAGGATTGGTTCCAACCGGGACGGTGGCGGTCACCGTCTGCGCTCGAGCAGAGGGCGATGCCATCCCTAAAATGAACCCATAGATGAGAATAAGAACTGTAGATTGGACGCCAGATCCTAGCCAGCAACGTGTTCGAGCCATATGAGTGCCCTTTCTAACAGCAGCGATCAATGCAATTTCCGAAGGCAAATAGGCCGGACGTGTACTCATCGATCCGTGAATCCGGCGAGACGATGATTCTTAAGTGCATCCCGGCAACCACGTTCAAGTGCCGTCTAAGTTATTGAATCGATGGACTCCCGAAGTTCGCGCCGGGTGGGGGCAATTTTTCAAGGCGTCCAGAGCGCAGACAGATTCCGATTTGTGGACACCTGAAGGAGCGGATGTGCTCTCTGAAGATCGTGCGTTCTCCTTCTGTGATTCGTCAGGTCTTCGTCGAAGCAGTTTCAGCGACAGAGCTAGAGCTAATGACCGGAATTATTTATTCCAACGAAGAAATGGCTACACAGCGGGGGACACAAGAAGAGCTTAGAGACGTGAAAACGTGCGAAACATGGGACAAAAGCTGGTAGCGCTAACGGGAATCGAACCCGTGTTTGAAGATTGAGAATCTTCCGTCCTAACCCCTAGACGATAGCGCCATCAAATTCTAATGTTCTCCTAATCGTTGCGGGACAAGTGTATGTGGTTCGTTCAACAGTTCGATTCATTCCTAAATTTAGGTATATGTAAGGAGTATCCGATTATGCCAAGGTCGAAATCCACCACCCCAGGCGGCAAAGTAAATCGTACCAATCCAAATCAGAACCAAACCGAGCATAGCAATCTGCCCGAAGTGAAGACAGTCGCGGCGGGAGCCACCCCCGCCGAAGTTGCAGCGGCAGAAGTCAAACAGGCGCCCGAACCCCGGAAGATGGGAGTCGTGAAGAGCGAGTCCCGAAAAAACGTTGCGCCCCCGATCCCCATCAATCTGGAAGACGAGATCCGGCGCCGCGCCTATGAACTCTACCTGCAGCGTGGAACTGCGTCCGGCAGCGAGGCCGAGGACTGGCTTACCGCCGAACGTGAAGTAAAACAGCGCTACCGGCAGCAGCAGAGCGCCTAATCGGGTCCTGTCAAGACATGCGGGCGGGGGAATTGGGCCGCCGCATGCCCTTTCGCGGTTGCCTCGACGCGATATTTCTGAAAAAATACCCGGGGTTCCCCCACCATGGCGACATTGGGTAGTTTCGCACTGCTTCTCGCTTTGGCCCTGAGCGTCTACACGTTCCTCGCCGGGATCATCGCGCTAGTCTTCCAGAACCGAACCTCTTCGCTGGCCGCGACCCCGCTGGCCGCGACATCAGGAACTCAGGCTGCCTATCGCGCCAGCGCCGCCCCTTCCGCCGCCGAGGCGTCATTGGTCGCGATCCTCCGCCGGGGGTCGGAGCGCATCGGCGAGACCGCCCGCCGCGCCGGCATCGCGACTTTTGCCGCAGTTTTTCTGGCCGCCTTCGTCCTCGTCGTCTGCGCCTTCCAGGACAACTTCTCCATCGCCTACATCTTCCACCACAGCAACCGCGATCTCTCCGGGCCTTATAAGTTCGCCGTGCTGTGGTCCGGCCAGGAAGGTTCACTGCTGTTCTGGTCGCTCCTGCTCGCGGCCTACGGATTCGTCCTGCGCCTGCGCTACAAAACTGACCCGCGCCTCTTCGCCTACGCCTCGGTGGTTCTGGCCGGTGTGCAGATCTTCTTTCTCCTGCTGGTAAACTTCGCCGCCAATCCCTTCGGCATTCTCGAAGGCCCGCTTCGGGCCGATGGCAGCGGTCTGAATCCACTGTTGCAGTATCCCGAGATGGTGATTCACCCGCCCATGCTCTATCTCGGCTACGTCGGGTTCACCGTCCCGTTCGCCTTCGCGCTGGGCGCGCTGATCATGAAGTATCCCGGCGAAAAGTGGATCAACATCACCCGCCGCTGGACCATGGTCACCTGGGCCTTCCTAACCTGTGGCGTCTTCCTCGGTGCGCACTGGGCGTACTCAGTCCTCGGCTGGGGCGGCTACTGGGGATGGGACCCCGTCGAAAACGCCTCGCTCATGCCCTGGCTGACCGGCACCGCCTTCCTGCACTCGGTGATGATGCAGGAAAAACGCGGCATGCTGAAGATGTGGAACATGTGGCTGGTCTTCGCCACCTTCTGGCTGGCCATCCTCGGGACTTTCCTCACCCGCAGCGGCATCATCAGTTCCGTCCACGCCTTCGCCCAGTCTTCCATCGGCGAATGGTTCGGCTGGTTCCTCCTGATCACCCTGGCTGTGTTTACTTTCTTTTTCTTCAAGAACAAGTCTCACCTGAAGAGCGAGCATAAGCTCGAATCGCTGGTCTCGCGTGAGTCGAGCTTCCTGTTCAACAATCTGCTTTTCGTTCTGCTCTGCTTCACCGTTCTCTGGGGAACCTGGTTCCCCAAGATTTCCGAACTCGTGCAAGGCAATCAGGTGACGGTAGGCGCGCCATTCTATAACCGCGTTGCCATCCCGGTAGCTTTGCTTCTCCTGATACTCACCGCTGTTGGCCCGCTGCTCGCCTGGCGCAAGACCTCGCTCGAAAGCCTGAAGCGCAACTTCCTGTGGCCGACCATCGGCGCCATCGCAGTCGCGATCTTCCTGATGCTCACGCCGCAAAGTTGGGGCTCAGCCTTCGGCCTCAAGCCCTGGCGGGACATCTCCAACTTCTATTCACTGATGGCGATCGCTCTCGCCGTCCTCGTGACTCTCACCGTGGCCAGCGAGTTCTACCGGGGCGGCCGCGTCATCGCGAAGCACACCGGCCAGGGCATGTTCGCTTCCATGGTGCAGCTCACGCATCGCAACACTCGCCGCTACGGCGGCTACATCGTCCACTTCGGCGTTGCGGTCGTCATCATCGGCTTCGCCGGCTCCGCTTTCAATCAAGACAAAGAAATGGAGATGAAGAACGGCGACCAGATGACCATTGGCCCCTACACCGCGATCTGCCGCTCCTCTACCGAGGACGACAATCCCAACTATTTCAGCCAATGGGCCGTGCTCGACATTTACAAAGGCGGCAAGCCGCTCGGCACCATGACCCCCGAGCGCCGCTTCTACCACGCCAGCCAGCAGACCTCGACCATGCCGTTTATCCGCTCCACTCTGAATGAGGATCTCTACTTCGTCTTTGAGGGAGTGAACCAGGATAACGGTCACCCCATCCTCCGGGCACACTTGAACGCGCTCGTAATGTGGATATGGTTAGGTGTCTGGATCATGTTAGGCGGAACAGTTCTAGCGCTGGTCCCGAACGCGCCCGCGCCGGTCCGCATCCCAGCACCCGCGCGCCTGGGGCAAGCGCAGCCCGCTCCAGTGGCCACAGGAGACTGATGTCCCGTTCAAATCCATTTTCGAAAGTGGGTGCCCCGCCGCCCTTCGGCAAGCTCAGGGCAGGTTTTCTCGCGTCCTTTCCGAGAAGTGGGAGATCGTCGGGTGCCCCATTTCTCGCGTCTTTTGCGAGAAGTGGGGCTTTGCGCAGCAAAGCAATCCAAACCCTCCTCCTATGCGCGGCCGTATTCGCCTCAGTAGGCGCCGGAGATCCCGCCACACGCTTCAACGAAATCGGCCACCAGATGATGTGCATCTGCGGCTGCAAACAGATTCTTCTGGAATGCAACCACGTCGGCTGCCCTGATTCCGATGGCATGCGCAACGAACTCATGGCTGCAGTCTCGCGCGGAGACAGCGACAGCCTGGTCGAACAAAGCTTCGTGCAGAAATACGGGCCCACAGTTTTGGCCGCTCCGACCATGCAAGGTTTCGACCGCGCCGCATATATCATCCCTCCGGTCGCTTTGGTTCTGGGCTTCGGCTTGATCGTGATGGTCGTCCGTTCCTGGAAGAATCGTCCAGCCCCAGCCATCGCCGACGGCCTCCAACCCGTCCGCGGCGCCGAACGCGAGCAATTCCGCGACCAGGCTGGCAAGGAGACTGATCTATGACATTGTTCCTCTGCGGGCTGCTGCTCGTCGCGTCTCTCTTTTATGTTTTCTATTTACCCGGAAGAGTTTTCCTCGGTCCGGAGAAGACCCGTGCCGGCTACTTGCGCGAGCGCAAAGATGCGGTCTACGAAAACCTGCGCGATCTCAATTTCGAGTACAAAGCCGGCAAAATACCCGACTCCGACTTCGCCTCATTGAAGTCTTCCCTGCAGGACGAAGCCGCTACCCTCCTGGCCGAGATCGCCCGCCTGGAAAAGAATCCCGCACTACAAAAAGGATCCCGATCTTGATGGAAATACAAGACGCTGTCATCCTGAACGAAGTAAGTGCTTCGCGAAGCGAAGCACTTACGCAGTCGAAGGACCCCATGCCTGCCTGCACTGACAAGCGTCTGCGCAAGGAGTTCCCTCATCACTCTGCCCTAACCTTCGTCCAAGCAGCATGCGCTGCGGCCGTCCTGCTTCTAACCACTCTCGCCTCCGCTCAAACCCTGACCGGCACCGTCAAGAACTCCACCACCGGCAAGCCCGCCGCCGGAGACGAAGTCGTCCTGCTTAAACTCGGCCAGGGTATGGAAGAAGCCGGCCGCACCAAAGCCGACGCTCAGGGCCACTTCAGCTTCAAGCTCGACGACGCCCAGTCCCCGCACCTGGTTCGCGCCATCCATCAGGACGTCACTTATCACCGCATGGCCCCTCCCGGAACCACCTCGGTCGAAGTTGAAGTCTTTGACGTGGGAAAGAAGATTGACGGCATCCAGGTGGTCGCCGACATCCTGCGCGTCGAGAGCGCACAGGGTCAGATCGAGATAGTCCGCGAATTTGGCGTGCAGAACACTTCCAACCCTCCGCGCACCCAGATGAACGAGCGCAACCTCGAGTTCTACATTCCTGATGGAGCCCACATCATCGAAGATTCCGGCTCTGCCACCACGGAAAACGGCAACCCGCTGAAAACCGCTCCGGTGCCCGAAGGCGAGAAGAACCGCTACTCCTTCATCTTTCCCTTGCGTCCGGGACTCACGCGTTTCGAAGTGGCGTACCAGCTTGCCTATACCGGCAGCGCGAATCTCGATCCCAAGTCGCTGTATCCCCTGGAGCACTTCGTGGTCATGCTCCCCAAGACGATGCAGTTCACCGCCGCCGCCCAGGCCACAGGTTACAAGTCAGGAAACTATCCGGCCGAGCCCAACGCCATCATGGAAGTCGCGTCCAACACCAGGCTCGGAGAGAACCTCGCCTTCAAAATTTCCGGCGAGGGCGCACTCGAAGATCCCCAGGAAGCCGGCGCTCAGGGACAGGGACAAGGACAAGAACAAAGCTCAGAAGGCGCATCAGGCGCAGGCGGAGCGCAAGCCACCAGCCGCCCCGGCGGCGGCCTCGGTCCACCCATCGACGCTCCCGACCCTCTGCAGAAATACCGCTGGCAGATCCTCGGAAGCATCGCGGCAGCTTTGATCCTCGGCGGCGTCTACGTGGCCGTACGCCAGCAATCCGCAGCCCGCGCTCTGGCCCGCCAAACGCCAGGTTCCTCCGCGTCAGCGGCGATGGTGGAAGACGACTACGCTCCCGCTGAAACAAACACCCGGGCGCGCCCCACCACCATGCTGCTCGAAGGATTAAAAGAAGAACTCTTCCAACTGGAAGTCGAACGCCGCCAGGGCCAAATCTCGCAAGCCGAATACGAGAGAGCCAAGTCCGCCCTCGATCAAACCCTCGAGCGCGCCCTAAAACGCGAAGCCCAAAAAGCGTAAGCTCCACTCCCTCTGTCATCCTGAGCCCCGCGCGCTCCTCTGAGGCCAGGGGCTACCACGCGAAGGACCTATGTATTTCGCCAGCACGCTGCACAGACCTCGTTTCAACCGCATGAAATGCTGTCTAATAGGCCATGGCCTACACCTGGTTCATACTCCTGCTAGCGATCGCGGTAACAGCTTTCCTGATGCTCTTGAGCTACGGCACGTCTTTCGGCAAGGCCATCCACGATCGCCTGCCCGACCGCCCGCACCGCCGTCTCTTCGTGGCGTCCGTCAGCTTCTTCCTGACGTTTGCCGGAGTCCGCGCCGTAGTCTTCGCCGTTCTGCACAACATTCCGCCCTTTCATTTCATCGAACACGATGGCCGCCACATTCATCACCTGGTTTTCGGCATCATCATCCTACTCGGCGTGGGCTACGGATGGCTGGCCGACATCGGCACCGGCGAGGACGATTCGTCGCTGCTCCTGAGCCGCCTGATGTCGATCCTTTACGGCGTAGGCGCAGCGCTGACGCTCGACGAATTCGCCCTCTGGCTGAATCTGAAAGACGTCTACTGGTCGCCCGAAGGCCGCTCCAGCATCGACGCCGTAATTCTCTTCGGAGCGCTGCTGTCAGCAGGCACTTGGGGCTTCCCGCTGTTCAAACGCCACCCTAAGAAAAAGCTCGTATAGCCGTCATGGCGAAGTAAGGCAAAACGGGACTGTCATCCTGAGCGGAGCAAAACGATTCGCTTTTCGAATCGTTTTGCGGAGTCGAAGGACCCCTTATCCGCCAACGTCACCACAAGCCCCGCAAGGCGTTTCCAGCACCACTTGGTAACCATTTTCCTGTGCGTCTGCCCTGCATTGTGACATCTGACCTTGCCATCCACAGTCGGTTTCGCCGATCATCGCCGGGAGGAAGCTGCGCCATCATCCGCACAGCAGAACAGGAACCGTCTTGTTTTCAAGATTTTGCCCGCAAGCGGTTGATTCCAACAGATCATTTCGTAATTTCGCTCTAACGTCATGATTCCAATGGATCGAGGGGGAGGGGGTATACCTCGATCGGCCGCAAATTCCCGGGAAGGCCCGAACTGCATCTCTCTGCAAGGCGTAACATCAAATAGGTGAGATCCGATTATGGGAAACACTTTCAAGACCGCGTTTCTGCTGACCGCACTCACGCTGCTGCTAATGTTCATCGGCCAGCATTTCGGCGGGGAGAATGGGATGATGCTGGCGCTGGCAATCGCCGTTGCGCTGAACTTCGGCGCCTACTTCTTCTCCGACAAGATTGCGCTGGCCACCTACCGCGCGCAACCGGTCACGCGTGAACAACTGCCGCGCGCTTACGAGATCGTGGAGCGGCTGACCCAGAAGATCGGCCTGCCTATGCCGAAGATTTATGTGATCCCCACCGAGTCGCCCAACGCGTTCGCCACGGGACGCAATCCCAAGCACGCGTCGGTAGCCGTGACCCATGGGATTCTGGGTTTGCTGAATGATGAAGAGTTGGAAGGCGTGCTGGCGCACGAACTCGGGCACGTGGGCAACCGCGACATCCTGATCAGTTCGGTGGCGGCGACCATCGCGGGCGCCATCACTCTGCTGGCGCGCTTTGGAATGTTTTTTGGCGGTGGCGGCCGCGATCGCCGCGGAGGTGGGATAGGCGGGCTGTTGATGCTGATTCTGGCTCCCATCGCTGCCACCTTGATTCAGCTGGCCGTGTCGCGCTCGCGCGAATATCAAGCCGACGCCACCGGCGCCCACTTCACCGGCAATCCCTACGCCCTGGCCAGCGCCCTGCAAAAGCTAGACGCCTATTCGCGCCGCATGCCCCTGCAGGCCACGCCCTCGACGGCACACCTGTTCATCATCCAGCCGCTGCTCGGCATGAACTTTGGAAATCTATTCTCCACGCACCCGCCGATCGCCAAGCGCATCGAACGCCTCACGGGACGCCCCGCGGAGTTCATGCAGTAAAACAGCTTCTAGCTTCTAGCTTGAATCCGCCGCAAGACTTGGTTCGTGCCTGCGTTCTCAAAAAGGCGAAGCTTAGAGGCTACTGGCTAGAAGCTAGCAGCTAGCAGCTAGAAGCTGAAGTCCAGTGACATAGGTAACTCCGCCGCCGCTGCGTCAGCTAGTAAAATTCACATCAATGTCCCCAGAGACCGCAATCGCCGTATCCCACAAGGCTGCCGAACTGGAAAAAGCCCTCCGCCGCGTGATTCGCGGCAAGGACGACGTCGTCCGGCTCGCCCTCGTCAGCATCTTCGCCCGCGGACACCTATTGATCGAAGGCGTCCCAGGAGTCGGCAAGACCACGCTCGGACAAGCCCTCGCCCGAGCCATCGATTGCACCTTCCAGCGCGTGCAGTTCACCAGCGACATGCTGCCCTCCGACGTGCTCGGCATTTCGGTGTACTCCTCTTTGGAGCAAGCATTCGAGTTCAAGCGCGGCCCGGTCTTCACCAACGTTCTGCTGGCCGACGAAATCAACCGCACCACGCCGAAGACGCAATCGGCGCTGCTCGAAGCCATGAACGAAGGCCAGGTCACAGTCGACGCACACTCCTACGAATTGCCGCAGCCGTTTCTGGTGATTGCCACGCAGAATCCGGTGGAGCATCACGGAACATATCCTTTGCCAGAATCACAACTTGACCGCTTCCTGATGCGGGTGCGCATGGGCTATCCCGAAGCCGCAGCCGAGCGCGAGATTCTGCGCTCCGAAGCCGGCGCGGGAGTCTTGCCGGATCTCCGTCCGGTGCTCACCGGCGCAGACGTGCTCGAGATGCAGGAAGCCGTGAAGCGCATTCGCGTGGATGAATCTCTGGTAACCTACGCTCTCGAAATCGTGCGCCGCACGCGCGAATCAGAATATTTGTCGCTGGGTGTTTCGCCTCGCGGAGCGCAGGCGCTTTACCGCGCGGCGCAAGCCATGGCCTTTCTCGATGGCCGCACCTTTTGCACTCCCGAAGACTTCAAACCGCTCGCCGTTCCGGCCTTCGCTCACCGCGTAGTCGTCAACGGAGGCTATGCCTCGACCCTGAAGAAATCCGAACAGGCCGACCAGGTGATGCGCGAGATCGTGGAGACTGTGGCCGTGCCGGTTTAAGCAGTGGTCAGTGGCCAGTGATCAGTGGCCAGTCCCAGACTTTCACCGGCGTAAGGATATAATTCTCTCCTAATGTCTTTTCTGCGTTTCCTCATGCTGCTTTCACTGGTTGTCTGGATCGGCGGGCTCATCTTCTTTGCATTTGTGCTTGCGCCTACGGCATTCTCTGTTCTCCCCACGACTCATCTTGCGGGCAACGTCGTGAGGAGTGCTCTGAGTAAGCTGCACTGGATCGCGCTCGGTTCTGGAGTCGTCTTCCTGATCAGTTCCATGCTTTACAGCCGCCTCACTGACGGCACGGCGCATGTCTTCGCGGCGCGGCACGTCCTTCTCTGCCTGATGCTGGCGCTCACGCTGATTTCGCAGTTTGGCATCATCCCGCGCATGGATGTTCTGCGGGCGTCGCTCGGTGAAGTGAGCGCTGCGCCGGTCGATAATCCCGAGCGCATTCAGTTCGATGCGCTGCATGTGTGGTCGACGCGCGTGGAAGGCGCAGTGCTGCTGCTGGGATTGGTGGTAGTGTATTTGACTGCTCGTAGCTTCTAGCTGCTAGCTTCTAGCCAAAACGTCTCTGCATGCCGTTGGGCAGTTGCTCTGCCGATCATTTATCCTGAAAGGTTGCTCGACGCTCGCCGAGGCCGCAGTGGCGATCCATTCTGAACTCGACCAGGCGTCGCGGTAGCTAGAAGCCAGGAGCTAGAAGCTTCCTTTATGAAGACTGGAATCATTGGCCTGCCTCAGGTAGGCAAGACATCGCTGTTTCGGATTCTCACCAAGGCACATCTTTCGGATCAAGCCCGCGCCAACCCGCGCGAGGCACACATCGGCGTGGCTAAAGTGCCGGACGATCGGCTTGACCGTCTGGCCGCGCTTTACAACCCGAAGAAGCTTACTCACACTTCGGTCGAATACGTTGACGTTGGCGCAATCGGCCAAGAGGCGCTGAAAGACAGCGCTTACTCGGCTCATCTGCGAAATGTGGACGCGCTGGCCCACGTGGTGCGCGTGTTCGACGATCCTTCCGTGCCGCATACGGGAGAGATCGATCCGCTGCGCGACATCAAGAACGTTGAATTCGATCTGCTGGTCAGCGATCTTGGACAGATCGAAAAACGGCTCGAGCGACTGGAAAAAGATCTCAAGAAGATGAAGACTCCCGAACTCGAAAAAGAATTCGAGTTGCTCAAGCGCGCCAAGGTGCAGGTGGAATCCGACAAACCGCTGCGCGAGATGACGATGACTGCCGAGGACAAGAAGCGCATCAAGGGCTTCATGTTCCTGAGTGAAAAGCCGATTTTCTACGTGCTCAATATCGGAGAGTCGACCGAACTGGGCAAAGAACTGGAAGAAGCGGTGAGCAAGTACAAACTCACGGAGATTGCCGCGCGGCCGAATGCCGCAGCCACGGCGATCTGCGGCAAAGTGGAAGCCGAACTGGCCGAGATGAGCGATGCCGACGCTGCGGAGTTCCTCTCCAGCTACGGATTGACGGAGAGCGGCCTGGTACGCCTGATTCGAACGACCTACAAGCTGATGGGTCTGATTTCATTCTTCACCGCAGGAGAAGACGAATGCCGCGCCTGGCAGGTTCCCGCGAATTCTCGCGCGCAGGATGCAGCCGGTGCGATCCACTCCGATCTGGAAAAGCATTTCATCCGCGCCGAGACCATCCGCTGGGATCAGCTCCTGGAAGCGGGCTCGGAGGCGAATGCCCGGGCGAAGGGAACTCTCAGGCTCGAAGGCAAGGATTACATCGTGCAGGATGGTGATGTGATGCATATTCGGCACTCGGGATAGGTCTTAAATCCACCACAGAGTCACAGAGACACAGAGAAGACCAATTCTTGATTTTTTCTCTGTGCCTCTGTGCCTCTGTGGTGAGTTCTCTCTGGTATCATCCTCGCCACTGCCATGAGCGCGATCCTCATCAGCATCCTCCTCGGCCTGACCGCCGCCGCCGCGAACGTCTTCGGCGGGGCGATCATTGTGCAGCACAGTTGGGAGCGGCGTTATCTGCGCTATTTTGTCGCTTTGGGCGCGGGCTTCATGCTGGCGACTGCGCTGGTCGAGATGGTCCCGGAAAGCCTTGAGCTGCGCGGCCGATCGGCTGCGTACTTGATTCTGTTCGGCTACCTCCTCATTCATTTCTTCGAGCACACGCTTGCGCCGCACTTTCATTTCGGTGAGGAAACCCACAAAGATGAGTTCATGCATTCGCACAAGGGATACTCGGTGCTGCTTGGCCTGATCATTCACACTTTTTTTGACGGCATCGCAATCGCTTCTGGATTTCTGGTATCGAACGCTCTGGGCTGGATCATTTTTTTCGCGATCTTCCTGCACAAGATTCCCGAAGGCTTCACCGTGAGTTCCGTGATGCTGGCCAGCGGACGCAGCCGGGGCACGGCTTGGGGCGCATCCGTGATTCTGGGCGGGGCGACGCTGGCCGGGGTGCTGACCATGGCAGTCTTTCGCCAGCACGTTGATGCGGGATTGCCACTGGCGGCAGGGGTCACGATCTACGTGGCAGCTTCGGATTTGGTTCCTGAGGTCAACCGAGAGCCGGGAGCCAAGATGGCACTGTTAGTCTTCGTTGGAGCGGGCGTGGTATTTCTGCTGGATGCGTTGTTTCACGGACACTGATGGCAGTTCTCAGTTCTCAGTTCTCAGTTCTCAGTTCTCAGTTCTCAGTTCTCAACGTGATCCTTCGCGGCAGTGGCGGCTGCAAAGCAGTCAGCATAGGGCAGACCGTAACCGGCCTTGAGCTGGGCAGCCCGCGCTGTAACCCCCTCCCCAGCGTCGAAAACCGCAAGAGGTAGCAACTTCACGCGGTCCATGATCCCGACGGTCTCCGCAAAGCCCTCTGTTTTGGCGATGGTGTAGTAGACTTCACCCCAGTTGATCACCGACATGCGGAGCGGCTGCTCGGCATCGCGGGCTTCCTTGAAGAGCCGGTTCACCGTGTCAGCACCGGGCCCGCCGGTCAGAAAACGATAGAGGGCGTTGGCATCGAGTATGTGTACCTTCATTACAGATCCCGATCCCTGCTCCGCTCCACCCGATCGGGCAGGCCACGCCCCGCGAGCACGCCCTTCATGCTATCGATGAACTCCTCCGTTACCGGCTGAATGAATAAACGGCCTTGCTCTTCCAGAAATACTACTCGCGTGCCTTCGTCGATCTGGAACCTACGCCGGATGTCAACGGGGATCACGACTTGTCCCTTGGCTTTGACGGTTGCGTACTCGATCGCCATAGTTGGATATTATATGACTTAGTTGCACCCTTGTAAAGTAGTTGGAGTTCTAATAAACAGGTCGCACTCGATTGCCGCGCCCCTCAACGGCACGAGTGAACTCGTGCCCTTCCCGAGCGATAGAACTCCTCGCCAGGACCGCTCCTAGTCCACCGAATGCTTCGCGGTGTAGCCGTCGCGGGCGACGACTTCAATTTTCTGGTCTTTGCCCTTCTGGTCTTTCACCTTCAGTGGAGCGCCTTCGGGCGTCAGCACTTCGACCTTCAGCTTGCGGTAGGTACCGTCCAGCTTGGTGTTGGTGGGATGGTAGGCAAGCGAATACTGGTTGCGAATGTCATTGCCGATATCCTGAAAGTCCTCGCCATACTCTGCCTCAAAGCGAGGGAAGTAGGCGCGGCCGCCGGTGATGGCGGCGAAGGTTTTCATTTCATTATCGGCCTGCAGATAATCCATTTCGCTGGCATGAATGCCCGCGCCGCGGTTCCCGGCATAACCCATGATGCGGGCGATTTGTCCCACGCTGATTGGGAAAATGGTCACGTCCTTCGTATCTTTCACTTTCTTGGTGATCTGATCGAGCGTGAGCTTGCTAAAGCTGTCATATCCGGTCGTGATCAATATGATGTATTTCTTCCCTTCGACCCGGTCCAGTCGATCCAGCGTGTCATACAGGGCGTCAAACAGATTGGTCTCGGAGAATCCCGGCATGCGCAACTGGTTCAGCGCGCCATAGACAGCTCTCTTGTCCTGGGTGAAATCCACCAGAATGTGCGGCTGCATGTCGTAGTAGGAAACCGCAATCCAGTCGTCTTTCGTGAGCGTCCTGGCAAATGCGTAGGAAGCCTGTAGGGCGTTAATCATGAAGCTGTAGCGCGTGGCTCCAAACTCCACCAGCAGAACGGCCGTGATGGGCGCCTTTGTCACGTTGAAACTGCTGATCTGCTGTTGGGCTCCATCTTCGAACAAGCGGAAATTGTCCTTCTTCAAGCCAGGAACGAACTGGCCGCTCTTGGTGGTGACCAGCACGTCCACATTGACCAGGGGCACGTTGACCTTGATGGAATAGTCGGGCATGCCCTCGACCTTTGGAGTCGAAGCTGGCGGCGGAGGCGGCGGCGGAACGTCGTCGGGATTTTTCTTTGGGATAGCGTAAGGCCCTACGTCGCCGGTGGGCCCACCGGCATCCGGAGGAACTTCCTGCTTCGGTTTGCCATTGTTTTGCGTGTTGTCTTGCGGTGGGGCTTGTGACTGGTCTTGAGCAAACGCCGGAGCGATGCCGGAAAGCAGGATTGAGAGCGTCATAGCCAGCATGAGGCTGAAGAAATTCTTGCAACCTGATCGCCGGTTCAGGACCATCCATTTAGCACGCATATAAACCTCTGAGGAGATGGGGATTAAGACGCTATGGAGCGAAAATTCCCTGTGCTAGTATAGACGCAGGGATTCGCGATTGGGATGTTTCGCCCGGCTCACAGTATTCCCCCTCCCGGCGATGACTTACAATTTGGCGGGGTCTAATACGAAATAGGGGAGGGCTGCACGGTTCTTCCCGGCGTGGTTCATGAAAAAACTAGTTTTCTTCGTCGCTGTCGCTTGCCTGTCTTTCCCTTCTTTTACGCATGCCCAAGCTGGTTCTGCCCCGGCTGGCTCGGAGAAGATCCAAAATCCTCAAATCATTACCGTTAGCCAGATTCACGCCGGGATGCGCGGAGTCGCCTACACCGTGTTTGAGGGCGTGAAGCCGGAAGCCATGGAAGTGGAAGTGCTTGGCGTGCTGCACAACGTGAACGGACCGAAGGGCGACATCATTCTGGTGCGGCTGCACGGGCAAAAGGTGGAATACACGGGCGTGGTCGCCGGCATGAGCGGCAGTCCGGTTTATCTTGACGGCAAGCTGGCTGGAGCCCTCGCCTTCCGCATTGGAGAATTCTCGAAGGAGCCCATCGCCGGAGTTACGCCCATCGCCGACATGCTGGAAATCAGTGCGCTTGACCGCTCGCCGGCCGAAGACGCCTCCGCCGTGAAGCCCTCGGTGACTGCGGTTGCGGGCAAGACTGCTGCGCCCGGCGAAGCCTCCGCGCTTCCGGCTTCCGCGGATTCTGCAGCAAGAGACTTTACGAATTACCTGAAGCCGATCGAAACTCCGCTGGTGTTTAACGGATTCTCCGAGGAGGCGATTCATCTTTTCGCGGGACAGTTCGCCTCCGCGGGAATCGTCCCCGTCATGGGTGCCGGGTCGGTGAGCAACGACAAGCAGCCGGAGCCGCTTGAGGCTGGCTCTGCTGTGAGCGCCATCCTGGTCCGCGGCGACATGGATATTGCCGCGACCTGCAGCGTCACTTATGTCGATCCCCAGCGGTTGCTGGCCTGCGGACATCCTTTGATGCAGTTCGGCTCCGTCGACCTGCCCATGAATAAGGCTGAGGTGCTCGCGACTCTGGCCTCGCCGCTCAACGCTTTCAAGATCGTCAACACGACTGAATCTGTCGGGACTTTCGTCCAGGATCGCCACACCGGGATCATGGGCGTCTTCGACCGGCAGCCGGAGATGATTCCAGTCACGCTCAGCATCCACAGCAGCACTGGAGAGAAACAATTTCATTACGAAGTGCTGAACAATCCCAAGCTGACGCCGGTCGCACTGATGGTAACGGTATTCAACGCGCTGCACGGGGTGAACGAGTTCGGCGAAGAGATTACGTACCGGCTCGCCGGCAGCATCGGAGTAAAGGGTTTCCCTGACGTCACGATGCGCAATATGTTCGCTCCCACGGAAAACGGGCAGCCCGCGGCCATGCAGGCAGCCATCTCGCTCGGCGAGCGCTTCGGCAGCATCTACGACAATCCCTACAACGCTCCCGCGATCGAGGGCGTGAAGCTGGAGTTCGACCTGGTCCGCGAGCGCCGCTGGGCGCGCCTCGAAAGCGCTCGCACTGACGTGACCGAAGCTCGCCCCGGCGATAACATAACGCTTGAAACCGTGCTCGCTCCCTACCGCGGCGAGCGCATCGTCCAGCAGATTCCGCTGAAGATTCCAACCTCGGCGAGCAAAGGGACGCTGCGCATCCTGGTGAGTGACGGCGAGACGCTCGACCGCATCGGACACGGCAACCCGGCCTTCGGCCACAAGCTCGATCTGGCTTCTACCATCGCGCTGCTCAACAAGGAGCACTCCAACAACCGCCTCTATGTCTCGCTGCTCGAAGCCGACCCGGAAGCCCGCGTCGCCGACAAAGTAATGCCCACGCTTCCCATCTCGATCATGAATGTGATGGACGGCATGCGCGGCAATCAGGAAATGATCGTCAGCGGCGAATCGAATGTGGATGAAACGGCAACGGCTCCGCTGGATTATGTGGTGTCGGGAGTGCAACTGCTGACGATTACCGTGAAGTAAGTACCCAGTACCTGGTACCTAGCGAGGCCCCAGCCAGCCTAGCAGAACCCCAGCTTTCTCCATGTGCCGGAAGCCATCCGTCTGCAGGGCTGCCAGCACCATGAGCGTTCCGTTGTAGCCCACGTGCGCCAGAAAGCTTGAAGCCACGGACTTGGTGATCGCCCGCACCGTGGTCAGCACTATGCCGACGAGGAAGATGATCAGCACGGCCCCCCAGGAACGCCCATACTGAAAAAAGTGGATCAGGCCGAAAGGCAGAGCGGTGAGAAGAATTCCCCAAACTGCTCCCATCCGGCGCGCTATGACGGGATAAAGAAATCCGCGAAAGAACAGTTCTTCCATCAGAGGACCAAGCGTGACAGCGAAGACGGCGAGGAGATAAGCGTCGAGAGGCCGGTCGAAAAACTGTTCGAAGGGTGTATCTTTCGGCATGGGGAGAAATCTGTCCAGGAGATTGAAGCTGAGCATGAGAACTCCCAACCCCAACATGCTGACTCCGAGCATCCCTGGCCAATTCCAGCGCATGGCCTGCAAAAACCTTCCGTGATATTTCCCCTGGATCAACACGACCATATACAGCGCAACCGGGATATAACCGAGAAACTGGGAAAGCAACAGCAGCGCCGGCTTCTGCGCGACTTCCATCCAACTCTCATGCGGATAAAAGAAGTGCTGTGTTCCAGAGAAGATGACCAGCGGTACGAGGAAAAAAGCGAGCAGCACCGTGAGCACGGCGATCAGCAGCACGTCCCAGCCGCTCCACACGGGGTCCTCGCCAGCTTTCGGCGCAGGTCGGACCGGAACGAGCGCAAGCGGCGGGAAAGGTTCGACCATCAACGGCAGCGGCGTTTGCAGCTCACTGTTCAGCGGCGGCGGTTCGAGGTGCGGATTTTCAGGTAGCGCCAAGCATGTCCTTTCCCACAACCGAGCGCGGTGCTGCCCGCACCCATCTGATGCTGCTGACTCGAAATTGTTGCTTAGATTCAGAATTCTACGACACTCGTCACCGCCGCGGAGGGAAGTCTCACGCGCTGCGCTTGCCGTTCCCGGTAAAATACCCCGCCAGCGCCTGGCCGGTGTACGACTTCTTCACCCGCGCCACCTGCTCCGGCGTGCCCTGCGCCACGATACGACCGCCGTCTTCGCCGCCTTCGGGGCCGAGGTCGATGATCCAGTCGGCGTTGCGGATCACGTCCAGATTGTGCTCGATGATAATTATGGAATTGCCCAGGTCGGTCAGCCGGTGGAGCACGTCGAGCAGCTTCTTTACGTCGTCGAAGTGCAGGCCAGTCGTAGGTTCGTCGAGCAGATAAAGGGTCTTGCCCGTCTGCCGCTTGCTCAACTCGCGAGCCAGCTTGATGCGTTGGGCTTCGCCGCCCGAAAGCGTCACCGCAGATTGACCGAGATGAATGTAGCCGAGGCCCACATCGACCAGCGTTTGCAGCTTCTGCTTCACCTGTGGAATGTTTTCGAGGATGGGCAGCGCGTCGGAGACCGGCATCTCGAGCAGGTCAGCGATCGAGTAGCCGTTGTATTTCACGGCCAGCGTCTCGTGATTGTAGCGGCGTCCGCCGCAGACCTCGCACAGCACATAAACATCGGGCAGAAAGTTCATTTCGATGCGGCGCTGGCCTTCGCCCTGGCAGGCCTCACAGCGGCCGCCGGAAACGTTGAAGGAAAAACGTCCCGGCTTGTAGCCGCGCTCGCGCGCTTCCGGCAGCATGGCGTAGATATCGCGAATCGCTGTGAACACGCCGGTATAAGTTGCGGGATTCGAGCGTGGCGTGCGCCCAATCGGCGATTGATCGATGCGGATCACCTTGTCGATGTTCTCCGCGCCCACAATCGCCTTGTGCTCGCCAGACTTCTCGCGCGAACGATAAAGTTGGCGCGCGAGAGCACGGTAAAGGATGTCATTGACCAGCGTGGATTTGCCCGAGCCGGAAACTCCTGTCACCACTGTCATCACGCCGAGCGGAAAGGTTACGTCGAGATTCTTGAGATTATTTTCCTTCGCGCCCAGAATCGTCAGCGCCGCACCGTTTTTCTGCCGCCGTTCCGGACGCATCTCAATCTGCACTCGGCCGGAGATGTAAGCCCCGGTCAGCGAATTCGGCTCGCGCATGATTTCTTCGGGCGTTCCATGCGCCACCAGGTCTCCGCCGTGGCGTCCTGCGCCGGGGCCGAGATCGATTACATAGTCGGCACGCCGAATGGTTTCTTCGTCATGCTCAACCACGAGCACGGTATTGCCCAGGTCGCGCAGGTTCTCGAGCGCGGTCAGCAATCGGCCGTTGTCGCGATGATGCAGGCCGATCGAAGGTTCATCCAGCACGTAGAGCACGCCCCGCAACTTCGAGCCAATCTGCGTCGCCAGGCGAATGCGCTGCCCTTCGCCACCAGATAAAGTCGCGGCCGAGCGGTCGAGCGAAATGTAATTCAGTCCCACGGCATTTAGAAACTGCAGCCGCTCGACAACTTCATGCATAACGCGGCCGGCAATCTTTTCCTCGCGCCCTGCGAGCTTGATGCCCTGAGCGACTTCCAGCGCGCGCGAAATGGGCAGTGCCGTGAAGTCGGCGATCGATATGCCGTTCACTTTCACCGCCAGGCTCTCCGGCCGCAGCCGCTTGCCCTGGCACGCCGGGCATTCCGTCGCCGACATGTGATCCATCAGCCAGTCGCGGTAGCCTTCCGAGGTTGACTCCTCGAGGTTCTGTTTCAAGTATCCAAAAATTCCGCGAAACCCTGTCTTGCCGCGGCCTGACTCGCCATTCAACAGCAGGTCCTGAATCTGCTCAGGAAACTTCTCAAACGGCTTGTTCAAGTCAATGCCGTGCGCCGCCGCCACAACCTGCAATGCATGAATCAGCCCCTGCGATGCCGAACCCGGCCCCAGACCGCCTTCCAGCAGCGGCTTCGACCAGTCGGTGATCACCTTCGCGGGATCGAAGTCATAGCGGCTGCCGAGCCCGTGGCACTCGGGACAAGCCCCATACATGCTGTTGAAAGAAAACGATCGCGGCTCCAGTTGCGGCACGCTGATGCCGCAATCCGGACAAGCCAGCTTCTCGGAATAAAGTTGCTCGTCGCCGCCGACGACGGCCACCTGCACCAGGCCACCGGCCAGCTTCATAGCCAGGCCCACCGACATTTCCAGCCGATGCTCGATGCCCGGCTTCACCAGCAGACGGTCGATCACGACCTCGATCGTGTGGTTCTTGCGCTTGTCGAGGTTCAGGTCGTCATCCAGATTTACAATTTCGCCGTCGACCCGGGCCCGCTCGTAGCCATGCTTGAGCAGGGTCTCCATTTCTTTCTTGAATTCACCCTTGCGGCCACGCACGATCGGAGCCAGGACCATTACACGGTCCTCAGGCGTCAGCTGCATCACGCGCTGCACAATCTGCTCCGCCGACTGGCGGCTGATGGGCCGGCCGCACTTGGGGCAGTGCGGCACCCCGATGGAAGCGAACAACAGGCGAAGATAGTCGTAGACCTCGGTGATCGTCCCGACAGTCGAGCGCGGGCTGCGGCTGGTAGTTTTTTGCTCAATCGAGATGGATGGGCTAAGTCCATCAATTGCATCGACATCCGGGCGTTCCATCTGGTCGAGAAACTGCCGCGCGTAGGTCGACAAAGTCTCCACATAGCGGCGCTGCCCCTCGGCATAAATCGTGTCGAAAGCCAGCGAAGACTTGCCCGACCCGCTCAGCCCGGTTACCACGGTCAGGGTGTTACGCGGAATCTCAACGTCGATGTTTTTGAGGTTATGCTGGCGCGCCCCGCGCACCGAAATCTTGGTAATGGCCATTTAGTCTGGGGTCGATAGGCCTTCCGTAATGTCGACAGGTCACCAGACATGTTCGACATTAGGAATGCACAGCTCTACTCCGTATCTTAGTCGTCAATAGCGGCCAGCGTCAACGCAGGTAGATTGAAGAAGCCGCACTTAGCGAAATTGAGATGCGCCCCGGCTGCGGCAATCTGGCATCTAATTCTGGATAGGGTGGTTGATCTTGATTTCGCTCTTCATGCCTCTGATTCTCTGCCTCACGGTAGTCGCCTCCGTTGGAATTGGCGTTCTAGCCGCGTATACCGCAGTCATCGTCATTCTGAATGCCTTCGGCCGAGCCTCGCAGCAAGCGCCTCGTATTACGGAAGCGCGGCCGCATCTGGTTCTGGTGCCCACGCATCGCCACGCCAGCGGCGACTAGAAGACGGCCTGTCATCCAAAAGGGCTCGGCCGGTTCACATTTAATCTTTCCCAACGGCTCTCGGCGGATTTATCTCGTAAATACTTTAGTGGGCCTTCCGCACCGCAATCGAAACCAGATTGTGCACCCAGCGCGCGGGACGCTTATCGTCAGAGACGATCAGTTGAAACGGCCCGTTTTTTTCGAGAGCCTTGCCGTCACGCGCATCGGCCACCAACACTCGACCCGCGTGAAATTCTGGATTGACCTCAGCCAGCGAAAGCACGACCGAATACCCGTCGGAACCAGTAGCGACGACGTAGCTCGTCATCGCTTCTCCGTCAAGTTCCTTGCCGAGCGGCACATTCACCTTCTCTAGCAAAGTCGCGAGCGGAACTCCGGAATAGGTTTCAGCAGCGTTAGTGTGGCTGTTGTGCACGGTGATGGTGATGTGCGGCAGGGCGCGAAACTCAGCGGGCGACAGCACCACGGGAGCGTGGTTGGGATCGGCGGCGCTGAGCATCAAGCTGCCCTCAACCGCTGGCGCCTCGACCATCACCCCCCCACCATGGGCGACTTCTAGCACCACCGGGACGATTTGACCGGCGCTGGCTTGGCCCTCCGGAATGCTGATATCGATATGCCGAGTGTCGATCCTGAATCCCTGGGCGAAGACGAAGAGCGCATAGCGGCCGGCCTTCAGGTTGACCGAGAGTTGGCCCTGGGCGTCGGTTTCGAGCCTTCGAGCGGCCGGGTCTGGAGCGGGCACAAACCGGATCTGTGCGTGCTCGACACGAGCTCCGGATTGATCGCTCACTCGGATGATGACGGGCGCGGTCGCCGCCTGCTGAGCCCGGAGAGCGAGGGAGGCGGACAGCACAACGCAGAGCATCCCGATGCTCAAGTTCAGCTTGCACATGCTGCGAGAATACCGCGGAAACGAGTCGCTGTCAGCAGCCAGGGCTCGCTTCAGATTTCCTCAATTTGCCTCCGAACCCGCGGGACTTTGGTGAATCGACTGAGCCGCCACACAAACGATCAGAAGCTGAAACGGCCACCGATTGTCGGAGCACAATTGTTGTTGTAGTTATAGGGGACGCCGGGGCCATGAGGAATGGCGATGGCCAGACCGCCGCTCACCCAGGAATACGCAACTCCGACAAAACCGTCGAAACGCTTGGTGAAGTGATGATCCGCATAGAGCGAACCCTCGTTGAGGGTGCCCGCGCAGGAACTCCGGAAGTTTCCCGGCACGCAGGTAGGCGGAACGCGGAAGGTGTTCTGCCGCTGTTGATACCAGGAGAAGGTGATATCGGTTTTGCTGTCGACGGCGTATTTCACGCCCGTCCACCAGATATTCACCAGCTTTTCAGAATCCAGATTGTTGTCTTCAACCCCGCTCATGTTGTAACCGCCCTGATCCGAGGCGCCGACGCCCAATGGGTTGTGCGGGTTATTCTGCCAGATATATTCATAGCCAACGAAAAACTTGAACGGGTCCCACGCATACTTGGCGGCGAACATGACTGCGTAGTTGTCGGTCACGATGCCATATACAGTGTTGTTGGTGTCGATCACATTGTTCCCCGTGATCGGGGTTGTATCGATGCTGTCTGTGGTCGACTGATATTGCCCGGCCCCGCTCAGGCTCTGAGGGCCCAGCAGGGGGTTCAATACGCTGATCGCCTGGTTGTAATGTTGGGCGACGAGGTCGGCGGAGAACTTTCCGACTCCTCCGCCGAGATTAAGTCCATAAGCGTTGTTATGCGCCGATTGCGGTGTACAGTTGGTGGCATTCCAAGGGTTGCCCGCAGCCGCTGCGGCCGAGTAGCAACCGCCGGAACCATCGGCGAATTTATACATCGCAGCGAAATGAATGGGGCCGTAGGCGATGCGATATTTTACGGCGTCGTCCCAACGGCTGTTCTCGGTGTCGCCGCCGCCGGCCATCGTGCCGTTGTATCCAATGTAGGAAAAGGCATAGCTGCCACCGGCCGGATCGTAAAGCAGCATCGCATCGGTGCCGAGAGAGCGCTGCCGGCCAAACGTCAGCTCGCCGAAGTGCGTGGACGAGATACCGCCATAGTATTGGTCATTGAAGGGCTGGCCCGCGCGCGCGCCGTCGATGGCGATCGAATAGCTGCTCCTCGGAAGGCCGTTATTGATGATGTCGGTAGCGGACGCGTTGGCCAGCAGTCCGGACTGCGGATTGATGCCGGTGGAAGCGTTGAACACAACCGACCAGCCCGGCAGAAACTCTGCCTTGCCCCGGATGCCCAAGCCCGTCTGCGACAGGTTGTTCGGCGCGACCAGGAACCGATGTTCATAGCCGTTTCGGTTCACCAGAGATTCGCCTTCGTAGTTATAGCCGTTTTCCGGCAACCCGTGGCTGACCCAGCCGAAGCCGATGTCATACGCACCGTACAGCGTGATGCCGTGCCAGGTCAGCGCGCAATCAGTGGTGGCGAGTTCGTGGCCGCTCTTGCAGGGGTCGTGGTCCTGTGCCGGGGATAACGTCGACGAAATAACGAAAACCAGGGCCGTGAACAGCAGAGCGATGTTACGCACGAGGACCTCCAACGTTAGGAATTCAAGCAAGGAATTGAGAAGTGTATATGAACTATTGTTTCCATGTCTACTTCAATACAGATATATGCACTTATCTCCCAACTGGAATTAAGAAGCCGGCATGTTGACCGTCCTCCGTGTTGACTGTAGGATTTCGTTCCGGTGCCGAAGAGCCGCAAGTCCGGACGCAAAAATGACGCGCTGCTGAAGCTCCGCGACGCAGCTTTGCAACTGGGCATCAGTTTCCCGACCATCAAGCAGTGGATTTATAAGAAGAAGATTCGCAGCGTCCAGACCGCCGGGGGACATCACCGAATCCCGCAAAGTGAACTCGACCGACTACTCTTCCGAACCAGAGGGAAAACCGTTGCGGACCGAACTCAGGCGGCGCGCCGGGTAAGCGGGCGCAATCAACTGGTGGGCCGCATCGACCAGGTCCGCATCAGCGGCCTCATGGCGGAAGTAAAGATTTCCATCGGAGAGCAGCAAATTACTTCCATCATCACCGCGAGTTCGGCGCGCGAAATGCACCTCAAGCCCGGCCAGACCGCGGTCGCGCTGATTAAGGCCACCGAAGTCATGATCCTCCGCGTAGGGGACTGACACCCGGAGACTGACACCCGGAGACAGATCCCGGCTCATCCGGAAGGTTCCAACACGGCCGGGGCGGCCATCGTGTTAGCATTTACCTGCAGTCGCATTTCTCTCTCCGCTCTCCGCAGGCGTGCGCATGCCCCGCTCTCTCGGCACTTCCGTTCGCGTTGTCCTCGCAGGTTGCGTGGCCTTTTTCAGTCTCGCCTCCCGCGCGGCCGAGCAGTCTCCGTGGCTTGAGATTCACTCCACGCATTTCACCGTCATCACCGACGCAGGAGATAAAAAAGGCAAGGAAGTCGCCCTGCGCTTCGAGCAGATGCGGGCGGCCTTCGCCGTCCTGCTGATGAAGGAGCGCCTCCACGAGCCCCTGCCGCTGACCATCATCGCTTTCAAGAACGACAAAGACTATTACCAGACGGCGCCGCTGCGCCAAGGTCAGCCGATTGCCGTACCCGGCTTTTTCCTGCCCGGAGACGACCAGAACTTCATCGTGCTGAACCTGGCCGAGGAGGAACCCTGGCGCGCCGTCGCCCACGACTTCGCCCACCTGCTGCTCAACTACAACTATCCTGAAGTCCAGGCATGGTTCGACGAAGGCCTCGCCGAATACTTCGGCTCCATCCGCGTCGACGACCGAAAGTACGAGATCGGTGGCGACCCAGAGTTGTCTTCGGCCTCCACGGGCAGCAATCCATCGAAGTCTCTCACCGAACTTCTCGGCGGACAAGCTGGCGGACAAGCCTGGCTCGCACTCCCCGACCTGCTCACCACCAAGCCGGACAATTCAAGCAACAATGCAAGCTACTCCGAGAGCACGCACCGCACGCTCTTCTACGCCCAATCCTGGATGACCATGCATTACCTGCTTCACGAGAAAAAGCTGCCGGAGACAGGAACCTATTTCGACCTGGTCGAGAACCAGCACGTGCCGGTGGAACAAGCCGTGCAGAAAGCGTACGGCATGGCTCCCGCGCAGTTCGGCCATGCGGTAAGGGATTACTTCCACTCGCTCACACCTTTGTTCCTTGCGCTGGATGCTTCGAGGCAACCGGGTTCCCATGCCGACATGCCGCAGGTCTACGAATTTCCCGAGGTCGTGGGGCCCAGCGACAGCGCCATCACATCCAAGTTTCTGCCCGAGGCGGATGCACGCGCCACTGTGGATGAGGTGAAGATCAGGATTCCCGATCGCCGCGAAGCCGCGCTGCAGGAATTGCAGACGCTGGCCACGGCGCCCGCGCCCACCTCCCTCAAGAAAGCCGATGAGAAAGGGAAAGACAAAGATAAAGATAAAGACAATAGGGATGATGACCAAAAGGCTCTTCCCGTCGCCGTCGCCGGTAATGAGATCGCCCATCGCGCTCTGGCCTGGGACCACCTGCAGCACGGCGAGTTTGAAGACGCCGCCGAAGAACTGGGTAACGCTGCCGCGCTCAACCGCAGCGATATGTGGGTCCGCTACTACTTTTCGGTGCTGAAATACCGCATGTCGCAGGCCAGGCATACCGATATCCCGGGACTGCCGAACATGCTGCAGGACCTGCGTGCGGTGCTCGAATGGTATCCGGAATTCGCCGACGCCTATGACCTGATGGCCAGTGCGCGCCGCGAAGGCGGTGGGCCGGCAGGCGCCATGCAGGCCGAGCGCGCCGCCATCGCACTCAGCCCGCGCAACCAGCAGTACCTTTACCATATGGCGCAGATTTACGTCTCCGATAAAAAGTGGGCCGCTGCGCGAGCTTTGCTGGAGCTGTTGAAGACCAGCACCAACCCGCAGGTCGCCGCCGCGGCCGGTGAACAGCTGGCGCAACTTGCCAACGAGCAGAAATACGGCGTCTCGCCCGCCACCGCCGCTTCGGCCAGCAAACTCTCCAAGCCGAGTTCTCCGTTCGACGTGCTCGAGCAGGACGCCGCCAAGCGCGCCGCAGCCGAGCAGGCGGCGCAATCCGGCACAGCCGACAGCCGGCCGACAAAGTTCTTCGAAGGCCGCCTGGTGGATGTGGATTGCTCCCACTCCCCCGCGGCCGTTCTCACCGTAAGCTCCGGTAGTGCGGTTCTCAAGCTTCGCGTTGCCGATTACAAGTCGGTCCTGCTCATCGGCGCCGACACCTTCTCCTGCGAATGGAACAACCGCTCGGTCTCGGTGAATTACAAGTCCGGGGGCTTGTCCGACGGCGATTTAGTGTCGCTGGAAGTGCGCTAAGGTTCGCCGCTCCCCGACGGTGCCGCTCGATTAAACCCGCCGGTAGGTCAAAGAGTGCTATCGCGATGTAACGTCAACTACGCCGGGGCTGCTACCATTGCCGCATGTTCAATTTTGGCAAACCAAAAACAGCGGGCGACTGGATCGTTCATATCGCGGGGGCCATCATCGCGATATTCCTTGTCTGGTGGATGCTTCGGATGTACGTACTGTGAATCACTCGAAGATCCTCTGGCTTGGTCAATGAGCGTAGTAGGGATGTTACGCCAACCCTCCCTGTGAGCTGCGCACCGACCCACGTTCTTACGACTGCAATTACTTGCAGCTTGACAAAGCATCGACCCGCAAACATAATCCTCCGCACGTTTTGGGTGCGCCCACTCTTTTCTCGGCTGCCCAGAGCCTGATCCCGGGGTTTTTTACCAAGCATTCATGCCCCCGGCGAGCCCAGGATTCGCTTTCCCTCGAAGGAGAAATTCCGATGAAGCTCCGCTTCGCGTGCGTTGTGATTGGATTGTTGTCGCTGGTTTCATTGACCGTCGCCCAGACCTCCGCGCCAAACACATCGTCCCTGCCTCGCCTGGTCCGCTTCGGCGGCACGGTCAAGGACCTCAATGGCAATCCTCTGACCGGCGTCGTCGGCATCACCTTCGCTCTGTACTCCGAGAAGACCGGCGGCGCTCCCCTCTGGCTGGAGACGCAGAACGCAAACGCCGACAGCGGCGGCCACTACACGGTTCTGCTGGGCTCGACCAAGCCCGACGGCCTACCGGCAGAGTTATTCACCTCTGAACAAGCGCGCTGGGTCGGAGTGCAAGTCTCCGGGCAAGCCGAGCAGCCGCGCGTGCTGCTGGTCAGCGCTCCCTATGCCCTCAAAGCAGGCGATGCAGAAACCCTCGGCGGACTTCCGGCCTCAGCCTTCGTGCTGGCCCCGCCGCCGGTCATCAACTCAGCGACGCCGAGCGGCACAGCTGAAGCTGTGACGCCACTAGCCGCGACCGACGTGACCACCACCGGCGGCACAACCGGCTATCTCCCAATCTTCAGCGGAGCCGCAACCCTCATCGATTCGTCGGTATTTCAGACCGGTAGCGGGACCACCGGCAAGATCGGCATCGACACCACCACTCCCGCCACTCAACTCGACGTCAACGGCGCCGGCACCATCCGCGGCACGCTGAATCTTCCGGCCACGGGCACGGCCACGGCCACAGCCGGCGATGTCTCGCAAGGGCTGAATTTTGTGGCATCCTCCTACAACAGCACAAGTGCTGCGGCGGTGAATCAGACGTTCCGCTGGCACGCCGAGCCCGCAGCGAACGACACCACGGCCCCCTCGGCCACGCTGAACCTGCTGTTCGGCACGGGAACCGCAACGCCATCAGAGACCGGATTGAAGATCGGCAGCAAAGGCATCGTCACGTTCGCGACAGGGCAAACTTTCCCCGGCGCAGGAACGCTGACCGGCATCACCACCGCGGCCGGCAGCGGATTGTCCGGCGGAGGGACCACAGGAACGCTCACCCTGAAAGTCCCGGCCGCCGGAATCACCAACGCCATGCTGGCCGACTCGAAGATTACTTTGAACGCCAACGCCGCCGGCGGAGTAATTACCCCCGGGGCCATGACCCTGGGTAGTACGTATACCATCGGGCTGAAGCCGTGTGCGGCCAATCAGATCCTGGAATACAGCGGCACCACCTGGAACTGCGTCGCACCTACGGGCACTGGCACTATCACCGGAGTCACCGCCGGCACCGACCTCACCGGCGGCGGCACCGGCGGTAAAGTCACACTCAACCTCGACACAACAAAGGTTCCGCAGCTGAGTGCAGCCAACGTCTTCACTGCCAATCAAACGGTGAAGGCCAGCGCACCCGAGGCGCTGGGGCCGAGCCTCACCCTCACCAACAATCTCGGAAGCGGCAATTTCGGCGGTTCATCAATCGACTTCAATACTTACGCACCTTCCACCAGCGGAACCTACAACCCCAGCAGCCGCATCGAGGCATTCGGCGATGGCGGCTACGGAGATAGCCTCTGGTTCGAATCCAACAACGACCAAACTTTCGCCGGGCCTAACCAGGGTCTTGCCCTTAACATGAATATCGGCAGCAACGGGCGGGTCAACATTGGGACTCAGGACACCGATCCCAATGACTTTTTCGAGCAACTCGTAGTGACTTCGGTGCCTCTGCCGGGCAACGGAGAAGCTGCAGCCATCGGGGCTTTCGGCGAGGCGCCCACCGGTGTGACCGATGCGAACGGGTCGGATGGCATCTATGCGGTCGGCGGTGACGGGGTGGGCAACGCTGACTACGACTTTGCCGGCGATGGAGGTGATTTCTATGGCGGATTCACCCCAGAGAGCAGCAGCGGGCCAGCTGGCTACGGCATCTACGCAACCGGCGGCGTTGGCGGAGTGGGAGCCGCAGCATATGCCGGATACTTCGACGGCAACATAGAAGTAACTGGCACCGTCTTCGGGGGAGCCAAGGACTTCAAGATTGACCACCCGCTCGATCCCGCGAACAAATACCTGCTTCACGCTTCGGTGGAATCGTCGGAGATGATGAATATCTACACTGGCAATGTAGTCACCGACGAGCTTGGCACCGCGACGGTCAAGCTGCCGGATTGGTTCGAAGCGGAGAACGCCGATTTTCGATACCAGTTGACGGTCATCGGGCGCAGGGCGCAGGCCTGGATTGCCGAGGAAGTCGAACACGGTCAGTTCAAGATCGCGAGCGATGCCACGAACACGAAGATCTCCTGGCAAATCACGGCCGTGCGGCAAGACGCGTTTGCCAAAGCCCACCCACTGATCGTCGAACAGTCGAAGCCAGCCCGCGAGCGCGGTTTCTATCAGAACCCCGAGCTCTTTGGCCAACCTGCCGAAAGGCAGACCGAGTGGGGGCGTCGTCCACAGCAGATGGAACGCATGAAAGAGATTCGTGCACGGCAAAAGCTGGCCGCCCGGCAACGTTTCACGCACAGCCACGATCAGCCAGCCAGCGCTGTAAGTAAACACCGATCCAGCCTTGGCGTCGCCGCACAGTGAGCCAGTTTGTTTGAAAACGGTCTCATCACTGAATTACGCCGGACATAGGGTCGCCCGCGAGCGAACTTCAGTCACTATCGCGGAATCGTTGGAAGGGAGATGATGGGTACTTGCAAGCATGGAGCGCCAGTCGACAGAGATCCAGTCGATAGAGATAAGGAGCACAATGAAGACGAAGACGTGGACGGTAATCGCGAATACGGGCAAACAGGCGGACCTTGAATCCGGCCTTGAGAAAAAGGCGATTCAAAAGCCGGCACACATCAGCCCCAGAGAATTTGTCCATTGGCTGGCGAACAATAGCCACGTTGATGACAATTCCTTGCGATCACTATTTAAGCTTTAGCCCTGCTCCTGCCGCGGCACCACGGACCTCGCCCAGTGGCTCTGTCTTTTCCACAACCCCGTTGTGACGTCTGACCTTGCCCCCTCAATTCAAATCAGCGATTATGGTCGAGGCCGTGACGGTCTGCTACACAGCAAGTCATCGCGCTCTAAGTCCTTTGTTTCACGGATTTTAGTATCTAAGTTCTTTGCCATGCGGATTTTGCGGGAAATTTCTTGCTAACGTGGTGATTCCACTAGACCCAGGGGGGAGGGGGATACCCCGAATCAAGCGCGTATCGCGTCTATCAAAAGCTTCTCCCACGTCTGCCCGCGAGATTTATTTCACGGCGGAAATCCACACGGTCGCCGGCGAGCACAGAGGTCCTTCGGCCCGCAAATAACGCGGGCCTCAGGATGACAAGCCGGTTTGCCGGGAGCATCAATAAGAAACCCTCCCGCTGCAAACGGGAGGGTCTGTAATTGCAGTACCGGCAGGTTAAGCGCGGACTACGTTGCCCGCCTGAAAGCCTTTGGGGCCTTTGAGCAGATCGAACTCCACGGTCTCACCCTCGTTCAGCGAGCGGTAGCCGTTCTCCTGAATGGCGGAGAAATGCACGAACACGTCTTCTCCCGTGGAGCGCTGGATGAATCCATATCCCTTCGCCCCGTTGAACCACTTTACTGTACCCTTCTCTCTCACAGAAAAACTCCTTTCCCCTGATCATTGATCATTAAGAATTAGTTTCCTGGAGTTCCCGCATCGTAGCTCCGAGTGATGGAACGCCCCCTCGAGAACACCAGTGAAACCCGGTTGCGTCTCCTGCCAGAGAAATATGTGCCGGAGAAACTGCCCCAAAGCAAAAGACTCCTCAGTTCCGCG
>JBEKWP010000078.1:0-33071 GCA_049512915.1 Candidatus Sulfotelmatobacter sp.
CTCTGCGATGACCGCTGCGCAGAGAAATATCACAGCAAGTTGCTCGCTGTCGGCGTCAACCACATTTTCACACCCACAACCATTCTCGACGTGAACATTGCGGGAAGCCGCTTCGTCTATGGACGTCAACCGCTGCTCTCAGGGTTTGACCTCACGACCCTGGGCTGGCCGTCAACTTATAACAGTCCGCCGAGTTCGATGCGGACTCCACCCACACCGGCTTTCCCGTTTAATAACGACGTCGGAAAGTCACAGGGCAACAGCGCGATCGGTGATCACAATACGCAGTACAACCTGTCGCCTGCGTTCACGCTGATCCGAGGCAAGCACACCATACAGACTGGCGCCCAGTTCGAGTGGGGATATGACAACTACTTCCAGACCAACATCGCCAGCGGCGCATTCGCGTTTGGAGGAAACTGGACAACCCCCGCTGGAGGCGTAAACGACGTCACCAACTCCAATTTCGCCTTCGCCGACTTCGTGCTCGGCCTGTCGCAAAACGAGGGAAACTTCGTCAACCAGACGGAAGGTGTGGCGCAGGTTCCTGCCCAGACCAAGGGCTTGCAAGTCTATCGCGCTTTGTATGTCGACGACACATTCCACTTGTCGAGCAAGTTGACGTTGAACTTCGGCCTTCGCTATGAACTGCAGGGTACCTGGTCTGACGCCTACAATCGGCTGTCCTACTGGGATCCCCTGGCGACGAATGGCACCGTCACCGGCTGCGGCGGAACGATTGGAAGTGCTTGCCAGGGCGATGCGTTCCTCGTCGGAACCGGTCGCAACAGCGGCAGCAATAACATCCCGATGGATAAGAAGGCGTTCTCTCCGAGGCTCGGCTTCGCCTACGCCCTGGATCAGAAAACCGTTATCCGCGGCGGCTACGGCATCTTCTACATTCCCAATTACGTCTCGTTCGGGCTCAACCCCGACAACGACTTCGTAAACCTTGCCAGCACGCCACTGCACGCTACGACCGACTCCTTCATCACTCCTACTGCTATGCTGGATGGGGACTTCTGCTCATACGGCGCGGCCGGGTCAGTGTTTACCCCGAGGGGACCTGATGCCTTCGGCTGCACCCAGACAGGACCTTTTGGAAACTCAGGCATCCTCCCACCCCCCGGACGCAACTTTGCGCCGTTAACTACCACTCTCGCTCCTTTCGCTGCCAACGTATCAAGCTTCGCGGCCTTCAACGGCAGCCCCAATTTGGCTCCGTATTACGGCATCAATGGCCACGATGGCCCGAAATACGGTTACGTCCAACAGTGGAACCTCGACCTCCAGCGCCAGCTGCCTGCCGGCTTCTTCGCAGATGTGGCCTATGCTGGTTCAATGGGCGTTCACCTGGAACAGTACAACACCAACGTTGACCAGCTTAACGACACCTTGTGGTCTCAGGGGGCCGCACTCACGACCCAGGTTGCTAACCCGATGGGCGTGTCGGTGGCGAATCCCAACGGCACGAACCCCAATCCGTCTCTGAACGGAGCAACGGTTGCGGCGGGTCAGCTGGAACGCCCCTACCCGCAATACAACGGACTTGCCCTGCAAGGCTACGGATGCTGTGAGAGCAGCTACAACTCTCTGCAAGCTACTGTGACGCGCCGGTTCCAGGGCGGCGGCACGCTGCTGGTCGCATACACGAATGCCAAGCTGCTCAGCAACACGGATACTCTGACAAGCTGGCTCGAAGGCCCGACCGGCGGAGTTCCGGGCGTGCAGGACTGGAACAACTTGAGAGGAGAAAGGTCCCTTTCGGCTCAGGATGTTTCACAGCGCCTTGTGATCAGCTACGTTCTAGACCTTCCCTTCGGGCACGGCAAGCCGTTTATCTCCAACCTGACGGGAATAGCCAACGGCTTCGTTTCCGGCTGGGGGGTTGACGGCATCACTACCTTCCAACGCGGCTTCCCGTTGAAGATTGGTTATTCCGGCACGACTGCGCTGGAAGCGGCAAATCTTGGAGTAGCGAACATCCGTCCTGACGTTGTGTCGGGCTGCGACAAGAAATCCGGCGGCGGAAATGTTGTCGGGTATCCTGGCAGTCCAGCACTGTGGTTCAACACGAGCTGCTTTGTGGCCCCGCCAGACTTTGGGCCGGGCACCGAAGCGCGGGTTGACTCCTCGCTTCGCGGACCCGGAATCAACAACTTCGATTTCGCCATTTTCAAGAGGACGAACATCGGCGAAAGAGCAGGGATTGAATTCCGAACCGAGTTCCTGAACGCTTAGTGCAGTTTGCTTTGAAGTTCGAATTCTAAGCGCGCAGAGTAGCTTCCGCGGGCGGGAAAGTTTAACTTTCCCGCCCGTACTTTTGTTGCGGGCTTACGAGTTTTTTTCAGCTGATGGCTGCAGCCTTTCCATCTATGAGAACGCTCCACACCATCGACCATTCCGAAGCCAAACGCGCGGTCGATCTCATCGTAGAAAAAGCTTCGCAGATGCAGAAGGCCGCGTCGGTCGCGGTCGCTGATGCGCATGGCGACCTGATCTGTTTCGCCCGCATGGACGGCGCTCCGGTCTCATCCATCCGCATCGCCATGAACAAGGCCTGGACGGCCGCGCGCGAACGCAAGCCGACCCGGGAAATCGGTGAGAAGGTCAAACATCCGGAAAAGGGTCATGACATCGCCTACTACGGCGACCCGAACTATGTGGGCTGGGGCGGAGGCATTCCAGTCTGGAAAAATGGCGAAGTGGTCGGAGCGGTCGCGGTCAGCGGCCTATCTTCGAACGAAGATATAGTCCTGGCTACACTGGGTGCGGAACTGATCGCCGGTTCGTGATCGCTGGCGAAGACTTTTGCGGATTGGCGTGGCCCTGCGGTTTGTCTACCTGACCTGAGGTTCCGCAGGACATCGCGCGCAGCGGCGTAGGCAGAATCGATTCACAAAGCTGCGACTCCAACGGCGGCTTACCCTTAACAATTACCACTCACGTCAGTACGCCCCTGATCGTACCATTGCCAAGCCCGTCGCCCATTTCCATCACGCACTTTTTGGGCCTCGCCATACGCCACTAGCCGGTTCAGCACCGTGGTAACGGAGGCAGCAGGGTCCTTGTGGTGGAGTAATACGATCGGAATGCGTCCCTGAAGCTGTTCACATACTTCCTGGGCACCTAGTGGGCGGTTAGCCTCCATCAGCACCGTGCGGCAAGACTTGGTCAATCCCTGCTGCCGTGCTCCGTCTTTCCGGCCGACCAATTCCCACAGCTCCTGGCCCAGCCAATCATCGCCGAATATGTTGGCCAGTCCCACAATCGTTTGCTTTATTGTGCTAATCCGCTTCACAATGTCAGCGCGCTGCTGCATGAGTTGTCGCAGATCTTCTTCAGCAGCTTTCACAACTTCCTGAACGTGCGCGCTGGTGCTTTCCACAAACTCCTCCGTGGCTCGTCGAGTATCTCCGCTATAACCCAGTCGGTGTCACTTCTGCCCATTGCTCACTGCAGACGGAAAGCTGGATTGCGCACCGAAATAGCACTCGATGGACTCGACCTTGTCATCGGTGACTCGCAAATATTCCACGTTGCGGAATGACTTACCGTTCCTGGTGTGGCAGAGATACTTTACAAATGCCTGATTGCCGTTTCCGATGACCTGCTCCAGTTCAAACCGTTCGATAAAGTCGATCTGTGTCTCCCAGCATCGCGTTTTGAAGACGCTCTTACTGATGTGGTCGTCGCCGGCCGCGCTTGAAAAGGTGAAATTGTCGGCCAGCAGAGCATCAACGGGGCCCCAATCCTTCTTCTCCCACGCCGCATACCACCTACGGATGACCTCCTCTTTGGCCGTACTCAGCCCTGTCGATGCGTGCGCGCTTGCCACTCCCGTAAAGGCCGCTCCTGCCAGTGCGCACGCTCCCGCTTGGAGCAGGCTCCGGCGCGACATTGCGATCATTGTCATAGTCGATTCTCCTCTCCGCCATACAGACTGGAGTTGCTGTCAGGAGGCCGGAGGGACGCATCGCCCAAAGGGAACCACGCGCCCAGCGGTCTCGTGGTGGTCATAGTGTCGAATTCAAAGTGTCGAACCCAATCGTTAAGCGTGGTAACTGAATCCGACTTAACCGTTCGATACAAAAGCCTGCAATGTAACAACCCGGGCTACCAATTTAACCGGAAAAAAAGTCGCCAGTGCCGAACCAGAACTTCGCGAGGAACTTGAGATTCTTCTTGTAAGTGCGGGTGACCGTATATTCCTTTCCGCCTTTTATCTGCAGACCATATTCTCCCGTCGAATACGGTCTGATCCCTTCCACAAACGCCGCATTCACCAAAACCGAGCGATGGATGCGAATGAGCCCGTAAGGCCCGAGTTTGTCGGCCACCACCGAAATCGATTCACGAAGCAAATACGAACTCGTGTCCCGATGCAGCAACACGTGGCTTCCCTGAGCCTGAACGGAGACTACGTCGCCCAGATGGATAAAAAGGATCTTTCCCCTGACTTTGATCGCCACCCGGAGAGACTCCAGCTTCGCAAGCGCCTGCAACCCCGGGAAAGCCTCCTTCAATATCGCAGTTTGTTCTTCGGTGTCGCGCGCTGCGCTCGAAACTACATGCGAATGCTGCATCCGGTGGCCAACGAGAGAATCGCCAACGCGTTCTGAACTCGAGACTGGAAGTCCGGCCGGACCTATGTTCAGGGTGTTCATTCTGGAGTCATACATACCGGTATGGATGTTATGCGACTTAAAATGGATGCCCTGAGGCCTGCTGGCTAGCCAGCTTTGACCAACCGCCCTTTAGTCCGGCCGCTTCTCCCGCGAAGCGACTTTAGAAAACGGATCACGCTTTTTTGCCCGGCTCGCAGCACCCGTACATCTTGAGAATTCTTTGCCAAGGAGGTGAAACCTTCGTACGCGGCGATCAGGAATGTAGCTGTTTCGCCCGTGTCTACGTCCCTCCGCACCAGCCCAAGTTTTTGTCCCTGCTTCAATGCCGCAGCGATGGCATCGCTCCAGTCTTCAAAAATCTTCGCCGTCCTTCTTCGGAACCCCTCATCAAGCGGGGACATCTCTTGCGACAGGTTATTCAGCGGGCACCCGCACTCGACATCCTCCGGCCTGAACGACGTGCCCTGAACGATGCCGATCAAGCCATCAATGGGATTCTTCGAGTTCTGCAAAGGCCACGCCCACTTTTCGCGGGTAATACTTGCGATGACCTCGTCCACGACTGCATAGCCGAGGGCTTCCTTGTTCTCAAAGTGATAGTACAAGGCACCCTTGGTGACGCCAGCTGCCGCCAGAATTGCATCCAGGTCAGCGCTCCGGAACCCTGAGCGGTACATTTCTTGAAAGGCGGCTCTCAGCAGGCGCTCGCGTGTGCGCGCTGGATCGCGTGATGTGGCCGTCCCGCGCTTCGGCTTTCGTCTAGCCTGCAACATACCAACCAGTATGCATCTCCGAACAACCGGGGTCAAGCCCCCAGGAAGAAATCTCCGAAAGTCGTGAGTACTGCAAATTCATCTCCTGTTTGCAGTGGTGAACGATCGCACAACACGCGAGCGCGTAGCGATAGCCAACATGCGGCACGTTGCGTTTGTGCCTACTGGGCCGCCTCCTTACTGGACTGGCGGGAGGCCGACCTTGGCTACGACTTGGCGGAACTTTTGGTTCTGGTGCAGGCGTTGAAATTCGCCGTTGGTGGTGAGGGTGGTGAGTCGAAGGTCGTGGCGCTGGCAGGCGATGTCGAGATATTTCAGGGCATCGAGATCCTGGCCGAGCGCTGCGTAAGCGTCGGCCACGTCGAAGGCCGAACCGGTGCCTTGGTCGAATGATTCCCGCCTGGTCGCCAACATCTGCTCAAGGAGTCCACGGCGTCCGGCGCTTGCGTAGGCTGCTTTCTCCCGGTCGATGCTTTTCTGCGCCCTGGCATCGTGGCGCAGACGCGCGACCGTCGCGCTTTCCGTCAGGTATCCCACGTAATTCCCCTCGCGAAAATAAATATCCTCTGCCAGATAGCGGTGTGGAGGAACAAAGGCAGGCTGCGAGACGGCGAGTTGCGTCAGCAGCGCTCTGGCTTCTTCCGTTTTTCCCGCCGCGGCGAGAATGCACCCTTTGTCGGCGAGGATAGGAGTGGAAGAAGGATCGAGTTGCCGCGCGCGCTCGATCTCCTGTAGTCCCTCCTGAATGCGCCCCGTCTCAATGAGGAACGTGGCGTACCAATGATGGGCGCGGGGCAAGCCCGGATTCAATTCGATCGCTCGCTTGAACTCGCGCTCGGCCGTGCCCACGTCGAAGAATCCCCAGAAGCTGGCGAAAGCGAGCGAGTTGTGGGCTTCGGCAGAGTTGGGGTCGAGTTCCACAGCTTTGGCGGCGGCCGCCCGTGCGCGCGGAAAGGCCTCCTGCGCAGGCATGACGCTGAACTCTCGCAGCAGGTTATAGCTGTCGGCCAGGCCTACGTAGGGCGCCGCATAGGCGGGATCGTTCACGATGGCTTGAGTGAAGAAATCGACCGCCTGGTTCAGATCGTCGGGCGTACGCTTCTCGAAATGGTAGCGGCCCTTGAGGTAGAGATCCTGAGCCTCGGCGCTGGGCGGCTGCGGAGCAGCCAGCGCATTCTTGTACCGGGGTTCGCGATGGCTGAACGAAAGAGCCAGGAAAGAGCCGGTGATCAGCACCACGGGCAGGAACCATAGGAAAGCTCTGGTCCCATCCACAGGAGGCGCCGGCGGAGCAAGGCGAAGAGTTGGGCGGGGAACATCATCCGCAGCCTGAATGGTGAGCACCGTAGCCGCGGCGGTTCGGCCCCGATCGGCGGCGCCAGAAGTGGCTACTGCGGCAGTGACCTCGACGGGCCCCCAGTTATGATGAGGAGCCTGCAGCCACTCCGCCAGTTCGTCGGCGTAAGCAAAGACGCCACCGCGGACGCTACCCGGCACGCGGTACACCGGAAGCCCGCGTTCTTTTTCCCAACGTTTGACAGTGCGCTCGTCGCGATCAAAGAAGGCGGCAATTTCCTTCCAGGAATCTAAACGCTTCTTCGCCGGGAGAGGCTCACTATGAGCGGCCATAAGCTTTTAATGCCTTGAACCCCTGAAAGTTTTTTAGCTGATGCAAGCAAGGCTCGCCTAGTGTAGCGTTCATCGTCAGCCTTGGGAACGCCACGAACGTGCCTTGGCGTGGCCCGATCGAGGGAGGGAAAGCACGAGCGGCCCGAGATCCGCGCCCAGCCTGCCATTAGAGACTTTTATCTGCAGTTGACTTGCTCCGGAGGGACGCGGCATACTTCGTCACTGCACCCGTCGCTGCGCCCGTCGCTAGCCCGGCTGCACTGGTTGCCGCTTCCGCAATGCGGCGGCTGGCAAGGGTTTTGCCGCAATCTCGCAGGAGGATTTCAATGCCCCGAGGGTTTCGTCTGGCGCGAATTGTTTTTCCGCTTTTGCTGGTAGTTACGGTCTTCATTCCGTTCGCTTCGGCTTCCGGCCCGTATGTGATTGGATCGGCCAATACCGTGACGGCTGATCCCAATGTGACGCGCCCTTCGACCACGCCCTGCGTAGTGCAGCTCTTCAGCGGCGCGCAGTTCTATGATTTCAACGTGGAGAACTTCAGCTACGCTCCGCCCGCCGACTGTCCCGGTCCCTGGGCCAAGGTGGTGCTGGAAGCCGACATCAGCCTGAACGCCGGCATTCAATACGACCGCACCGCTAATTTCTGGCTGGGTCCGGTCAACATTTATTTCGGCACCACGGCTGAGCCCTCGAACATCGGTCCGTCGTGGCATATCGAGAACGACCTTACCGATTACAGTTCAATCTTCTATGCCGCGCAAACCGGTCAGGCGAACATCGGGAACACTTTGTGCTGCGGGCTTACTTCGACGATCTATGCTTCGGCAGAGTTGGAGTTCTACCCGCTGGCCAGGGGCGAGAAGCCGCCCGCAGCCGCTGACCGGGTGTTCGCGCTGTCCGGCGGCGCTTCTGGCGGAACTGTCACACTCAATTCAACTTCCAGCACGCTCTCCAGCACTTTCACCTTGCCCACAAACGTGGAGAAGGCTTATTTGGATGTCTATTCCCAAAGCCAGTCGAATGATGAATTCTGGTACACCTGCGTAGCCAACGACGTTGCCGCGGAACTTGAGAACTGCGGCAATACCGGCTTCCGCGAGACTGAGATCACCATCGACGGTAAGCCTGCGGGCGTGGCGCCGGTTTCTCCGTGGATTTTCACGGGTGGGATCGATCCTTATTTATGGTCCCCGATTCCCGGTGTGCAAACGCTGAACTTCAAGCCTTATCGGGTGGACCTCACACCGTTCGCCGGAGTGCTGAGCAATGGCGAGCCGCACACGGTTTCGCTCAGCGTATACAACGCCGACGACTATTTCTCAGCGACCGCATCGCTGTTGCTCTATCTTGACTCCGGCAGTACGCAGGTTACCGGCGCAGTCACTCAAAATACACTGACCGCGGCGCCCTCTCCGGTGGTCACCAAGAACCTGAACGTGCAGCCCACTTTCACCAAGGGCACGGTCAACCTGAAATCCGACCGCAGCTTTACGATCACGGGCTACGTCAATACTTCGCACGGCAAGGTGACAACCAAGGTCGAGCAGAATGTCAACTTCTTCAACAACCAGTATTACGACATAACGGCTACAACGTATTTGGAAAACATTTCGCTCGGTTCGTCAGTGTGGTCAACGACCACAACATCAGGCGGAGGCGAGACCACCGTCACCAACCAGTCGTTCAATTTCCCGCTGATCCTGGATCTCAACCAATTTGTGGCGTCGAGTGGAGATACGGACCTGACCACGAACGCGACTCAGACCTACGAGTCGTCTGTGACCACGTGGAAGAACAATTGGCCGACCTACTCCAGTTTCGAGTCGAATACCGGACACCACGTGGACACGCTCGACTACAACACCTCCCTCGACTCGGACCAATCTGCCGAGCAGCAATACTTCTCGTGGGGTTCGAGCACTACACCGTACTTTTGTGCGATCTCTGCAAAGGCGAACGTGCTGACCGCCTTCAGCCCGGGTTGCGCGAAGTAGAGTGATTGAGGGCGGCATTTTGGAAGAACGCTGAAAAACAAAGGGAGCGGTCACGCCGCTCCCTGATTTATTTCAAATCCACTGTAATTCAGCGCGCATAGTTCATTGCGGCGGCCGGGTAATCGCTCCCTGCGAGGCGGATGAGACCAGGGCCGCATACTTGGCGAATACGCCGGTGGGATAGCGCGGCTGCGGCGGCTTCCACTCTTTCATGCGCCGGCGCAGAACCTCGTCGCTGATCTCAACCTCGAGGAGCCGCTTGCCGATATCGAAGTGAATCATGTCTCCGTCGCGCACCGCGGCGATGGGGCCGCCCAGCGCGGCTTCCGGAGAGACGTGGCCAGCCATGAGTCCATGCGTCGCGCCGCTGAACCGGCCATCAGTCAGCAGAGCGACAGATGCTCCCAAGCCTTCGCCCACAATCGCGCCGGTCACGCTTAGCATTTCGCGCATGCCCGGCCCGCCTTTGGGGCCTTCGTTGCGGATGACGACGACATCGCCGGCCTTGATTTTCTTTGAGGTCACGGCGGTCATGGCGTCTTCTTCGCAATCGAAAACCCGCGCGGGTCCGCGCTGTTCCAGCCGCTCATGCCCGCTGATTTTGGCCACGCAGCCTTCGGGCGCAAGATTTCCTTTCAGGATGACGAGCCCTCCGGTTTTTTTCAGCGGACGATCGAGCGGCGCGATGACGGGCTGACCCGGAGTTTCTTTTGCGTCGTTGGCCTCCTCGGCGAATGTTCTGCCGGTCACAGTGAGGGTGGAACCGTCGGCACGCTTGGCATCGAGCAGGCGTTTGGCGATGACGGGGATGCCGCCGGCTTTGTCGACGTCCGCGGCAACGTACTTTCCGGAAGGCTTAAGATCGGCGAGGAGCGGAGTGCGCTCGCTGATTCGCTGGAAGTCGTCAATCTCGAGCGCAACGCCGGCTTCGCGCGCGATCGCCAGCAGATGCAGTACGGCGTTGGTCGAGCCGCCGGTCGCGGCTACGGACGCGATCGCGTTTTCAAAAGCCGCTCGGGTCAAAATGCGGCGCGGCAGGATCCCGGCTCTTAGAAGGTTCAGCACGACTTCACCGCAGCGGAATGCGACTTCGTCTTTTCGCGCGTCCATCGCGGGTACGCTGTTGAAGCCCATGGGGGAGAGCCCGATCATCTCCATCACCGTCGACATGGTGTTCGCTGTATATTGGCCGCCACAGGCGCCGGCGCCGGGGCAGGCCACGTTTTCGAGGTCGTGCAATTCCTGGTCAGTAATTTTTCCCGCAGCATTTGCGCCCACGGCTTCAAACACATCCTGAATGGTGACGTCCTTGCCGCGATAGCTGCCGGGCGCGATGGTGCCGCCATAGAGCACCAGGCCGGGAAGATCCAGACGCGCCAGCGCCATGGCCGCGGCCGGAATCGTCTTATCGCAACCCACCACGCACACCACAGCGTCGAACAATTGTCCGCGGCACACCAGTTCAATCGAGTCGGCGATCAGTTCACGGCTGACCAGCGAAGCCCGCATGCCTTCCGTGCCCATGGTTTCGCCGTCGGAGATGGCGATGGTGTTGAACTCCATGGGAGTGCCGCCGGCGGCGCGAATGCCCTCTTTCAATGTGGCGGAGAGGCGGCGCAAGTGAAAGTTGCAGGGCATGGTTTCGATCCATGTGTTGGCCACGCCGATCAGCGGCTTGCCGAGATCGGCGTCAGTGAAGCCAATGGCCTTGAACATGGAGCGCGCCGGAGCCCGGTCGCGCCCATCAGTAATTCCGCGGCTGCGATGTTTAAGATCCATGATTAGCGAGATCCACTAGGAAAGATTAGAACATGAGTCGTCATCTCGAGCGAAGCGAGGGAGATCTTAGTTTCTGCCCGCAGGGCGATACTAGTGATGCAGGCACGAACCAATATCCGTCGCTCTGTTCGGGGTGACAAGCTCAAGGTTAGGGATGACACGTTGAGGGTTGGGCGGAAAAAACTCGAAACCACAGCTTAAGCGAGCGCTGCCCGGGACGACCGCTCCCCAATGCTCTCCGAAGCTGGCGGATGCGCTCCCCACGCCGGCACTTCCTGCTCATGCAAGACCGCCCGCGAGCGCACCTCGATGACATCGACGATCGCATACCACTCGCGGTAAAGCTGCCCGATCTGCTTGGGGTTAACTTCCAGCAGCATGGTGACTGCGTAATCCTGCCCTGCGCCCTCAGCATGCACCGTAGTGAGATCGAGCCCGCGCCGCGAAACTGCGTTGAGGATGCGCATCAGCGTGCCCTGCGCGTTGCGATAACGGATGTGAAAAACCTGCATGGTCGCTCCCTAAACTAGATTGAGTCATTGAGCGATTGAGTCATCGGGTCATTGAAAAACCGTTGTAGTCAGAGGTTTTCAATCGCACAATCGCCCGATCACACAATCGCTCAATTCCTATTCGTCCCCAAACACCATCTCGGACAATGCCGCTCCCGCCGGAACCATGGGATAGACGTTCGCTTCAGGGGCGCAATCAAACACCAGCAACTCCGGCCCCGGCGAGCGCAGAAAATTGTCGATGAGATCCCCGGTCTCGGCCGACACGGGAAACTCCACCATGGCAGCCTCGTTCAGCCGCCACCCGTGAATCTTGTACGCCTTGGCAATCTCGACAAAATCCGGATTATCGCTCAAATCAGTTTCGGCATAGTTGCGCTCATAGAAGAGTTGCTGCCATTGCCGCACCATGCCGAGATATTTGTTGTCGACGATCACCATTTTTACAGGGAGCCCGAGCCGGTGCACCGTGGCCAGTTCTTGAATATTCATCTGGAAGCCGCCATCACCGGAAACACAAAGCACGCAAGTATCCGGCTTCGCCAGTTGCACGCCGACGGCGGCGGGCAGGGCGAAACCCATCGCCCCCAGGCCGCCCGAAGTGATAAAGCCGCGCGGCGAGGAAGACCGGTAACGCTGCGCCGCCCACATCTGATGCTGGCCTACATCGGCGATGATCACGTTATCCTGCGGCAGGCGGCTGAAAAGCTCGTCGAGAAAACGAATGGTCGGCTGCGCCAGCCCTCGCGGATCAAGCTCCGCCCGCTCCGCTCCGCAGGCCACGGCGCGCCAGCCGCTCCAGTCGGGCAGGGAAGCCTTGCGTACTTCCGCGTGAAACGCCGGAATCGTGTCGGCCAGGTTGCCAATCACCGGCAAATCGCAGGCTCGCACGCGGTCAAGTTGCGCCGGATCAATCTCAAAGTGGACGATCTTTGCGTTGGGCGCAAACCGCGTGGGATCGCCGGTCACGCGATCATCCAGACGCGCTCCAAAAACCATCAGCAAATCAGTTTCATGAAGAGCGGTGTTAGCCGCGCGCGTCCCATGCATTCCTACCATGCCCAGGTAATAAAGCGATTGCGGAGGAACGGCGCCCAGTCCGTGCACGGTGGCGAAGGTAGGAACATTCAAATCGTCGAGCAGCCGCCGCAATTCCGGAATCGCTCCCGAAAGCTTTGCCCCTGCGCCGACCAGCGCTACCGGCCGAGTCGCTCTTTGCAGCAACGCCACAATCGTGTCGCTGAACGAGCCTTCGGCTTTCGCGTCGGCGGGCCGGGCGTGTGGCTTAAACTTCACCGGGCCGGAGAATTCTTTCTTGGCTTTCAATATGTCAGTGGGAATGTCGATGACGACCGGTCCCGGACGACCGCTGCGCGCCCAATAGAATCCCTCGGCAATCGCATCCGGGATTTCGTCGATCGTGCGCACCAGCCGGCTCCACTTAGTCAGCGAAAGCGTCACTCCGAAAACGTCGGTCTCCTGAAACGCGTCGGTACCGATCATCGCCGTTCGAACTTGCCCCGTAATGCAGACCAGAGGAACCGAGTCCATCTTGGCGTCCGCAATCCCAGTGACCAGGTTGGTAGCGCCTGGCCCGCTGGTCGCCATGGCCACGCCAACTTTTCCCGTAACCCGCGCGTAGCCTTCCGCCGCAAACACCGCACCCTGCTCGTGCCGCGTGAGGACGTGCCGCACTCCGCTGCCATCCAGCGCGTCGTAGAGCGGCATGATCGCGCCGCCGGGGTAGCCGAACACCAGGTCCACCCCTTCGGCGCGTATGCAGCGCAGAACGATTTCTGCTCCCTTAAGCATTCACGACCTGTTTCGGCGCGGGCTTTGGAGCCTCGGCCGGCTTCTTGGCTTCGCGACCGGGCAGCCAGCTCATCATGCCGCGCAGTTGCGCACCGACAATCTCGATCGGATGCTTCTGCTCTTTCTCCCGCAACTCGGCAAAGTGGTAGCCGCCGTCTTTGTTTTCCTTGATCCATTCCCGAGCGAACGTTCCATCCTGAATGTCGGCCAGGGTCTTCTTCATCGCCGCCCGCGTGGTGTCGCCCACCACCTTCTCGCCGCGCGTCAGGTCGCCATACTCGGCTGTATTCGAGATCGAATATCGCATGCGTCCGAGGCCGCCTTCATAGATCAGGTCGACGATCAGCTTCATCTCGTGCAGGCACTCAAAATAGGCAATCTCGGGAGCGTAGCCGGCTTCGACCAGGGTCTCGAACCCCTTCTTGATCAACGAAGTCAGACCGCCGCACAGAACCGCCTGCTCGCCGAACAAATCGCTTTCGGTTTCTTCGCGAAACGTAGTCTGCAGCACGCCCGCGCGGGTCGAACCAATGCCATGCGCGTAAGCCAGGGCAAACTCATGCGCCCGCTTGCTCGAATCCTGCTGAATCGCAATCAGCGATGGCACCCCGCGCCCTTCGGAGTAAACCCGCCGCAGCAGGTGGCCGGGGCTTTTGGGCGCGATCATCACCACGTCCACATCACTGGGCGGAACGATCGTCTTGAAATGAATGCTGAAACCGTGCGAGAAGCCAAGAATCTTGCCGGGATGCAGGTAGGGCTGGATGTATTGCTCATACACGGCCGCCTGGGTTTCATCCGGCGTGAGCACGTGGATCCAGTCCGCGCGCTTGGCGGCCTCATCCGGCGCTACCACCACCATGCCATCGGCGCGAGCCTGCTGTGCGCTGGGTCGGTTGGGCTCAAGGCCGACGAGCACTTTGTAGCCGCTGTCGCGCAGGTTCTGCGCCTGCGCGTGTCCCTGGCTGCCGTAGCCCAGGATGGCGATGGTTTTGCCCTTCAGGGCCTCGGGGTTCGCGTCATGTTCATAGAAAATAGTAGCCACTGGGAAGCTCCTTGTAGCGCCGGCTCCCGCCGGCAACAGTGGGACGAACCCGGAAGCCCGTCCTCTTGGATATTCTGCTGCAAACCGACCGGTCGGTCGGTTACTAAAGAAATGCTACCTTCGCGCATGCCCCATGTCAAGCGCGAAGTGTTCCGCCCCACTTTACTGGACGGGAGCCCATTTGCGGCATTCTGACGGGCCGATAGGAGAGGTCAGAGGCGGACCAACTTTGAAGCGAACGACCCCGTCCGAGGTCGAACAGAAGCTTCTTGTCCCCGTGGTGCTGCCCGTTGGGGTGGCAACGGCTACGAATTCCTTACAACCCCGCGCCGCCAGCTTGCACTCCGCGGCAAGGCGAAAATTGTATCCGGACTTGGGACACCATGCGTCTGAGGTGCAACCCGCATTGCCCAGGGCAGCGTCGATGAAACTCGCATGCTCTGGCGATTGAAAACTGGGTCCGCGCGGGTCAGGGCCAAGCGTGGCCAAATCGGTTGCGTATCCTCGGGCAGGATAAGTGCTGAAATACCCGATCTGCGCCACAACTACCGTGCGCATGGTGGCTACAGCGGAGGATTCATTGGCCGCCATCCGCGCCCGCATCAGGTTGGGAATGGCGATTGCCGCCGCCATCAGAATCATGCTGGCGTCCGCCGCTCCACTCGTACTGATTCCCCGGATCGCGCTCTCATCGCCGTAGGCGCGAAACACGATGGGCGCTGTGGGAGGAGACAGCCGCGCAAAAGCCTCCGCCATTTCCGGCGACAGGCGGCGCAGATTTAGTGCTGTCGCTGCTGTAGGGTCGTCGTATAGCAGGGCGGAAACATCTGCCGGGTATCCTGCGGGAAGAGATGCCGTGAATTTTTCCGACTTGGCAAACGATTCGCCAGATTTGTGCTGTCGAATCGCCGCGGCCGCCGTTTCATGGCTGGATGCGATGATCAGATAACCTTCAGCAAAGGTGTAGACGATCTCCATCGGCTTTGGGGTAGAAGGAATGGATAATGAGTGGTAAGTGATTCCCTCTTCCTCGAATTCCATTGCCCGGAAGGGCGTCGTCGCCAGCACCTTCGCCAGCGTTCGCTGCAGATGATCTGCGTCGCCGGTGCGTAGAATGATCTTCCAGTCAGGTTTGGGTTCGGCAAATCCCTCGGCTTCGAAGGTGATTTCACCGGGCAGCAGGCTCAGCAAGTCGTCCCTAAGGCTAATGTGCAACGCCTGCTCCATGTGAGCAACGTTGGCGAGCGCGGCGGGATTCGAAGAGGCAGAGATGTCTTCGATCTCATCGAAGATCTCTCCCAGATTCTTAAGATGTACGCTGCTCACAATGGCGGCTTGCGGCGAGATAAAGTCCAGGCTGCCAAGCGGCGCGGGAGCCGCAAGCCACGATGCGATGCCATGGCGCGGACCCACGAAACTCAGTTCCATTTGGCTGTCTGATCCTTGGGCCCGGTGCTGATACTCCCAGACTGCATACTTCGCATCTTTAAGACCTGTGCGATCGAAGATCTTTTGATTCTGCTCTGTTCCAAGCGGAATCTGATTCATGATGGTGTGCAGATCGGCAGCCATCAGATCAGAAGTGCCGCCTTGATAGGCCTCCGCCAGGCGCTGTCCGAAAGGCTTCGAGGCAAAATTTGTTGTCTTGGCATCGAGAAAGGCATTGAACCCCCGCAATGACGTGAGGTTCTGGGCCGCGATGACAAAATCCGGGCGAACCAACACCGCGAGTTGCTCTGCTCCAGACCCGTTTTTCGCCTCAGCCAACTGCTGAAGATCTAGAACGCGGACCCCCGACTGCGTTGCGGCGGGGCTTTCCTTCAGAATCTGGTCAAGAACCTTCTTCAGTCCTGGTTTGCGCAGCTCCGCAACGATAAGCAACCTCTGACTCGCGGCGCTCTTTTCGTATATCCCGCCAGTTTCGCCGGACACGACTACTTCATCGCCCAGGTACTGCGAGACCTCATAGAATTTTTCCAGGAAATCCTGCAGCTTCGGTCCCGCCGAACTCAGGTCGCCGTGCTGCCACCAGTCCCGCAGCACCGTACTCGTCTGCAATTCCTGCCTTAGGGTTTCCACCGTTTGGCGGGCGGTCTCGCCGTAATTGGGGAAGGCGACATAATAGGTGGTTGCCATCGGCAGGCGTGGCAATAAAGCGCTCTCGGTGCGAACCGGAGGGAATTGAACATTATTCTTGAGAGCTTCTACCAGGTGCGCCAATTCCGCGAGTAATCCGGGATACTTTTTCAAATCGTCGGCGAATGGAATGTCTGGCTGAGGTTTCACCGCGCTTTGAGAAAAGCAGGCCCACGGCAAAAAGAAAAATAATCCACTCGCCGCGCCATTGATCAGGTAACGATTGATCAGGTCACGATTGATCAGGTAACGATTGATCAGGTAACGACAGCACCACTTTCTTGCCACTCGCATCTCGTCACCTCTTGCTAAATTTCGGCCTAATCCGGGGCCCTGGCTTGTGTCGGCTGGCGGTCCAACCTGTCGTTGGTTTCGGACAAACCTAACATTGCCCAACACAAACGGCCAGTAAAATTGCCGGCAAGCCCTGGCTAGAAGCCAGAAGCTGAAGCTGAAAGCTGAAGCTGAAAGCCAGCAGCCCATTGGCAATCCCGCGCGCAACTGTTTACCATGTCACCCGATGACCCGCGAGACCGTGGTCGACTCCCGCCAGGAAATTCTGCGCACTGCCGCGCGCCTGTTCCAGCAACGCGGCTACGACGCGACTTCCATGAACGACGTTGCGGCCGCGCTCAAGCTCAGCAAAGGCGGCCTCTACCACCACTTCCAGAGCAAAGACGAAATCCTCTACGAAATCATGAACCACGCCATGGAGATCACCGAGGAGCGCGTGCTGAATCCCGTGCGCGGCATCGCCGACCCCGAAGAGCGCCTGCGCGCCCTGATCCGCCTGCACATCGAGGTCGTGCTCAGCCCCCGCGATCGTGAAATCACCGTCATGCTGCACGAAAACCATCCCCTGCCGCCCGCCCTGCGCAAGCGCATCAACATCCGCAAAAAGGATTACATCCACTTTCTCGAAAGCCTGATGACAGAGGTTCAGGACAAAGGTCAGCACCGCGCAAAAGGCAAGGTCAGCCCGCGCGCCGCCGCCTTCGCCCTGCTGGGCATGATCAACTGGATTTATCAGTGGTATAAGCCGGAGGGCGAACTGCAAGCGCAGAACTTGATTCCGCAATTCACCGATCTCATTTTCGGGGGCATCTTCGCTTAAGTGATGAAAGAGTATGAGGATGAAAGCGTATGAGGGATGAAAAAGTATGAAAACCTTTTTCGCCACTCTTCCTGAGATCGCCGAGCAGCGCTCCGTGAGCGGCAGGCCCTACCGTGAGTTTCTGCGCGTGCCGGCCATGAGCACCGGGCTCTACGTCCTGCCCGCCGGAGCAACCGACCACCAGAAGCCGCATCGCGAGGACGAGATCTACTTCGTGGTCCGCGGCCGCGCCCGCTTCAAAGCCGGCTTCGAAGATCGCGAGGTTTCCGGAGGCAGCGTAATCTTCGTAGCGGCAGAAATCGGCCACCGCTTCTACGACATAACCGAAGAACTCGAGGTCCTGGTCTTCTTCGCGCCCGCCGAGAGCTAGACTCGCCAATGGATTCCCAGATCACACCCATGCAACCCTCAGACTGGCTCGCGGTTCGAGAAATCTACGCTGAGGGCATCGCCACCGGCCAGGCCACATTTGAAACCCAGCTCCCTGACTGGGAGAAATGGGACAGCAGCCATCGCCCGGACTGCCGCCTGATCGCGCGCAGGCGCGGTGAGATCTTAGGCTGGGCCGCGCTCAGCCCGGTCTCCGCTCGGCGCGTCTACTCGGGAGTTGCGGAGGTTTCGGTCTACGTGGCCGCTGCCGCGCGGGGCCGTGGAGTCGGCACAGTTCTTTTGAAAGCGTTGATCGAAGAATCCGAGCGCTGCGGTGTGTGGACGCTGCAAGCTGGCATTTTTCCAGAAAACGCTGCCAGCATCGCGATCCACAGGTCCTGCGGATTCCACGAAGTTGGGAGAAGGCAACGCATCGGCAAACTCGGCGAGACTTGGAGAGACGTGCTGCTGCTGGAGCGACGAAGTTCGATCGCAGGCACCTAGTCGAGAGCCTGTTTACTAGCAACATAGGTACCAGGTACTGAGGACTACTTAGCCGGAATCCAATAAATCTCTTCCTTAACCCCAGTCTTGTCGAGAAACCCGCGCCGCTTCAGGATCGCCTTGCTGTTCGCGATCATGTCAGGATGCCCGCACAAATAAGCCGTCGTATTCGTCGCATCGAGTTCCCAGTGATCGGCATACTTGCGCAGAATGTCGTCGGCACGGCCAATCTCACCCGGCCAGTCCGCGTGATCCCACGGACGGCTCACCGTCGGCACATACTTGAACCAAGGCAGTTCCGCGTCGAAGTGCGTCAACTCTTCTTTGTAGCCGAACTCCCACGGCCGGCTCGCTCCGTTCAGCAGATAAAGTTTGTGACTGCCGTCGAAGCGACCTTCTTTCCAGTCTTTCGAAAGCGCACGCACAAAGCTGACGAACGGAGCCACTCCGGTCACGGTCGAAACCAGCAGATGATTCTTGCGGCCGCTCTCCGTATCGAGCGTAAATTTGCCCTTCGGCACTTTGCGCATGAGCAGTCCGTTGCCCGGTTGCAGTTTGTGCAAACGCGGCGTGAGTGCTCCCTCAGGCACAAGCTCAAAGAAAAACTCGATTTCACTTTCAAAAGGAGCCGAGACAATCGAATACGGACGCTCCGTCCGCTTGCCGTCGTGTTCCACCCCCAGCGTGGCGTACTGTCCGGGCGAAAACTTGAACTCCCCGCCCGTCTGGATGCGAAACATCCACAGGTCAGGTGCGAAGTCGACGCGTCTGGTAACCCGCGCCTGAAAAAACTTGTCGTCCAAAGTCATCATGAATTCAGAACCTTAAAATGCACCGACCAATTAGATGCCACGGTGAACCGGAGAGTGCGAGCGGCTAAAGTGGACAGATGATACACGCAGGCTGGAAAGATGACAACCGAACGGTCGTTCGATTTCCAAGTTGACCTTAAAACCTTTTCACCACAGAGCCACAGAGAAAACCTCTAACATCCCTTGTGGTTTTCCTTTGCCTTCTCCGTGTCTCTGTGACTCCGTGGTGGTGAAATGTTGCGTCCGTTACTTGCCCGCCACGAGCACCACAAAGCTATCCGGCAAAATACTGCGCCGCGGATGCGGATTATCCGCCGTAGCCGCCGGAGGCGGGCCAAACTTCGCCGTCACCAGATACACATTGTGCGTCTTCGAATCAAGCGCCAGGGTGCGCGCTCCCGCCTGCGTCGGAACATTTTCCGCCACGCTGAATTTCTCCGGCGACTCCTCCCGCACGACAGTCAAAACGCCGTCGCCGCCGCACGATGCAAAAGCCAACCCGGTTTCTTCGTCGAATGTGGTCGCGTCCACGCCGCCACCGATCGCCGGCGTGGCCAGAACCTTGCCCGTATCCGCATTCACCACGGCCATCATCTTGTTATCGCAGCCCACTGAAGGCGATTCGCAAGGCGCCAGCGGCCACGTCGACTTAACCACCAGCTTGTTCGGATCAATCGCCGTCAGCTCGCTCTTGTCTTCGATGTTCACAAAAATCTCGCCCTTGCCGTCGCTGGCAGCAAATTCCGGCTTGCCATCGAGCTTGATCGTGCCCAGCACCGTGCCCTTTGCCGCATCGATGGCGGTTGAATCCTGGCTTCGGCCATTGAACGTGAAAACCCGCTGGGTCGCCGGATCGTAAAGAATCGCGTCCGGATTCTCACCCGCCTTCACTTTGCTGATCGTCGCCAGCGTCTTGAGATCAAAGATGCTGACCGTGCCTTCGCGGCCGTTGCTGACAAAGCCGCGGCCCAACTCCGGAGCCAGCGCAATTCCGTGCACGCCCGGCGTGTCCGCAATGTCGCCCACGGTCTTGCCGGAATCGAGATCGAGCACTAGGACGTGAGTCGCGCGCGAAACATAAAGCCGCCGCGCCGCCCCATCCGCGATCAGATAATCCCAACCTCCGTCGCCGCCCACCTTATAAGTGGTCACCACCTTATATCCCGGCCCCGCCGCAGCCAGAGCCACAGCGGTGGTCATTAGAATCAGTGAAGCCAACACCCAACGTCGCAGGCAATTCCCCTTCTCCATCATGATTTCCTCCGAAACAGCACGCGGCCACGACCTTGCATCGAACCACACTTGGGCGGGACACAGAAGTAACTTTACCCTATTACGAGGCGCCCCTAAACTGGGGCTATGGATGTAGTTCGACCCAACACGCCGGAGCAGGCGGTGCGCGAGCGCCGACTGTCGCCCGCAACCTGGCGCGCTCTTCACTCCGTCGCCATGATGGCCGGAGTTGCCTTCGCGTTGCTGCTCGCGATCGGAGGAGGTCCGGTTGCCGTCTGGGGAAAAACCGCCGGCCTGTTTTCATCGCGGCCGGATTCCGAACTTTCCGCCGTGGAAATCTCCCAAACCGATCTCGATAACCAGCGACCGCAGAAACAAGCGGAACTGCTTCTCGAACGTGCGGTGAGCCACTCCGCTGCCGATACTACTCAGATCGAAGCCCAGATCGAATCGCGCAGCGATGCCTGGCGCGGTCACCTCCAATGGGATTCGCAACTCGGCGATCTCACGACGGTCGCGCTCAACTCCAGCAATTTGAGCGTGCGCTCCTCTGCCATCGAAGTACAGCTCGCAGCCTATGGGCTCACCAAGACCGAATCCACGGTCGATGCCATGGTGCGGCAGGCCGACTCCCGCGATCACCGGCAAAAAATTTGGGCTCTGTGGGCTCTGGGCTTGCTCGGCAACCGCGGCGTCGAGCCCGAGCGCATCGTCCAGGTGCTGGCCGCACACCTGGGAAATTCCGGCACCGATCGAAACCGGGATAGAAATAACGACAAAGAAGATAGAAATAACGACGCAGGAAGAAATAACGACACAGGAAGAGATAAAGATAAGGACGAAGACGCCCGCCGCTGGGCGGTCGAAGGCCTGGCTCTGGTAGGGACGACGCCCACCATCGCGCCCTTGCTCGAAACCATGCGCAATGATCCATCCCCGGTGGTGCGCGAACACGCCGCCTGCAGCCTGGCACAATCCGGCATGTTGAGCCGCGAGCAGCGCCTCATCGCCGTGCCGCGTCTGATCGACTACTCCGCCGATCCCGCCCTCGACACTCAAACTCGCGCCTGGGCCTTCCAGGCTCTGGCCGACATCACCAAGCAACACCTGCCCAACGACTCCACTGCCTGGCGCAACTGGTACCAGAGCCGCGGCTCGGAGAACTAAGCGCTGGCCGAGAATCGCCAACTCAACGCCGGTGGAAGCCAGCGTGAACTGCATCCTCCACCGGCAATTGGGTCTAATGGCCGAAGCTCGCTTGGATCACTGCCCAGGTGGCGATGACGCTCGCTGCCGTGGTGAAGGCCCCGTATTTCGAGTAAATTTCTCCAGCTTGCTGCTTGGCTTGCTCAATGTCACCCGCTGGATTTGGTATCTGCGGATCGGATGCGTTTCGTATGGCATGCCACTTCAGGTTCGGAAATTGTTGCAAGGCGTTGCCCACCATGGCATCCCCCATGTCGCACGCCTGGCCCAGTCCCTGAAGTTTGTAGTAGTCAGTGGAATCGTCAAAGCCGAAGAAATCAGTGGTCACGATCGTATCTCCGGCTGTGTCCCACAACTTGGGGACGGGCAGTGCCCCTGAAATGTGCGCAGCATTCACCTTGGTAAGCGCAGGAGTGATCGCCGCAATCGCGCCGGCAGGGATTGGAGACGTGGCATAAGAAGCCTTAGCCCACGACTCGCTCTTGAACTGGGTCACGCAGTCAAATCTGGTGTGGCCGGCGATGACAACATCGCCCAGCTTAACCTCTTTCCCAATTCCTCCGCCGGTCCCGGTGGTGATGAAAAGCTTGGGTTGCACAGTTTGCACCACCTCCGTGATCATTTTCCTGACCGGGTAAGCAGGCCCGTCATAGTCGAGGTGCAAGCCCGATTTCATTAGCAAGACCCGGGCTTTTCCGATGCGGCATGGAAAGTACAGGCCGAGACTGTGATAGTAGCGGGCCATGTCCGCTGTTTTATCGTTGAAGGGGGCAGTCGACCCCGTGACCAGCGGAATGTAACTCGCTACATCGTGGCGGTACTCATACCATTGCGACACTTGGAAGCCAGGTGTGAACAGCGCTGCCAGTGCGGCTGCTTCGGCCGATGTCCAGGTGACGACGACGGCATCGTAGCCCTTAAACTTCGACAAGTCGGCGCTTTCAGCCGGAGCCGGATGCAGCGGTTCAGGCGTGGGCTTCGTGGCCGCGGGCCACGGAACCATGCTGGGAAGCCGCTCACTCTCGCTCAGGAAAGCGGCTTCAACGCCCGCTTTCTTGAACCGCTCTTGCGGGTGCTCGGGATCATAGTTTAGACGGAGATCTTCGACATCAACGTGATGCAACGGGGTGAATGCGCGTTCTGCCATTGGTTTATCCTCCTAGATTGGCGTGCCGGAATTGTGTCCGCGGCCCCCGCGCGGGATGAGACGCAAAAAAAATAAGGGAAGTGCTCGGCTCCAGGATCAGAAGACAAGCACTTCCAGCCCAGATTTCCCTAAGCCGCGACCGGATGGCCTTTGGGGAAGGCAGCTTCCAACTCGCTCATATCAGTCACGAGTTGCTGCCAGTCGAACCCCTTGGGCGTCTTCCCGGCTTCGACCCAGTCCGGGCTGAGCAACCCATAGGCCTCGTCGCAATATGCATTCCAGAACTGCCACGTCATGGTGATGTACTGGCCCCAGGTGATGCAGGTGAGTCCGCGCGCGTTGTAGGCGACGATCGGAACCGCGTGGCCTCCCCAGGAACCGGGCGCGCCCTGGCCGTTGGGTCCGCCCGACGGGACTGTCCACACCGTCTGCGTCTGCGCCGACAGCGGCAGTTGCAGACCGATGTAGCAGTTGCCGAAGATATATACGGCGTCCTTGATTCCATCGAGATTCTGCGGTTCGATCGCACAAAACGCACTCAGTTTGTTCCCTGCCACCGGGTTAGACATCCAGTAGTTGAGCACGTTGATCTCAACCGCGCCCCGGTCTGATTTGGGATTGTCGGGATTGTAGTGCCCCACAATCTCATAGAGCTTCAAAATATCCTGATCGGGAAGGATGACCTGTTTCTTTTGCGCTTCCGCCGTCCATTGTTGAATGCAATGGCCGACCGCCGCACAGGTGCAATCTCCCAGCGTGTTGTTCAACATCATGCCCAGGTTGGTGACTTTGCTGTCATAGCTTACGGCTGCCGGCGCGGGCGGAAGGCTCGCTGTGTATTTGCTCAGCATGGGTACTCGGTTGTCGTGGTGAGCGGTTTGTTTGCCAAGTTTTACTTTGGTGAAGTCAGTCATGACGCAAGCTCCTTTGGGGGGAAGCGTTGGGAACGTCTCGTCTAGCCGGGTGATGCCGGCTCAATCCAGGGATGGGGGAACTATCTCGCGCCTTTGGGAAACAACCACGCGAAGCTACCACAAAACCATGAGCGGCAAATCGTCTCGCCAGGAAATTTCGGATTTCGTAACAAGGGAAAAGGAAGCCGATCGAAAGACAGCCTCTTCTCGACTGCAAACATTCCGTCCGCAGCCACCAACGCGATGCATGCCACAAAGAACCGGACGCAGGGCCTACCCTTTGGCGGGAAGGTGCGCCCCGGTCCCAGGAGGCCGTGGTGCCAGCTCCACGGGGCGCACCACCCATCTCATCGCGCATCCCGACTTCACGAGAAGAACGAAAAAGAAATCAAGCCTTGCGGCTAAAATTAACTTCGTAAGCGTCTAACTGGGTGGACCCGATCTCACGATGGTTCGGGAAGGGTACGGCTTCAAGAGCCTGCCCTGAGCGAAGCCGAAGGGTTCCATTAGCCCGGTCCTGAGATGAGGGCTTTAGCCGTGAGGGACTTTTCCTTTTTTCGGGACGTTTTACGGGGAGAGGTTCTAGTAGGATCTGGTTCGTACTTAACTTCTACATGCGCTCGACCAAACCGATCTCCGCTTCGGTGCACTCGGCAGTCTCCGGTCTGCTGCCGGATCTCCACGCGAAAGGCGGTTGCGAAAAGATCGGACTCACCCGCGAGTCTTTCGCAGTAATTCTCTGCGAAGTAGCAACGAAGTACCTGCCCGCAGGCGCGACCCACGCAGAGGTCCGCACCTTTCTTCTCACTCTGCGCATCGACGAACTTGCGCTAGCCCAGGCCTGCGCCGCCGGCAGCAATTCCGCGTGGGAACTTTTCCTCACCCGCTATCGCGAAAAGCTCTACCAGTCGGCGCTGCGTATTGCGCGTGAAGACTCAGCCGCCCGCGACCTCGCCGACGGTCTCTATGCCGATCTCTACGGAACCACCACACGCAACGGCGAGCGCCTTTCCAAGCTGGCCTCCTTCACCGGCCGCGGATCGCTCGAAGGCTGGCTCCGCACCGTGCTGGCGCAGGAATTCGTAAATCGCTACCGCCGCACCAAGCGTGAAATCAGCCTCGACGAAGAAAGTGAAGAGGGAGCGCAATTTGCCGCGCCTCAACCCGAGCCGCTTCCTTCCGCCGACTCCCGCCTGGAATCCGCCACCGATGCGGCCCTGGCTGCGCTCGATTCCGAAGACCGCATGGTGCTGGCGGCCTATTATCTCGACGGACGCACCCTGGCCGAGATCGCCCGCATGCTGGGCGTGCACGAGTCCACCATCAGCCGCAAAGTGGACAAGCTGGCTAAGTCGTTACGCAAGAGAATCCTGGCGCACATGATGCAGCAGGGGATGTCCCGCCGCCAGGCCGAAGAGGCGCTCGAAATGGACGTCCGCGACCTGCAGGTAGATATTCGTCGCAGTCTCGCGCAAGATTCCCCGGCACGAGCGTTCTCAGACAAGGAGCCTCGGCTTCGCAAAGGGGTTTGAAAGGGTGCGGCTTCAGCCGCGCCGCTGCGGGTCAATAAGAATGCGGGCTTTAGCCCCTGGAGTACGGTTCTTCTGAACTGCTGAAAGCTACAAGCTGCAAATGGAAAGCGTTCCAAAATTCGTCGTAAAGCGGTTGCAGTCACCCGTGACGGACTCGCATCCCGATCCCGATCTGCTCACCGCCTTCGCAGAGCAGTCTCTAGCCGGTGCTGAGCGCGACCATGTGGTTGAGCACCTGGCGCGCTGCGGCGATTGCCGCGAAGTAGTCTCGCTAGCTCTGCCTCCGCAACTCGATCTGCAGCCGGCAGCGGACGGCAGCGAAGACTGGCTCGGTGAAAACTGGTCCCGCTGGCCGCTTCTTCGCCGATCAGCCTGGCATTGGGCCGCGGTCGCAGCGGGCGTGGTGTTGATTGCGTCGATTGGAGTGATGCAATTCCGCCGTCAGCAGGGCAGCGAACTCGCGTCGAACGTCCCCCAAGCGAAGCCGGCGATTGCCGCTCCAGCTCCGAGCATCGAGCATTCTTCGCCGGATCCCGCTCTTCAAACTCGGGCGCAGAAAGAGACTCTGGGCATTCCTCACCTTCAAACCGGCATCACCGAGAACAAGCGCGCCCGGTCCGCGGCAAGGCCGAATCTAACTCCAGCGCCGACCCCGCAGATAGTTCAGCCCTCGGAGGCCCTGGCACAGAATCAGATGCAAGACCAGCTCGTTCAGAGCAAAACGGCGGAGCAGTCTCCCGCCTATGCGAACCGCGTGGACAAAGCAAAACCCGCTGCGCCGCAAGACTCTCTTGCCATGGCGCCCGCGCCTTCGTTGCACACCGATCCGACTCTTTTGAAAGGCCCTCCGGCGCCTCGCTGGACCATTAACGCTGGCGGCGTTTTGCAGCGCTCTTTCGACGATGGCAAAACCTGGCTGGATGTGAACATCGCGGTGGAGGATTCAGCGCTCGATCGCCGTCAGGAAACGCAAATGCCGACGGTGGAAGCGCAGGCCGATTCAACTGCCGCAGCGCAGCCCGGAGCCTCTGCCGAGGGAAAGAAGCAAGTGGGGCTCAAGGCTAAGCAGTCAGCCGTCGTGCCCACAATCTTTCGCGCCGTTTCCGTGTCCTCCAACGCCGCTGAAGTCTGGGCCGGAGGTTCCGGTGGAACCCTGTATCACACGCTCGACGCCGGCAACAGTTGGGCTCGCGTGCTTCCCTCTGCCGCCGGCCTCGCTCTAACCGGCGACATTCTCAGCATAAAGTTCTCAGACCCGCGGACCGGAACCGTCACTACCTCAACCGCCGAAGTCTGGATCACGCTGGATGACGGTCAAACCTGGCACAAGCAACCATAGATTTTCAGAGGTTGTGTCGGGAGGTGGCACGTGGGGACAGCCGCCTCGGCTGTCCCGTCAAGCGCAGCGAGACGCGCTTATCCACAACGCGCATAGTACAGGGCACGAGCTTCACCCTGCCGCAAAACGATAGAGAACGGATCCGGGCTTCAGCCCCAATCTGCATCGGCGCACCGAATCAGCATCCTCCCAGACCCGGCAAAATCCCATTACCAAAGTGACGTTTACACTAAATCGCTAGTTCACTAATATCCACTTCGTGGTTTGGCAGTTCTGGGGGAGGGCTGCCGAGGCGTCCTGAACTGAAAAGTTCGGGGCGCTTTTTTATTGGCCCCAAGGACTCATGTGGGGACACCTGCCTCGGCTATCCGGCCAGAGCGAAGCTCAGCCGCTTCGACCTGCGACCCCTGCTCCCTACTTCGAGCACCCCGCGCAGTACCCGCCAATCTCCAGCCGCGACACCACAATCCGGAACCGGCAGTCTTTCTCCACCTGCCCCTTCAGTTTCTCGAAAATATCGCTGACGAATTCCATGATCTTGCCGCAACGCAGGCAGGCCATATGGATATGGTCCCGGTTCAGTTTGCGCTCGTAATAGTGCCCCTCACCGTGGATGTGCATCAGGTCGAGCTCGTCGATCAGGCCCTGCCGCTTGAGGAGCTTCAGCGTGCGGTAAACCGTGCTGCGGTCGACACTCGCGTCCAACTTCTGTGCCTTGCGCAAAAGCTGCGCCGCATCCAGATGCTTGGTGGCCGTTTCCATGACCTGCAAAATGGCGCGGCGCTGTCCTGTCATGCGGATTCCGCGATCGGCTAAATGGGACTGCAGCCGCCCCGGGATTTCAGTTTGTGGTAATGGCATAAAGTTCTCCTCGACTGTCGCAACTCGTCGCAACCGCGCTGCGACGAATTCTTTCGCCCGCTCTTGACGGAATGCGAAGACATCCGTCAGACTCAACAATGTAGTTCAGATGCGACTCGATTGCAACTAGCTTAACTTCGCAACTGGCTTAACTCCGGATTCACCCCTTATGACCCAGAAGGCTCACAACCGGGAATTGATGTTAGTCCTAGATGCGACCGATTCGCAACTGCTCGATTCCCAGCCCCAGGCGACCCCCACTCCCCGACCCCGGGCCTCATTTCCAACCACCATGCGACGCCTTGCCACCCGCTCGCTGGGCTGCCTTGGTCTCTTCCTTTCTCTGCTGGTAGTGGCATGGGCCGGCGTCGGCGGCAGCATCTCCGGCACCGTCAAAGATCCCTCCGGTGCGGCAATAGCCAGGGCACCCGTCACCTTGATCAACACCAGTACGGGCATCCGGCAATCCACTACCACCGACGGCAGCGGAACCTACACTTTCCCCGTCCTTCCTGTCGGCAGCTATGTTATCGAAGTCAACCACCCCGGCTTCAGGCCCTACCGCCGTACCGGAATCGTGCTCGACGCCAACAGCGCGCTTCTCATCGACATAGTTCTCCCGGTCGGCCAGAGAACCGACGCCGTCACCGTCAACGACACCGCCGCCCACGTCGAAACCTCCAGTTCCCAGATGGGGGAAGTCATCAGCGGTTCCACCATGACCGGCGTTCCGCTGAATGGGCGCAGCTATACCGATCTGCTCGCCCTGCAGTCCGGCGTCGCCCCCGCCACCTCCATCACCTCCAGCACGGTTCAGGATGTAGGCGCCAGCGCCTTCTCGCCCTCCGGTGACTTGAATCCCGGCACCGTTTCCATCAACGGCCAGCGCGAATTCGCCAACAGCTTCATGGTGAACGGCAGCGACGTCGAAGAAGACGTCAACATGGGCAGCGCCATCATCCCGAATCTCGACTCCATCGCCGAGTTCAGAATCATCACCAACAATTTCGATGCGGAGTATGGCGAGTACAGCGGCGGACAAATCAACGTGATTACCAGGTCCGGCAGCAACGCATTCCACGGCGACCTTTTCGAATTTCTGCGCAACACCAATCTGGATGCGCGCAATTACTTTTCTCCCACCCGCGGCTCCTTCAATCAGAACCAATTCGGCGGCACGCTGGGCGGCCCGGTCACAAAAAACAAGATTTTCTTCTACGCCGACTATCAAGGCACACGCCAGACCCAGGGCGTTGACACCGGACTGATTCCCGTTCCCTCAACCGCCGATCGCTCTGGCGATCTCTCTGACTTGGCCAACTCGCTCACCACCACCGCCTCCGTGAAGATCAACGGAGCGCAGCAGCAGCTAACGATTCCCACTACCACGGGTTCCTCGACCGCATGGGCTGGTCAGCTTACAAACCAGTTCGGCTACCCAGTCACGCCCCAGGAACCGTACTATTTCACTCAGGGTGAAACCCAACCTCCTCCTGCCAGCGGAATTTGCCCCAGCACGGGCTGCCCGACCTATCCAGCTTCATGCACCAGTTCCGCGCAATGTGTTTTCCCCAGCGCAACGATTCTCCCGGGCACGTGGTCCGCTCCCGCCCAGCACCTCCTGCAATACATCCCGGCCTCGAATCTACCCGGCAACGAGTTTGCAACTTCCGTCAACAACCAGACGCTGGGTGACGACAAAGGCGCGCTTCGCTTCGACGCCAACACGCGCTGGGGTCTGTTCTCTACGTACTATTTTCTCGACAACTTCTCGCAAAACAATCCTTATCCGGCCGCGCAAGGAGGAGCGAATGTCCCCGGCTTCAACGCCATAAATCTCGGCCGCGCCCAGTTGCTGAACCTGGGCGACACCAGAACTCTGAGCGCGACCGCGGTCAACGAATTCCGCTTCAGCTACCTGCGCGACGCCAACGACCTCGGCCGTCCGCAAGGCGGACTGGGCGTCAGCCTCGCATCCCAGGGTTTCCAGCCCGGCTCCGCGGGCGGCATCGTGCCTCTCTCTCCGCAAACCGAAGGAGTCGAGAACGTAGTCTTCAACAACTACTCGATCGGCACCAACACCAACCAGCTCATGCAACGCAACAACACCTACCAGTGGCTCGACAATTTTTCCAAGGTCGCCGGCAAGCACACCATCAAGGCCGGCGCTGAATTTCATTACGACCAGGTCAACACACACGCGATTGCCCAGTTCAACGGCAGCTTCCTGTTCTTCGGCAGCCAGACCGGATCCGATTTCGCGGACTTCCTGCTCGGCGCTCCGACCCAATACAACCAGAGCCAGCTCCAACCTTTTTACGGACGCAACAAATATCTCGGCCTCTACGCCCAAGACAGCTGGCGCCTTCGGCCCAACCTCACCCTCAACTACGGCTTGCGCTGGGACCGCATCGAACCCTGGTACGAAAAATACAATCAAGTCGCAACCTTGGAGCCCGGCAAACAGTCTGTAGTTTTTCCCACCGCTCCCGAAGGAATCCTTTTCCCCACCGATCCCCTGGGTCGAGGAAAACGAGTTCCGCGCACCTTGGCGCCGCCGGGCAACAAAGATTTCGCGCCGCGCGTGGGCGTCGTCTACTCGCCCAGCGCAGACTCAGATTCTCTTCTCGGCAAGATCCTCGGAGGTCCCGGCCAGACCAGCCTCCGCGCCGGCTTCGGCACGTTTTACACCGCCATCGAAGCCCTCACCGTCGGCGTACTCGCCGCCAACGCCCCTTACGGCACCACCTACACCAGTCCCACGCCGCCGCTGTTTGCCACGCCCTTCATTTCCGCATCAACCGGGCAGGGCAGCCAGTACTTCCCGGTGCAACTCGCCCCGCTCAACTCCTCGGCGAGCCATCCCGACCCCAACATCGATTGGTCGCAGTACGAGCCCATCAGCGGACTCCCGGCCTATCCCACTACCAACCGCATTCCCTACACCGAGGAGTACATGTTCTCCCTCGAGCGCCAGCTCTCGCCGAACACAATGTTCAGCGCCAGTTACGTGGGAGCGCAGGGTCATCGCCTGCTCGCGCTGGTCGAAGCCAACCCAGGCAATCCCGCTCTGTGCCTGCAACTGATGAATCCCGCGATCCTCACGAGCGGCCAAACCCCTTGCGGACCGTTTCTCGAGGGCAACACCTACCAGACAGTTTCGGGCCCGGTCTACGGAACTCGAGGTCCGCTTGGGTTCAACTTCGGCAGCGACACCAACCAGGCTACAGTCGGCAACTCCAACTACAACGCGCTCGAAGTCACGCTGCGCCATACCAGCGGGCGCCTCGAGATTCTCGCCGGCTACACCTACGGCAAATCGCTTGACCAGGCCTCGAACCTTGGAGAAGAGATCAACCCCGTCAATCCCGCGCTCAGCAAGGCTCTGTCGGCCTTCGATGTGAAACACAATTTCGTCGTGAGCTACAGCTACCAGCTTCCCCTCGAGCATCTTTTCCACGCCTCCAATCGCTGGACCCAGGGTTGGACTCTCTCCGGCATCACCCGCTTTAGTACGGGCTTCCCGGTTACGCTCTACAACTACGGCGACAATTCCTTGCTCGGGGCAGAACCGAACGGAGTGAACAACTACGGCGTCGATGAACCCGACTACATTCCAGGACCGCTCGCCGTAAATCACAATCCGCGCAACGGCGAACCGTATTTCAATACCAGCCTCTTCAGTCTTCAGCCTCTGGGCGACCCCGGCAACGCCAGGCGGCGCTTCTTCTACGGTCCCGGCATCAATAACTACGACATGGCATTGCTGAAGACCGTTCCACTCACCGAATCCAAATCCCTGCAGTTCCGTTTCGAGGGCTTCAACGTCTTCAACCACGCCCAGTTCTACGGACCGGCTTCAGTGAACGGCAACATCAATAGCTCCTCGTTCGGCGAGGTGGTAAGCGCCGCGCCTCCGCGCCTGATGCAGGCTGCCGTGAAGTTCATCTTTTAGAGTTAGCTGCTAGAGGTAGCTGCCCGTTCCCGGCCCTGAAGGGCTTTTGGGGCATGCCGCAGCCGGTGCTTCCTTTTGCGACTTTCGCACCTCCCCACGCATCGAATGGCAGGTGGTACGATAAAAGGGTTGGCCCCGGTTTGGGGGCAGCATTCATAAGATCGTATTCATTCAAGACAGTATTAAATTTAAGTTCGTCCGGGTCCCGGCCACGACAGCTCTCGATGTTTCCGAAGTATGGAGCGTCTGCCGAACAACGCGACGTTACAACTCAGGAGAGATATATGGCAGGCAATGGAATCGTCGAAGTCACAGATGCAAACTTCGACCAGGACGTTTTGAAATCGGACAAGCCCGTGCTGGTGGACTTCTGGGCAACCTGGTGCGGCCCCTGCCGCGCCATCGCTCCCATCGTCGAAGAACTGGCCAAGGACTATCAAGGCAAGATCAAAATCGGCAAGATGGACGTCGACGCCAACAGCTCCACTCCCATGCGCTACAAAGTCACCGGCATCCCCACGCTGTTGGTCTTCAAAGGCGGCCAGGTGGTCGAGCAGATCGTCGGCTACAGGCCCAAGGAAGCCATTGCACAAGCGCTCGACCGGCACGTTGGGTAAGGCAGCTTCTAGCTAAAAACCTTCAAACGCACGGTGACTCCACGAGTCGCGTGCGTTTTTCATTTTCAACTGCCAGCGATGCTCGAAGGCTTGGCTAGAAGCTAGGAGCTAGAAGCTAGCAGCTGCTCCTTCAATACTTCCGCAGCACGCCAATCACCCGCCCCTGCACCTCCACCGACGCGGCAGGCACAATAATCGGCTTCATGGTCGCATTCGAGGGTTGCAGGCGGATGTTGTCGCCATCGCGGTAGAAGCGCTTCAGCGTGGCGTCGCTCTGGTCGACAAGCGCGACCACGATGTCGCCGTTGTGCGCGGTCTTCAGCTTCTCGACCAGAACGTAGTCGCCATCGAGGATGGCCTCATCCTGCATGGAATCGCCTCGGACTTCGAGCACGAACACTTCTTTCGAGCGGACGAAGTCGGCGAGCGAGATGGTCTCCGGAGTTTCGATGGCTTCGATGGGCTGGCCGGCGGCGATGCGGCCGAGCAGCGGCAGGATCACGCCCGTGTTCACGCTCATGGCCTGCTTGAGCCTTCCCTTGGGCGGCAGCAGGTCGATCGAGCGGCTGCGGTTGTAGTCGCGGGTGAGCAGCCCCTTCTTCTCAAGATTCGTGATGTGCTTGTGCACCGTCGCTAGCGAGTTCAGATCAAGCCCGTTGCCGATCTCTTCAAACGACGGAGAGTAGCCATGCTCCGCCACGAAGCGGGAGATGAAGTCGTACACTTCGCGCTGCCTGCGTGTGATCGCCATGGGCTCATTGTTGGCGAATATAAAGCGAATGTCAAGAGGAATCAGCTGTTGAGTACCACGGCTCGTGTGGAGCGGACACTCTTGTCCGCTGCCTTTGACTTTGTTCTTGATCTTGACTTCGATTCTCGCCAGCCCACGAAATGGGTGCCCCCCATGTTTCGCGTTCTTTGCGAAACAGCGTGCCCTGAGCGCTGAAGGGGCAGGATTCCACGGCACCATCCCTACTTGGGATTAGAAATCCGGCGCCTGATAAGATCGTAGAGACTGCCCCGTTGGTTCGAGGACTAGAGTGGCACCCTTGAAAACATCTCCGAAGGCTTTTCGCGCGCAGGTGTCGGATCTCCCAGCAAAGGGGATCAAGGAGTTTTTCAAGGCCCTCGCCCCAGAAAAGAAAGCCCTTGCCGCAATT
>JBEKWP010000079.1:0-17651 GCA_049512915.1 Candidatus Sulfotelmatobacter sp.
CATTGAAGAGGTTTTGCTGGCACTCGAAATGGGCGAAGTGGAAACGCTGTCACCCATCCGCTTGCGCTACACCGGCGAACTGATTGACCTGACCACCGCTTACGATGATCAGGACATCATTCACACGGAGCCGGTTCACATCGAGCGTGCCTTCATCAATACGACAGTGGGCCGCGCGATCCTGAACGACCACTTGCCCGAGGGCATGCCATTTATCAACGGCTTGCTCAAGAAGAAGGGCATTGGGGCGCTGGTGAACTACGGCTACCTCCGGTTCGGACTCGAGACTACCGTCAAGATGCTCGACGAAGTGAAGGAGTTCGGGTTCAAGTATGCGACCCGCGCCGGCCTTTCCATCGGCATCGACGACATGGTCATCCCTGACAGCAAGAAGACTTTGGTCAAGGATGCCGAAAAGCAGGTGGTCGCGGTGCAACAGCAATATCTCGACGGCGCCATCACCAACGGCGAACGCTACAACAAGGTCATCGAAATCTGGTCGGCGATTACGGAAAAAGTTGCCGACGAGATGTTCGGACAAATGCAGCGCGCCGATAAAGAAGGCTTCATCAATCCGATTTACGTCATGGCCGATTCCGGCGCTCGCGGATCGAAACAGCAGATTCGCCAGCTTTCCGGCATGCGTGGACTGATGGCCAAGCCGTCCGGCGAAATCATCGAGTCACCCATCACGGCGAACTTCCGTGAAGGGTTGACGGTGCTCGAATACTTCGTCTCGACGCACGGCGCCCGCAAGGGTTTGGCCGACACGGCGCTCAAGACGGCCGATTCCGGCTACCTCACGCGGCGTCTGGTCGATGTGGCGCAGGACGTGATCATCAGCGAATACGATTGCGGCACCGTGGATGGCATTTACGTCCAGGGTATTGTCGAAGCCGGCGAAATTATCGAGCCATTGCGCGACCGCATTGTCGGTCGTGTATCGCTTGAGAAGATCAAAGACTACGACGGCAACGTGATCGTCGACATCAACAACGAAATCACCGAGGAACTCGCGGGCTCGATTCAGGCAGCGGGAATCGAGCGGGTGAAGATCCGTTCGGTGCTCACTTGCGAATCGAAGCGCGGCGTTTGCGTCATGTGTTACGGCCGCAACCTGGCTTCTGGACGCTTGGTCGAACTGGGCGAAGCTACCGGCGTGATCGCTGCACAGTCGATCGGCGAGCCGGGAACGCAGCTTACGATGCGTACCTTCCACATCGGCGGTACAGCGTCACGAGTCTCCGAGCAGTCGCGGCTCGATGCCAAGAATAACGGGACCGTGCGCTTCATCGGTCTGCAGACGGTGAAGTCGAAGTCGGGTGATCTGGTGGTGATGAACCGCCAGGGCTCGATCGCGGTCGTGGATGAGAAGAACCGCGAGCGCGAGCGCTACTCCGTGATTTACGGCGCCAAGCTCAAAGTCAACGACGGCGACGCCGTGCAGCAAGGCAAGGTCATGGTCGAGTGGGATCCTTACACGTTCGCCATTCTTACCGAAATCGGCGGCACGGCGCAGTTCAAGGACTTGCAGGAAGGCGTGACTTTACATGAAGAGGTAGACGAGGTCACCGGTCTGTCGCGGCACGTGGTGGGCGATTCTCCCGACGAGAAGCGCCAGCCTGCGATCGTGGTCAAGGGCAAGAGCAGCAAACGCTACTTGATGCCTTCGCGTTCTCACCTTATGGTGCAGGATGGCGACACCGTTTCCCCGGGAGACGTGCTGGCCAAGATTCCGCGCGAAACCACGAAGACCAAGGACATCACGGGCGGTCTGCCGCGCGTGGTCGAGCTGTTCGAAGCCCGCAAGCCGCATGAAACCGCGGTCATCAGCGAGATCGATGGCACGGTGAAGTTCGGCGAGGTCTCCAAGGGACAGCGCAAAATCTATGTGCAGGCCGACAACGGCACGGAGAAAGAATACTCAGTGCCGCGCGGCGTTCACATTAACGTGCAGGAAGGCGAGCGCGTCAAGGCGGGTGAACCGCTGATGGACGGCCCGCTCAACCCGCACGACATCCTGGCTGTGCTCGGCGAAAAAGAGCTGCAGTCTTACCTGGTGAACGAGATCCAGGAAGTCTACCGGCTGCAGGGCGTCAACATCAGCGACAAGCACATCGAAGTGATTGTCCGCCAGATGATGCGCTGGGTGCAGGTCGAGGACGTGGGCGACACCTCGTTCCTGCTGGAGGACAAACTGGACAAGTTCCACTTCCGCGAAGAGAACGAGCGCGTGATCAAGGAGGGCGGCAGGCCGGCTACCGGACGGCCGTTGCTCCTCGGCATCACCAAGGCGTCGCTTGCGACTGACTCGTTCATCTCGGCGGCGTCCTTCCAGGAGACCACGCGCGTACTCACTGAGGCTTCGATTAACGGCAGGGTTGATTACCTGCGCGGCCTCAAGGAGAACGTGATCGTCGGACGCCTTATCCCTGCCGGCACCGGCATGGAGTACTACCGGAACGTGCGCCTCTCGCCAGAAATGGAAGAGGCCGCGGCCAAGGTGCAGGCGGAAGTCTCGGCGGCTTACGAAGAAGCCGAGCGCGCTCTCGAGATGATGCGCCACGAGGGCGAGACAGAAGAACTGGCAGCGGAGTAAATAGAACCACAATCAACCTCGGGGGCGAACTAGTTTCGCCCCCGAATCTGTTTGTCATCCTGAGCGAAGCGTTGTTTGCGTAGCGAAGGACCCGGTCGGGCCGCGCGAAGGGCCGCGGTTTTGCGGCCCAATAAATCGCGTGTTGGGCTCGCTTCCTTATCAATAATTCATGCACGCAAACCCAAAGCGATTGCCGACCGAGGAACCTGGTCCGCTTCCCTCGTTGCAACCTGCGCCTTCCGGCCCTAAGCTAGGGCCAGCGATGCTTCGTTTCCTACGACTCTTGCGGCTGGCCTTCTGGCGTTCGTTCCAGCACGACGCCTTTTCCATCGCCAAAGCGTCCGCCTATTCCGCCATCCTCACTTTTTTCCCGGCGCTGCTGGTGGTGGGTTCAGTGCTGGCTACCTGGCGCAAGGGCGCGCCCTATATGCGGGAGATCTCTTATGCGCTATCGCGCATCCTTCCCGCCGGAAGCAATGCAGCGATGAACTTCATGCGCAGCGCGGCGCAACGCCCCGTAAGCCTGCTCATCACGGCTTCCCTGCTGACCCTGTGGACCGCCTCCGGCGTGATGATCTCTTGGATGGAAGGCTTCCGCCGTTGTTACGAGCTGCCGAAAATCTGGGGACTGGTGAAGGAGCGGCTGATCTCATTCCTGCTGGTCATCTTTGCCCTTCTTCCCATGACTTTCGCCACCCTACTGGTGGCCTTAGGCAGCAAGGTTGAAACCAGCATTCTATTATTTACCGCGCGGGAATACAGCCTTTACATTCTGGTGATGTGGGGAGGCATTCGCTGGCTGATTGCGACCCTCACCAGCATCGCGGTGATTGCCCTCATCTATCACAATGCGGTCCCGCGCACTCAGCCCTGGCATAGCGTTATTCCGGGCGCGACGCTCGCCACGGGAATGTGGTTCTCGGCTACTCTGCTATTTGGATTCTACCTCAAGCATTACGCCGACTACAGCATTATTTACGGATCGCTCGGTGCCGCTATCGCGCTGCTGGTCTGGATGTACATGGTCTCACTGGTCGTCCTGGTGGGGGCAGAATTCAACGCCATGCTGTTCCCGCGCGCCATGCTGGGGAAAGAACTGACCGCGGTGAGCGGGCCCAGGGTGGCAGATTAGCGCTCGGCGCGGCTGATTTAAAATTTCGATTGTCATCCCGAGCGAAGCGAGGGATCTTGGTTTCTGTTTGTAATCCCTGGAATTGCCGTGGTGCCGGCAGGAACCAAGATCCCTCGCTTCGCTCCGGATGACAAGCACGGACAAGTCGAGAAAGAAATGAAGTCCAGCAGGCCACAACCCACGACGAAAGGCTCCTTTACCTCGGAGGCCTCTCCTTCGCCTCCCGCATCTCCCGCCCGCCGCGCCAAGATCATCTGCACCATCGGCCCGGCCTGCCACTCCGAGGCGGCGATGCGTGACCTGCTGCGCCTCGGCATGGATGTCGGCCGCCTGAACTTTTCTCATGGCACGCATGAAGAACATGCCCGCAACATCGAACGCCTGCGCCGCGCCGCCGAGAAAGAAAGCCGTACAATCTGCATCCTGCAGGATCTGCAAGGCCCCAAGATCCGCACTGGACGCCTGGAGCGGCATGAACCTATCGTGCTCGAGAGCGGCTCGACTGTAATCATTACCCCGCGTGACATCACCGGAACCCCGACGCGCATTTCTACCACCTTTCCCGACCTCGCAAGTGAGCTTGCCCCTGGCGCTCGCATTCTTCTACGCGATGGTCTCATCGAATTGCGCGTGCGCACGGTGCGAGGCAAGGATGTGGTCTGCGATATTTTGAACGGCGGAATGTTGGGTGAGCACCAGGGCATCAATTTGCCGGGTACCGCTTTGTCGATTCCTGCGCTCACTGAAAAAGACCGCAAGGATCTCGAGTTTGGCCTTAAGCACGGCGTGGACGCGGTTGCGCTCTCCTTCGTGCGCTCTGCCGCCGATGTAAACATGGTCAGACGGATCGTTGCCGGACGTGGCAGCGATACTCCTCTCATCGCCAAACTGGAGAAGCCGCAGGCGATTGACCACCTCGAAGAAATTCTGGAAGCCTGTGATGGGGTGATGGTTGCCCGCGGCGATCTGGGCGTCGAGATGGCGCCGGAAAAAGTTCCGGTGATTCAGAAGCATGTGATCCGCCGCGCCGCCCAGTGGCGCAAGCCGGTGATCACCGCAACGCAAATGCTCGAGTCGATGATCGAAAACCCGCGCCCCACGCGCGCCGAGGCCAGTGACGTAGCCAACGCAATTTTCGACGGGTCCGATTCAGTCATGCTCTCTGCCGAAACCGCCAGCGGCCGCTATCCCCGCGAGGCGGTCGCCATGATGTCGCGCATCGTCGTCGAGGCTGAAAGCAACATGGGAGAGTTCACGTTGCCCCGCCGGCGCCGCGACCGCCATGGCCTTTCCATCGCCGAGACCATTTGCGAATCCATTGCCCACGCCGCCGAAGACCTGCCCATGGGCGCCATCGCGGTTTTCACCGAAACCGGCAACACCGCGCGCATGATTTCCAAATACCGGCCGCAAGCCCCCATCTACGCCTTCACGCACAACGCAACGGTAGCCCAGCGCACCAACCTTTACTGGGGCGTGCAGCCCGTGAAATGCGATCAGGCGCTTTCTATCGATCACATGGTCGATATGGCCGAGGAGGACCTTTTGAGCCGCAGCCTGCTGAAGTCGGGGGACGTGCTGGGCGTGGTCGCGGGCACGCGCCAGGCCTCCGGTTCCACCAACTTCATGCGCCTGCACACCGTCACTATGGAAGAGACCGATGCCATCCCGCGACCGAAACGCAAGCGCACCGCCGCACGTCAGAAGCTATAATCGCGGAGTATGTCGCAGGAGTATCTATCCATCGCGATCTGGGAGCCGCTGCCCGGCATGGAGGCGGCTTCACTGGCGACTATCCATGAACTCAACGCTATCGTCTCGAACAAAGGATACGGCCGCGATCTGCTTTACCGGGGCGGCGATTCCCATTACATCCTGCTCCGCTACTGGAATTCCGAGAGCGCCCGCCACACGGCTCAGGAAGATCCCGAACTGCTTCGCTGCTGGGCCCGCTTGGGAAACGAGATTCAGATCCTGAAAGTTTATGAGAAGCTGGAGGAAGTCGGCGTGTAGGATCGCCAGACTTGCCAGCCCGAACGGAAAACGCGCCAGCCGTCGTTGATGTCCATCGAATGATGCCGATCGAATCCAGCCCGCAAGTTCTTACCGATGTTTCGGTGGACCCGTTCGTGCGCGGTCTTCTGCACCGTCCTGCCAAACCCAATGGCGATGGGCTCGTTCTCACTCACGGCGCGGGATCGAATTGCCAGGCTCCGCTGCTGATCGCGTTGGCGGAGGCATTTGCTGCAGCTGGTTTCATGGTGCTGCGCTGCGATCTCCCCTACCGTCAGGATCGACCCTACGGACCGCCGGCACCAGGCGACGGCAAACGCGATCGTGCCGGCCTGAAGAATGCAGTCGCGGTAGTCAAGAATCTCGCGGCCGGCCGCGTATTTCTCGGCGGCCACTCCTACGGCGGACGGCAGGCCAGCATGCTCTGTGCCGAGGTTGCGGAGAAATCCGCGGACGAAGCTGCGAGACTGGCTGCCGGCCTCCTCTTGCTGTCTTATCCTCTGCATCCGCCGCGAAAGCCCGATCAGCTTCGCACGCAGCACTTTTTCCATCTTCACACGCCTTCCCTCTTTGTTGAAGGTACCCGCGATCCCTTCGGCGCGATCCCAGAGATCGAGCAAGCGCTGAAGCTGATACCGGCGAAGACCAAGCTGCTGACGATTGAAGGCGCAGGCCACGACTTGGGATTCAAGGGAAAAGCCGGGCGGGAAAAGCTATCGGGAAACGTGTTGTCGGAATTTCAGGAGTTCTTTGCGAAGTAGAAACTAGAGCTTAACCGGCATTCGATCGGTGTAAATCCGTGGCGAACCGGTTTAGTTCACCCAGCCCGACTTCGAGCCGCCATTGCCCTTGTTCGGATCGTCATCCGGCGGAATGTAATTGCCGTGCTCGTCGAAGTGCACGTCGCGGTCGTGCTTGCGCATGTAGACTTCAAACTTCCTCGCTGCCCGGCGGCGCCGCCAACGGTAATATTCATTGCGGGTCGCATAGAATCGCTCTGAAATGCGCAGGGAGACTCCAGCCGAGAAAAACGCCGCGTGCCACAGGTATCCCGCCCCCAGCCCCAGAAGCGAGACGCAGTAGAAAAGCGCGAAGTGGTTGAGCAGCAAGTAGGCTGTCTCGAGGCCCGCAATCCCCAGAACAATCCACTTCACCGGAATCTGAATAGGGAGCGGGAACAGCATCAACGGTGCGTCCCGATTAAACAGATAGAACACCATCAGGATCGCGTTGGCGGCCCCAGCGCTGCCCCACGCCGGGCCCCGCGCAATGACGCCGGTGAGCGAGAGAACGAAGCCAGCGATTCCCGATAGCGCGATGCTGCTGAAGAACAGGCCGTAGAATGCAGCCCGGCCCACGCGCTCCTGCACCGCGGCCCCGAGAAAGTAGACTCCCAACAGCGACAAAACAAATTCCAGGGGATCCACGTACATGAAGGCGTAAGTCACGAATTGCCACAGCCAGCCTTGCCGAATATGTGCTGGATCCAAAACGCCCAATGCCAGCACCGTCGAACCGGCAGCCGGGGCAAACGACATCAACAGAAGAATCACCACATAAATCGCCGCACTGGCGATGATGATCTGCCGGACCGCGCCGCGAAACGGCGGCAACATCATTTCGAAGGAAGTGTTTCTTGGCATGAACTCGGAACCGTCTTATTGCTCCTATCCTAACAGCTTCCCCGTCATCGCTCCGGCACGGGCACAACCGGCAAGCTCCGGTGTCCCTCCGCGTCCACAGCCCTGACCGCGAAGATGACATTATCCTTCGAAAGGTTCAGAGTGGCGTGCAGAACGTTGCCAACCTTTTGGACGTGTTCCCACTCCGGGCTGGTCGTGGCCCGCCACAGAACCTCATACCCCGCCGCCCGACCGCCCGGGGACGCTTCCCAGCTAAGTGTCGAATCGTTCTGCAGATCCTTGGTGAGCAAGTGCACATTCGCCGGAGGCGCCGGCGCGGAGGCCAGCGACGCCAGCGTTGCGGCATTCAAACGCGCCACGTGCGCCACGTAGTCGAAGTCCACAAACTTCGCGAGGTCGCCATATTCAATGTCGTTCTCCGTGCGGACGTTCTGATGCTGGTGATGAAAGTCCTCACGAAACTCGGTGAAGCGCACCGCAGCAAAGCCCTGCTGATTGAACGAAGAGTGGTCGCCGCCGCGCAAGTACCGGTCCAGCCGGAACACCAGCACCGGCTCCACGCCTACTTCTTTAGAATACGCACGGTCGACATCGGCGACGTAGCGTGCCAGTTGCCGCGATGCCGAGTCGTTCTCGCCGCCTAACGCACGAATCCGCCGGACATCCTGCTCCGACGCCGCGGCGGGCAAGCCCTCGGAAAAGACGCGCACCACCGAGTGATCCTGCTCCACACTCCTGTCGCCGCCGACGATGTCATTGTTCAGCACAGCCTCAACGTCCCAGCCCTCGTCTTTTGCCATCTTCGCGAAGTGGCGGCTTCCGTTCAATCCTTGCTCCTCGCCCGCCACCGTCAGAAAGATAATTGTTGCGGGAAACTTCAGCTTGCTCAGCACCCGCGCGCATTCCAGGCTGACCGCGGTTCCGCTGGCGTCGTCGTTTGCGCCTGGAGCATCCGCCTTCACATCGAGAGTATCGCTGGGCCGCGAATCGTAGTGGCCGGTCACCAGCACGATGCGCTTCGCGTTTTCCGCATCCGCGCCCTTCAAGACCGCATAAACATTAGTCAGTTCGGTAGGCTGGGGGATGCGGTCGCCGGCCGGTTCGGTGAAACTGTCGGTCTTCACTTCTAGGCAGCCGCCGCAATCTTTCGCGTAACGTTCGAACTCAGACTTGATCCATTCGCGCGCCGCGCCAATCCCGCGCCCCGCTGCGATAGACGCCGGGTCTTGTGCTGAGAGCGTCAGCCGCGTTCCAAAGCTCGCCAGCTTCTCAATATTCGCCCGGATTCGCTCGGCTGAAACTTGCTGCAGCGCGATCGAGATGCGGCCATCCACAGCCATGGGTTGCGTAGCGCTTGAACCCGCCTGATTTTGCGCAGGAGCCACGGTGGTGAAGCTGAGCACCAGCCAGACAGCCACAAGCAACGGCCTTTTCTTGAAGGGGGAAATCATGTACGCTCCGGCGTAAAGGAATGTCAAGGGCAACGGCAGCTTTCCCAAAGATTATAAATCTCCTGCTCTACGGCGCTCACCCCCTTGACCTGCGGCGGGGAAAGAATCTAAATATTATGGAGCGTATCTGCTAAGAGGTCATCAAAGTATGCCATCGAATGGGAGTGGAGGAGTCATGGTTCTTTGTCCCGAATGCGAAACCGATCTGGATGTGGAAGAAGAAGAGGTCGATGAGGGCGAGATCGTCTCCTGCCCGGAGTGTGGCACGGACTTCGAAGTTGTGACCACCAGTCCGCTGGAGCTGAAAGCGATCGAGGCCGGCTACGTGGAAGAGGAAGAAGAAGTGGAAAGCGAAGACGGTGACGACTCCTAGGTTCCAGCTCACGTTTCTGCTCGCTCGCCTGCCCTCTTCCTGCCTGCTCCTTGTTTCCTTGTGCGCCGCTCTGGGCTGGCCAGTCCCGCCCATGGCCAATGCGTCTCCCGCCTCCAAAAATTTGAAACCGACCGATCCCTATGCGCTGATTTTTGGGACGGTCTGGGGACCGGACAATCGTGCCGTCTATGGCATCAGCGTTAAGATCCGCCGCGTGCCTGACAAAAAGCCCAAGTGGGAAGTCTATTCCGATCATTCCGGCGAATTCGCCCAGCGGGTTCCCGCCGGCCAGGCCGACTACGTGGTCTCCGCCGACCTCAAGGGCGTGAAAATGACGGACGGTTCCCCGTTACATCTGGCGGAAGAGGTCCCGGTCCACGTAGAGTATGACGAGCGCGTGGATATTGGTTTGCACTTGACGAAGTAGGCGGTTCAGGAGACAAGAGGAATGGGCAAGTATGGCTTCTAGAATGTTTTCCAGGAATGCTTTCCTCGTGGCTGCCGCGTTCCTTCTTGTCTCCGTGGCTGCGCACGCCACTCCTGACAACAAGGACAAGCAGCAAGGCCGGCTGCTGCTGGGCAAAGTGCTCGATCAGCAGGATAATCCTGTGGTTGGCGCCATCGTCTATGTGACCAACCTGCGCACTCACGCGGTAAAGACCTACATCGTTGGCCAGGAAGGCACTTATCGGTTCCCTGGCCTTTCTACCACGGATTATGAAGTCTATGCCCAGTACAACGGCCACAAGAGCGATACCAAGTCCGTCAGCCAGTTCGATGACCGCTCTCAGGTCTATATTGATCTCAGGATCGACACGCGATAAGTTCGCCGGGCGCGAAAAGAGGCGCTGCCATACAACTTTTGCCGGTCGGAAGGGTTCAATAGGTAAAGAAGGTCTTTTTTCGGAGGAGAACCTTGAAATTATTGCGCTTGCTTCACAATAAGAATCGTTACGCCTTGGCCGCGACGACAGGGTTCGCGGCTTTGGTCTTGACGGCCACAGCGGCGCTGTCGGCTGGTGCGCAACAGGGCGCGATGAGCCCTTATCAGGGCGAAGCTGACGGCGTCAGTGCCGGCGGCAAGTGGATGGAGTTCCGGTCGGAAGACAAAATGACCGGAGCGAAGAAAGTCCGGTTCGAACTGCTCTCGAACAATTATCTTCGCGAAGATCCGGACTACAAGCCCCGAGTCGAAATCACCTGCGGCGACGGCAAATACCAACGCGCCGTCTTTAACCCTGGCGCCCGCCTGGGACGGCCCGACTATCCCGGCTTCTGGGGCCAGCCTAAGATGGAGGTCATGGTCCGTATCGACGGAAGCCACGACCATAAAGGCTGGAATTGGGAAGCTGACCGCGTCCTTTCCATGGATAAGGGCACGGTTCGCGGCGCGATCGGGGCCCAGGTTTTCAACGTGGAAGTCCGGACCCGGACCGGCTATGCGATTGCCGAGTTCTCACCCGGAGGTTTGAACCTGGACGAGATCCGGCACGCCTGCGATCTGACTCCGCATAAGCCCTAGCGGCATTGAGGCTATCTCCGGTTACGAAACCGACAAAGGGCTGGGCCTGCGGGCTCGGCCCTTTGTGACTTTAGGTGCAGCCCGGTCAGCACTTGCGTGCCTGCCCCGTCTGCTGTTTCACTTGGACTGTTCCAGCAGGAGTGGAGTTGGCGAAGCCAATTACGAGGCCGAATTAAGATGGGCAGCAACGTGATCACTGGGGCGGCGTTCCTGCTGTTCGTAGTGGGAGTGCTTGTCTACATCGTTATCCTTTACAACGAACTGGTGCGCCTGCGCAATGACAATGACCGCGCATGGGCGAACATTGATGTGCTGCTCAAACAGCGGCACGACGAGATCCCGAACCTGGTCGAGACCGTAAAGGGCTACATGCAGCACGAGCAGCAGACGCTGGTGGCGGTGACGCAGGCCCGGGCCGCGTCCATGAACGCGGCCAGCATCGGGCAGAAAGCGCAGGCTGATTTGACCATGACGGCCGCGCTACGCAGCTTGTTTGCCGTCGCGGAAAACTATCCGCAGCTCAAGGCCAATGAAAACTTTCTCAAGCTCCAGAACCGCATCAGCGAACTCGAAGAGCGCATCGCTGACCGCCGCGAGTTCTTCAACGACGATGTCAACACTTACAACACCCGCATCGGTCAAATCCCCGAGGTGTTTCTGGCCAGCTTCATGGAATTGAAACCCCGCTCTATGTTCAAGGTGTCTGACGAGGACCGCAGGCTGGTCGAGGTCAAGTTCCAGAACGCGGCAGGGGCTTAGGCAGCGAGTGTACCTACCGCAACAGACTTGAGATATTTCCAACCGGCGCCGTCCGGCGTCGTCCGCGCAGGCAATCCAGCGCATACCCGTCGATATCCACAATTTTGCTTAAGTGACACATGCTGCTGAGGCGGTGTGCTGCCGCCATGGGAACGCATTCCTCTCGGCGAGTGTATGGAGAATTAAAGCGGGTTCCATGCCTGCCTCAAAAAGTGTGCAATTTTGGACAGACAGGGCTGCGTCACTTTCGATATGGTGGCCGGAAACATCCGTGCGGGAGGAAGAAGGAAGTACCTACGATGGCTAAAGTTTTGCTGGCCGAGGATGACAAAGCGGTCCGCGATATGTTGCGGACATCGCTGGAACGAGACGGCTTCGAAGTGGTCGCTGTAGCGAACGTATGCGAAGCTTTGAGCCGCATTGCCGCGGAGAGCTTTGATGTATTGCTTTCCGACCTGCACATGCCGCTGGCCGGCGACGGCTTTACCGTGGTCAGCGCCATGCGCCACACCCATCCTAACGCCGTAACGCTGGTGCTCAGCGGTTACCCGGAGCTGGACGAGGCCTTGTCGGCCATCCGCCTGCAGGCGGACGAAGTCCTGGTGAAACCAATCGAGATCGCCTCGTTGCGGGAAATCATTCGCGAAAAACTTAGGCACCCCATTGTTCGCAGGCCACCGACCACAGTGAGTGTGGCCTCAATCCTGGAGCACGACCTCGAAGTTACGGTCCAGGCCTGGATGGAGCTGGTAGGGCACAACGAAGAACTGATCTGCGTCCCGTTGAACTTCGCAGAGCGCACCGGCCATCTACCGAATCTTCTAGCCGACCTGATTTACCGTTTACGCATGCCTGCGACCGAGAAAGCTGCTTTCTCTTTTGCCGCGCACGAGCACGGAAATCTGCGCCGTCGACAAGGCTATACGGCGGCGATGATGGTCGAGGAGTCGCGAATCCTGCAGGTCAGCATCTTCCGGACGTTACAAAATAACTTGTCGAGTGTGGACTTCAGCCAGGTCCTGCTCGACGTGATGACGATCGCAGACGAAGTGGACTCGCAATTGAAGCAGGCCATGCTCAGCTTTGTTGGCCCCGAACCTGTCCAGTCGGCGGCCTAGGCGTAACCGAATCCACTCGGTAGAGGCGGCGAATTCAACCTATCCCAGCAGCCTCGCAGCGTCTTTGGCATAGTAGGTGAGAATGATGCTGGCCCCCGCTCGCCGAATGCTTTGCAGGGATTCCATCATGACGCGGTCACGTTCGATCCAGCCATTTTGAGCGGCGGCTTCGATCATGGCGTATTCGCCGGAGACTTGATAAGCCGCTAGCGGCAAGTCGAAACGCAGGCGGGCCGCGGCGATTACGTCGAGGTAAGGCAGCGCCGGCTTGACCATGATCATGTCGGCGCCTTCCTCGATGTCGAGTTCAATTTCGCGCATGGCTTCGCGCAGGTTGGCTCCGTCCATTTGATAAGAGCGGCGGTCGCCGAATTGCGGTGTGGAGTCGGCGGCTTCGCGGAACGGACCGTAGAATCCAGAAGCGAACTTGGCTGCGTAAGAAAGAATGGGCGTGTTCTCGAAGCTGGCGTCATCGAGAGCGCGGCGGATGGCGGCGACCCGGCCGTCCATCATGTCGGAGGGCGCGATGATGTCAACCCCGGCGCGGGCGAGCGAGACCGAAGCGCGCGCCAGGAGTTCGAGGCTGGCATCGTTGTCGATCTCGAATCTGGATTCAACGGCTTCGGCGACCATCGACGCCAGTTCGTCGATCACTTTCTCTTTTCCCTCGCGGTCCTTCACCGCTTTCACTGCTATGCCCCGCCGCGTGGTATTTCGCAAAGCGTCTCGCGCAGCAGCTCCCAACGATTGAGGCGTAGATCCCGGCTTTACGATCCCGCAGTGTCCGTGAGACATGTATTCGCAGAGGCAGACATCGCCGATCAGGATCAGGTCGGGAACCTCGCGCTTCAGGGCACGGGCGGCTTGCTGCACGATGCCGTCGTCAGCCCACGCTCCGGTAGCGACATCATCCTTCTTGTCGGGAAGACCGAAGAGAATCACCGAGGACACGCCGAGAGAGTGGACTTCCTGCACCTCTTTTACCGCCTCATCCACCGAGAGGTTGAACACGCCCGGCATAGAGCGAACCGCCTTGCGCACACCTTCGCCGGGACAAACAAATATGGGGTAGACGAACGCGTCGGGGGTGAGACGGGTTTCGCGCACCAAGTCGCGAAGCTGGGAGGTGCGGCGGAGGCGGCGAAGACGGGTGACAGGAAAGGCCATGCGAACCACTTCCAAGGTTGATTCTAGCAGGAGTCGGCGGACCCCTGAGCTGGCAGGGCCTCAGGTCTCAGGTCCTGGGTCCTGGGTCCTGGGTCCGAGTTCTGGATTCGAGTAGCCGGCAGGGTCTGAGAAGGCGGAGTTAGACCCCGGTTCTAAGGCCCACCTGGCACCTAACACCTGAGGACAGGTGACGATAGTAACCTGGCGGACGGAAACCGAGCTGAGAATCGCCGCTCTTATCCATAAAATTGAAAGACATACATAACATGAGAGGCTGATTGAATCGGTTCGGCCAATATCGCTGGTTTGTGCTTGCAGGCGGGATCACGCTGGCATTTGCCGCGGTGTCGTTGACCGTGCCGCGCGGTGCGGCGCTGACCGCAATTTCTGATATTGGAGATCTTCTGCTGTACCTCGCAGTCGTCGTGGCCATGCTGGCCAATGCGTGGTCGGACCGCGGGGCTAACCGGCGGTTTTGGGCGCTGATGGGAGCGGGGAGCGTCCTGTGGGCCGCCAATCAGGCGGCGTGGGTCTACAGCGAGGTGGTGCGCCGCACGCCGCCGCCAGATCCCTGGTTTATGGACGTCTTTCTGTTTCTCCATCTGGTTCCGATGATCGCGGCAGTTGGGTTGCGTCCGCATCGGGCCGAAGGTGAGCGAAAACTCCACGTAGGCGCGCTCGATTTTCTGCTGCTGCTGGTTTGGTGGGTGTTTCTATATGCGTTCGTTGTGTTTCCCTGGCAATACGTCTCGCTGAATGCCGCGGCGTATCACAGGAACTACAGCTTCCTCTACATGGTCGAGAGCAGCGTGCTGATGTTGATGCTTGGGCTCGCAGCCCGGGGCGCGCCCGTAGGGTGGAAAAAGGTCTATCTGAACCTGATGACGGCGAGTGCACTCTACGCCTTTTATGGAGCGGGATTCCTGGGTGTCACCCTGACGCTCGCCAAAGGGGAGTACTACTCGGGAAGTCCCTACGATATTCCGTTGATCGCCGCTGCAAGCTGGATGGTAGCCACCGCGCTGTCCGCCCGCCAGTGGAAGCCCGAAGCCGCTCCTGCCAAGGCGCATGACACTTGGGGTGCGATGACACTTCGACTCGCGATGCTGGCGATGCTTTCCTTGCCAGCGTTGGGACTTTGGGTCTATCGCTGGGACGCTTCACTGGCTCAGGCGCGGACTTTCCGCCTTTTTACCGTGTTGGCGGCCATGCTGGTGCTGGGCGTCTTCGTTTTCGTGCGCCAGTATCTGCAGGATCAGGCTTTGATCCATTTGCTGGGAGATTCGCGTCGCAGCTTCGAGAACGAGCAACGCTTGCAGAGCCACCTGGTGCAGCGCGAGAAGCTGGCTTCTCTGGGACAGCTGGTTGCCGGTGCCGCTCACGAAATCGACCATCCCCTTACCGCAATCATGGAGTATTCCGAGAAACTGTGGTCGAACCAGCGCTTGACCAGCGAACAGGACACGCTGGTGCGCAAGATCGTGAATCAATCTCAACGGACTCGCGAGCTGATCGCGAACTTGCTGAGTTTCGCGCAGCAGAGTTCCGGAGAGAGGACGATGGTCGATCTCGGCACGCTTCTGCAGCGCAGCGTGCAAATGCGGGAGCTGCAGCGGCATGATCAGAAAATCCGCATCGAGACCGCGATCGAGCCAAATTTGCCGCGCGTGTGGGGCGACGGCCACCAGCTGTTCCAGACCTTTGTCCAGATCGTGGAAAACGCTTTGGACGCGCTGGAGGAAGCGGGTGGAGGTTCACTTCAGGTCAGCGCCCACCATCACCTGCAAGAAGTCGTCGTGCAGTTTTCCGACAGCGGGCCGGGCGTCAAAGAGCCGCATCGAGTGTTCGATCCTTTCTACACTACAAAACCGATCGGCAAAGGCACGGGCTTGGGACTGAGCGCCGTCTATGGCGTGGTGCAGGATCATCACGGACAAATCACCTGCCAGAACAAGCCGGAAGGCGGAGCGGTGTTCGTGCTGCGCCTGCCGGTGACCAGCCAAGGCGATAGCCAGGCGCTGGCAGCCGTCCAGTCCTAGAAAATTGTCATCCTGAACAAGCGTTCTTTGCGCAGTGAAAGCCTGCCCTGAGCGAAGCCCAAGGGGATCCGGGCGAGCCGCGCGAAGCGTCGCGGTCTTTGCGACGCAATAACCGCGCGTTTGGCTCGCTTCCCTATCAACCTGCACCGTTATCTTGTTGCCGCCCTTCCTGTAACATGAATTCCGACGTCCCAAGCGACGTCCGAACCGATGTCTCAACTGCTTATCCACAGCTCCGCCCCCGTCCTGGAGTTCGATGCCCTCCGTGAATTGCTGCGCGGATACTCGTCTTCGCCGCTGGGCCAGGCGAGGATTCGAGCGCTCGCACCTTCCACCGATTCCGCCTGGATTGCCGAGCAGCAGGAGCTGACCGCCGAAATCCGGGAGTTCCGCCGCGCGGGTGGAAGCTTCGATTTCTCGGGGCTGCTGGATGTTACGAAACTGATCGAGAAGTCTCGAATCGCCGGAGCCGCGCTCGAAACCATCGAGATTCGCGACGTCCTGCTAGTGGTAGACCGCGCCGCAGAATGGCGCGAGATCGCATTGCATCCTCCTGCGAACATGAGGACGGAATGGCAGCGAACGCTGACGCTTTCAGGAAATGTGGCTGACTTCACGGAGTTCCTGCGGTCGTTTCGGAACAAGATTCAGCCCGATGGCACGCTGGAAGACCGCGCTTCACCGGAACTGGCGCGCATTCGCCGCGAGATCGAAAAGCAGAGGCGCGTGATTCAGGAATCGCTCCGCGGATACTTGCGTCGCCTGGCTGAAGACGGAACCGTGCAGGATGAACTGGTGACCATCCGCGGTGAGCGCTTTGTCATCCCGGTGAAGATTGAGCAGAAGCGGCGCGTGCAAGGTGTTGTGCATGGAGCGAGTTCGAGCGGCCAAACCGTATTTGTTGAGCCTCTCGAGACCATCGAGCAGAACAACGAACTGGTTCGCTTGCTCGACGAAGAGCAGGCCGAGATTCATCGCATTTTGCTCGAAATGACGCGGCGCATCGGCGAGCAGGCAGCAGCCATCCTGGCCTCTGCTGAAGTGCTCTGCGACCTGGAGCTGCAGTTTGCCAAGGCGCGCTTCGCCGAAAACTACAACTGCGTAGCCGTGCAGTTACGTTCGTCCGCCGAAAGCCAGCAAGATCAATGTGGGGACAGCCGCCTCGGAGAGCCTGCCCTGAGCGGGAGCGCGAAGGGTCCAGCGAGCGCAGCTCGCCTCCTCCTGCACAACGCCCGCCATCCGCTGCTCGAGCGCAATTTGAAGCTCAAAGGCGCAGCGGTAGTCCCAGTCAGCGTGGAGCTCGAAGGCGATCGGCGGCAGCTCGTCATCACCGGCCCCAACACCGGAGGGAAAACAGTAACCCTCAAGACGGTGGGCCTGTTGGCCTTGATGGCACAATCGGGAATTCCAGTTCCTGCCGACCGCGCGGAAATGCCAGTGTTCGATGCGGTGCTGGCCGATATCGGCGACTACCAATCGATCGAGCAGAATCTTTCGACTTTTTCAGCGCACGTCACCAACATCGATTTCATTTCGCGCACCGCAACGTCCGGGTCTCTCGTACTGCTCGATGAACTGGGCTCGGCCACTGATCCAGAAGAAGGTGCAGCCCTGGCGGTTGCGATTGCGGGACACTTCGGCCGCATCGGCTGCATGACGGTGATTTCGACCCATCACACGTCATTGAAAGTCTATGGCGCGAACACGCCAGGCGTGATCAACGCTTCGGTGGGCTTCAACGAGACCACTTTGCAACCTACTTATGAACTGAAAATGGGCGTGCCCGGGGCGTCGGCGGGAATCAACATCGCGCAACGGCTGGGGTTGAATCCGGC
>JBEKWP010000080.1:0-17605 GCA_049512915.1 Candidatus Sulfotelmatobacter sp.
CTTGGCGGGCCATGGCTTTGGCTTTGTCGGGGATGGGCGTGCCGTTGGTGGCGTTGTCGCGGGTCCACTGAATGAGGCGCTTCTGGATGCGCCAGATTACGCCCCAGACGTTGAGCAGCATGACCCAGCCGATGCCGCCGCCGATGCCGATCGCGAGCAGGCGATTGCTCTCCCAGCCGTGGCTGTTGAGGCTCAGGAAGAGCCAGGCTGCGACGGCGACGACCACGGCATAGGACACGCCCACGAATGCGCCTTTGTCGAAGATTCCCTTGCCGGGGATGAGGCAGGCGTAAAGTGCTCCCCAGACGATGGTCCAGATCAGAAAGAAGCTGCCCATGACAGCGCCGTGGGAAGGGTTCAGGCCTACAGCCTGGGCGTTGTGGACGTCGGTGGTCACAATCATTTCCCAGTAGGCGATGCCGGCGAGCACGGTCAGGGCGGCCGACATGCGGAACCACCACAGAGCGCGCGTCATCAGCGCGGGCATGACTTTGCCCTTGGTGGTGGCATCGAGTTCCTTCATCAGAGGGACGTTCACCAGATTGAAGAAATAGAGAAGACCGATCCACGTGATGCCGGCCAGAAAATGGATCCAGCGGACGAACATGAGGAAGTTGGTGTTGAAGTCGCGAGGAAAGTTGATTTGGGGTGCGAGGAAAGTTGCTAAAGCAGGGCTTGCCATGATGCCTCCTAAGATTTCGCCGAAACCTTTGCCGATGCGCGGGTCGAATCGTCCTACGCCGGGGATTGTACACAACAGCCGGGGTGATCGGAGGAAGAAGAGCTGGCAAGCCTTCACGGCGTGAAAGAAAATTGGTTTTCACAGATTCCCGGTTGAAAAGCGCGGGGGGACGCCGTATGGTACTCGAAGCTACCTGTCAGGCGGCGCAGCTTCGGAAAACCGAGGCGGCGAAGAGGCAGGCTAACCCCCCGTGTTCCTGTGTGCGGGAAAACCTGTGCGGGAAGACCGCAGGGAACATGCTACTGCGATGCACTTGCCCGGAAGGCTGCGGACCGGGCGGGTTGGTATGTCGAAGTTCAAAAGAACTTAAGGAGATCGGCTATGGAAAGCAGCAAGCCGGCGCAGAACATCCAGGATTCCTTCCTGAACACGGCCCGCAAGGAGCGATTGAACATCACCATCTACCTGCTGAGCGGGGTGAAGTTGACGGGCCGGATTCGTTCCTTTGACAAGTATTCCGTGGTGCTGGAGGCCAGCGGACAAGAACAATTGATCTTCAAGCATGCCATCTCGACCGTGGTGATGGGACGAACCGGGTCACATGTGGCGCACCTGGCGCATCCCGAGGCGAAGGCCGCGGGCGCGTCCGGGGCAGCGGCATCATCGTCGGCGGGGCCGGCAGCGGTCCCGATGGTGAGCGCCTCGGGCACCGAAGGGTAAGGCGTCTTCGGCTTGCGCAGTTCTCATCCCAAGAAGACCCGCGATGGGGCGTCCGGAGGCGGACGTGTGCCTCTCGGCAGCGAACTGGCTCGCAACAATAATGAAAACTTGCAGGAGCGCGCATTCCTCGTGGGCATTGATGTGCGCACGCGCGGGCGCAGCGCCCGAGGCACGGTAACCCCGCAGGCACAGGCGGCCCGCGATGCGGCGTCCGCCGCGCCTGCCGCTGGCGCAAAGCTGCAGAGTTCATCCGTTACAAACAAGCCGAGCATTCCCGAGTTTGACGCGGAAGAATCGCTGGCGGAACTGCGCACACTGGCGGGGAGCGCGGGGGCGAAGGTTGTCGGCGAAATCCTGCAGCGGCGCGACCGGCCCGATCCCGCGACTCTGATCGGCGCGGGCAAACTCGAGGAAATTGCGGGTGCGGCTGCGTCGGTGAATGCTGACCTGCTTCTCTTCGACCACGACCTGAGTGCATCGCAGCAGCGCAACATTGAAAAGATTGTTCACCGGCGGGTGATCGACCGCACGCAGTTGATCCTCGACATTTTTGCGCGGCACGCGCGCACCCGGGAAGGCCAGTTGCAGGTTGAGCTGGCGCAGCTGCAATATCTGTTGCCGCGGCTGGCGGGGCGAGGTGTGGAGATGTCGCAACTTGGCGGCGGCATCGGTACGCGAGGGCCCGGTGAGACGCAGCTTGAAACCGACCGGCGGAAAATTGCCCGGCGGGTGCGGCACGTGGAGCAGCAACTGGAGAACGTGCGGCGCATCCGGGCGCAGCAGCGGCAGCGGCGGGAATCGGCGCCGGTGGCGACCGTGGCGCTGGTGGGCTACACCAACGCGGGGAAATCGACGCTGTTCAATGCGCTGACGCGGGCCGCGGTGCTGGCTTCGCCGCGAATGTTCGCGACTCTCGATCCCACGATTCGAGGAGTAGTGCTGCCTTCGAAGCGCAAGATTCTGATGTCCGATACGGTGGGATTCATCCGCAGCCTGCCGCACACGCTGGTCTCGGCGTTTCGCGCCACGCTCGAAGAGGTACAGCGGGCGTCGCTGATCCTGCATGTGTCCGATGCCAGCAGCCGGCTTTCGGCGGAGCAGGACGCGCAGGTGGAGATTGTCCTGAAAGAGCTGGAAGTAGAGAAGAAGCCGCGGTTGCGGGTGATGAACAAAGTCGATCTGCTCGACGTAGAAGTGGCAGAGACATTGATGAATGATGCCTCGCGCGATGGCTCCAACACTGTGTACGTTTCCGCAGCCGAGGGAACGGGAATGGATCGGTTGCTCTCGCGCATCGATGCCATGATCGAGGAGGACCCGGTGAGCCGCGTGCATCTGCGCGTGCCGCAGAAAGAAGGGAAGACGCTGGCCATGCTCGAAGCCAAGGCGCGGATTTATTCGCGGGCGTACAAGGATGGAGCGGTGGAGTTGGAAGTGGAGGCGCCGGAGTCGGTGGTGCGGAGGGTGAGGGATTGGTTCGTCAAAGACCCCGGCCCGAGAGACGTACTCAAATAGGACATACCACCGTCAGATCCTTACTACTCCTCGGCGAAATAGTCAGAGTCGATTTTCTTAATCTCGTAGGAAACATCTGTAGAGACGCCCACACCGTGTTCGATCATCAGGTCGGCAAGCGCCGGACCGTTGATCAGGACGACCTTGTCCTGAATCTTAAGCGCATATTCCTCCGCAGGCTTGGAGAAGCCGCTGGTCGTAATGAAAACTCCCTTGCGCGCCTTCTTCCCATGCAGGGCACCTACAAAGGACTGAATCTCCTTGCTGCCGACCTGGCCGTCACTCCAGCGCTTGGCTTGTATGTAGACGGTATCTAGCCCAAGTTTATCTTCCTTGATTTCGACATCTACTCCGCCGTCCCCGCTTTTCCCAACTACCTCCCCGAGATCGCGTCGCGAGCCTCCATAACCCATTTTTAGCAGGAGGTCCAGCACGAGTCGCTCGAAAAATTGGGGCGAGCATTCCTTTATTTGTTTGAGCAGTTCGGCCGAGAGCTGTTTCCGAATTCGCCGATGGCCTTCCTCGATATTCTCTCTGGGGTCGAGTTGCTCAGAAGCGGTCGCCGTTTCCGCCGATTCCTTAGCGTCCGTTGATTTGCTTTGAAATTCCACAAATTCGGGGAAGCCGCGAAGAGTTTTGTTGTTTAGCGGTTTATTATTCCTGAGGACTCTTAGACCCCTGTCGGTTATTTGGACGACTCCGCGTTTTGGGGCCGAAAGCAGACCCGCTTTTTTCATATACGTCCTAGCCCAGCCTACGCGGTTGTTGAAGACGAACTGGCCGCCGCTGGGGAGCAAGTCGCGGCGCTCAGATTCGGAGAGTTTGAATTCTGCGGCAAGGGCATCCACGATGCTCGGGAATGAGTGCTCTCTCCCGTCGGACACCTCTTTAAGAAGAGGCGTCATGAGGGCTTGATAGTCTGGAATACTCATCGCGGGAGAATTTTACACCTAACTATCTTCGCCCGGCTGCACCGAGATCCCTCACTATCGGGTCGGAGCTACCAAGGCCTCTCGCGCCGTTCACGGATAATCGTTTCCGAAAGCGGCTCGCCCTTGATCCTAATAGGATGGAAGTCGTTGTCGATGACTGTAGGTAGGGAAGGCTTCTTGTCCACCGCGGAGGTTGTGGAGCGCGATTTATCTCCGGCTTCCTGTGCTCGATTGTCAGGCTCCTGCCTCATAGCAGACTCCTCGCCAAAGACGACCGACTAACCTCCGACGATTAACGAAGGCTCACAATTTAAATGGGCCGGCAACCAAGAAGCGGTGACATTCCTTGGCTATCGGCCCATTCGATCCTGAATTGGATCGGAGGTGATACATCAATGCTAATCCTCTTTACCGGGAAGTCAAGGATTAGTTGCAGGTTCCTGCATAGCCCTCCAAATCAGCGATTGCCACGGGGAATTCGCCCATTCCGAGACCTTCTCGGCGGGTCGAAAATTGCATGAAAATCAAGCCTTTGCGTTGACATAAACTGCTGCGGACGTTAGACTTAACAGTTTTCATAGCCCTCATTTTCCTGTATAGCCACAAGCGATGGATCAAACGCTACGACAACTGGGCGAATTACTGCTTGGGTCCATACCAACGGTAATTCTACTCGCGCTGCTCTACGCACTCTACGCAACGATTGTGCACAAGCCGTTGCGGCGCGTGTTGGAGGAGCGGCGCAGCAAGACGGAAGGCGCGGTCGAGAAATCGCGGGCTGACATTGCCGCCGCCGAGGCCCGCACATCAGAATACGAACAACGGCTGCGCGAGGCGCGGGCAACCGTGTTCCGCGCGCAGGAAGCCCGTCGCAAGGCCGCTCTGGACGCGCGGACTGCGTCGTTGAACGAAGCCCGCACCAAAGCTCAGGCGCAAGTGCAGGCTGCGAAGGCCGACATCCAGAAAGATCGAGAGGCGGCGCAAAGCGGTTTGCAGAAGGAAGTGCAGGCTCTGGCAGCGGAGATCATGCGCCGGGTACTGCAGCCGGCCGGATTGGATCGTTGATGTTTCAGCACCGGATGTCGAACACTGCGGCTGCGAATTCGAAGAAGATGGACTCCGTGAATATGGGTTCCGTGAGATGGGTAGCGTGAAAAAGATCGTTGGGATGGGTCTGCTGCTGGCCGTGGGTTTTGCCGTGGCTTTGGGATCGCTGCGCGCCCAGGAGCAGCCGGCAACGCCGCAGAAGCAACAGCGGTCCCCCGGTGCGACCAAGCAGCGAGGTGTCGGCCAGCAACTGGTGCACGAGAGCCGGGAAGCGGCTGGAGAAGAAAAAGACGAGACGGCCGAATTTAAGCAGTCGGCATCGGTGAGGCTGATTGCCAAGTGGACCGGCATGAGCCTGCAGCATGCTTATTGGTTTAGCGTCCTGTTGAACTTTGTTGCGATTGCCGCGGTGCTCATCTGGGCCGCCCGGAAGTATCTGCCGGGAATGTTTAGCGCCCGCACGGCGGCGATCCAGAAGGCGATGCAGGAGGCGCAGAAGGCCAGCGAGGAAGCGCGGCGAAGGCTGGCGGAGATCGAATCGCGGCTCATGAAGCTGGATGTGGAGATTGGCATGATGCGCGATGCCGCCGAGAAAGAGGCTGGGGCGGAGGAAGCGCGCATCCAGGCGGCGGTTCAGGAAGATGCGCGGAAGATGCTGGAATCGGCGCAGCAGGAAATCGCGGCTGCTGCCAAGACCGCGCGCCGCGAGTTGACGGCCTACGCGGCTGATCTGGCGGTTGGGCTAGCGCAGAAGCAGATTCACGTAGATGCGGCGACTGACCAGGCGCTGGTGCGCAAGTTTGCCGGGGAGTTGGGAGTGTCTGAGGCTTCGGGGCCGGGAAAGGACGGGCGCTGAAGAATGGCTTCCGTCGCCAGCACGTATGCCCGGGCGTTCGCGGATGTGGTCATGAGCAAACATCTCGACGCCGACCGCTCGATTGCGGAATTACGCACGATCGCCAGCCTGCTCGACGAAAGTTCAGTATTGCGGCGTGTCTGGGAAAATCCGGCGATTCCTGCAGACCAGAAGCGGAGCGTGCTGGATGTAATTGCCAAGCGCGATGGCATTTCAACCGAGGCGAGGAACCTGGTCGCGGTGTTGATTGATCATCGGCGAACACATTTTCTGGATCCCATCATCTTGCAGCTGGTAAAGGAACTCGACGCGCGGCTGGGATTCGCCGAGGCCGAGATCACCAGCGCTCGCTCCCTTGGCGATGCGGAGAAGCGGGAATTCGAGGCCGAGGTTGGGAAGTTGACCGGCAAAAAAGTTCGAGCGCAGTACGGGCAGGACGCTTCGCTTCTGGGAGGCGCCGTGGTCCGCATCGGCAGCACGATTTACGATGGTTCGGTGAAAGGGCAGTTGGAGAGGATTAAGGAAGCTATTAGCTCCTAGCTGCTAGCTTCTAGCTCCTGGCTCGTGCGGCTAGGGTCGTTGGCTAGAAGCTGGAAGCTAGAAGCTTTTGAGAGCTGACTCTATGGCACAGATCAAAGCAGACGAGATTACAAAACTGATCCGCGAGCAGATCGAGAATTACGAATCGAAGATCTCTGTGGACGAGACCGGCACGGTCATCACGCTGGGCGACGGCATCGCGCGCGTGTATGGCCTCGATAAAGTGATGGCCGGTGAACTTCTTACCTTCCCGCACGGCGTGGCAGGCATCGCCATGAACCTGGAAGAAGACCAGGTGGGCGTGGTGCTGCTCGGCGAATATACCGAGATCAAAGAAGGCGACGAAGTGAAGCGCACGGGACGCATCATGAGCGTGCCCGTGGGCGACGCGATGATCGGGCGCGTGGTCGATTCGCTCGGCCGTCCCATCGACGACAAGGGCCCAATTGCCACCGATAAGTTCATCGCGCTGGAACGATTGGCGCCGGGCGTCATCGACCGGCAACCGGTGCGCGAGCCCATGGCGACCGGGCTGAAGGCCATCGACAGCATGATTCCGATCGGCCGCGGACAGCGCGAGTTGATCATCGGAGATCGGCAGACGGGCAAGACCGCGGTCGCGCTCGACACCATCATCAACAGCAAGGGCAACAACCTGGTCTGCATCTACAACGCGATTGGGCAGAAGCGTTCTTCGATTGCCCAAGTGGTGAAGATTCTCGAAGATTACGGCGCGATGGAATATACCATCGTGGTGGCGGCGTCGGCTTCGGAACCCGCGCCGATGCAGTACATTTCGCCGTATGCGGCAACGGCCATCGGTGAATATTTCCGCGATACCAAGCGGCACGCGCTGGTTATTTACGACGATCTTTCGAAGCACGCGGCGTCGTACCGCGAAATCTCGCTGCTGCTGCGGCGGCCGCCGGGGCGCGAGGCGTATCCGGGCGATGTGTTCTATCTTCACTCGCGGCTGCTGGAGCGCTCGGCCAAGCTGAGCGACAAGAACGGCGGCGGATCGCTGACCGCGCTGCCCATCATCGAGACTCAGGCCGGAGACGTTTCCGCCTACATTCCGACCAACGTGATTTCGATTACAGATGGCCAGATCTATTTGGAAACCGACTTGTTCAACCAGGGCGTGCGCCCGGCCGTAAACGTGGGCTTGTCGGTGAGCCGCGTGGGCGGCAGCGCGCAGATCAAAGCTATGCGGCAAGTGGCCGGAACGCTGAAGCTGGAACTGGCGCAATACCGCGAACTGGCGGCATTTGCGCAGTTCGGCAGCGATCTCGACAAGGCTACGCAGGCGCAGCTCAATCGCGGGCAACGTTTGGTTGAATTGCTGAAGCAAAACCAGTTTTCACCGCTGCCGTTCTCCAAACAGATCCTGATCATCTTCGCCGGTACGGGAGGATTCCTCGACGACCTGCCAGTAAATCAGGTGCGCGACTTCGAAAAAGAGCTGTACGAATACGTGGACGCGACGCAAGCCGGCCTGCTGCGCGCCATCATGGAGAAAAAGGTTCTCGATGACGGCTTAAAGGCGCAGTTGACCGATGTGATCAAGCAGGCGAAGCAGCAGTTCGTAGCGAGCAGGGAAGCGGTAGCGAAATGACGGTTCTCAGTTCCCAGTTCTCCGTTCCCAGCAAGAACTCAGAGCCGAGGGGTTTTAACTGAGAACTGAGAACTGAGAACTGGTTTTCAATGGCTAACATTCTCGACATCCGGCGCCGCATTCGCAGCGTGGTGAACACGCGGCAGATCACCAAGGCCATGAAGGTGGTCTCGGCGGCCAAGCTCCGTCGCGCGCAGGAGCGCGCTTTGTCGGCTCGTCCGTATGCGCTGATGCTGACGAATGTTCTGAAGTCGCTGGTGGCGCGGGCGGAGATTTACGATCCGGAAACCGGCGAGCCGAAGCATCCTTTGTTGGCGCAACGGCCGGAGAAAACTATTCTGTTGATCGTGGTCACTGGCGACAAGGGGTTGGCGGGTGCGTTCAGTGCCAACGTCACGAAAGCCGCCAGCCGGTTTATCGAATCCAAGGCAGGGAAGAATATCGACATTGAAGCGATTGGCCGCAAGGGACGCGACTTTTTGCGGCGACGCTATCCGGCGGCGCAGGTGCAAACGCGCAGCCTGGCCGACACCGAAGAATCGCTCGAGACCCCGCCCGAGGCTGCGGAGCGTGCTGGGGCGATACAAATTACGGGAGAGCACGTTGGTGTTCTCGGCAAATTGGAATTTTCCCAAGCCCGGGCTTTGGCGGAGAACGTGATCAGGCGCTATCAGCGCGAGGAGATTGATGCCGTCTACGTCGTCTTCAACGAATTCAAGTCGGTGATTGCGCAGCGCCTGATCGTGGAGCAGATTCTTCCCATCGAACAGATTGGCGAACCGGCAGTCCGCCTGGCTGAGGAGATGACGGAAGAAGAAAAGAAAAAGGCCAAAGAAGCGGCAATCAGCGCCGGAGTCGGACTGCATTCAAACCAGCCTTCGAGCGAAGAGGCGGCGCAATTCGGAGCACTCGGTTCTGGGCAGGTGGATTACATTTACGAGCAGGCGCCAGAGGAATTATTCCGCGCATTGCTGCCGAAGTATGTTTCCAGCCAGATTTTCCGCGCGCTGCTCGAGTCGGTGGCGGCCGAGCATGCCGCGCGCATGACTGCGATGGATTCCGCCACCAGCAACGCCACCGACATGATCGACTCGCTGACCCTGGCCATGAACCGGGCGCGGCAGGCGAAGATTACCAAAGAGATTATCGAGATCGTGAGCGGCGCGGCTGCGATGTGAGGAAGCTGCTAGCTTCTAGCTACTGGCTTCTAGCGAAACGGATTCGAGATGTTCGAGATTTAAGTAAAGGCCGTGCTGTAGAAATCGGAAAGATAAAGCTAGGAGCTAGCAGCTAGAAGCTGACTTTATGCCAGAAAACGTAGGACACGTGGTTCAAATTGCAGGGCCGGCGGTGGATGTACAGTTTCCCGAAGGCAAGTTGCCGCCTATTTATGAGGCGGTGCGAGTCGTGAGTGACGGCTTCACCGTGCCCAGCCCGGTCAACGTAATTCTCGAGGTCCAGCAGCACCTGGGCGAAGGCCGCGTGCGCTGTATCGCGATGGAAGCCACCGAAGGCATGGTGCGCGGCATGAAAGCCATCGACACCGGCGGACCCATTTCCGTGCCCGTGGGACGCGGCACGCTGGGCCGCGTGATGAATGTGATCGGCGAGCCTGTCGATCAACTTGGTCCGATCGAGTACAAGGAACGAATGCCGATTCATCGCCTGGCGCCGGCGTTTGACGAACAGGCCACGACGGCGGAGATGTTTGAGACCGGCGTGAAGGTCATCGATCTCATTCAACCGTTCCTGAAAGGTGGCAAGATCGGTTTGTTCGGCGGCGCTGGCGTAGGCAAGACCGTCGTCATCATGGAACTGATCAACAACGTCGCCAAGCAACACGGCGGCTATTCCGTGTTTGCGGGCGTTGGCGAGCGCACGCGCGAAGGCAACGATCTGTGGCTGGAGATGACGGAGTCGGGCGTGATCAAGCCGGGCGATCCGGCACACTCGAAGGCGGCGCTGATTTACGGGCAGATGACCGAACCTCCCGGCGCGCGGTTGCGCGTGGCCCTCACTGGACTTACCGTCGCTGAATATTTCCGCGACGCCGAGGGCGCGGACACGCTGCTCTTCATCGACAACATTTTCCGTTTCACTCAGGCCGGATCGGAAGTATCGGCGCTGCTCGGACGCATGCCCAGCGCCGTAGGTTACCAGCCGAACCTGGCGACGGAAATGGGCGAACTGCAGGAGCGCATTACTTCGACCAAGAAAGGTTCGGTCACTTCCGTGCAGGCGATTTATGTGCCCGCCGACGACTTGACTGATCCGGCGCCGGCGACGACGTTTGCTCACCTCGACGCGACCACCGTGCTTTCTCGCGCATTGACCGAGATCGGAATTTATCCCGCGGTCGATCCGCTCGCTTCGACGTCGCGCATCCTCGATGCCCGCATCGTTGGCCAGGAACACTACGACGTGGCCCAGTCCGTGAAGAAAACGTTGCAGACTTACAAAGATCTGCAAGACATCATCGCGATTCTCGGTATCGACGAACTCAGCGAAGATCAAAAGCTGACGGTGGCGCGGGCTCGAAAGATTCAACGCTTTTTGTCGCAGCCCTTCCATGTGGCCGAGCAGTTCACCGGCGCAGCAGGGCGTTACGTAAAGATTGCCGACACCGTGAAGGGGTTCAAGGCGATTGTCGAAGGCAAGTACGACGACATCCCTGAGCAGGCGTTTTATATGAAGGGCCCGATTGAAGAAGTGCTGGAAGCGGCAGAGAAGATGAAGGCAGCGGCATAGGACGGCTGTCAGCTCTCAGCTTTCAGGCATCAGCTTGTCCGTTAGCGGGCTGCTGCTGGTATGAGCTGAGAGCTGAGAGCTGAGAGCTGGTTCATGGCAGACACCTTCAAACTCGAGATCGTCACGCCGGAAAAGAAAGTCGTCGACACGACTGCGGCGGAAGTTCAGATTCCCGGCAGGAACGGATATCTGGGCATCCTGCCGGGGCATGCGCCGCTCATCACCGAACTGGCGGTGGGTGAAGTCACGTTCCACACCGGCGCCGCCGAAGAACAGCGGCTTGCGGTCGCGTGGGGATTCGCGGAAGTGTTGCCGGACAAAGTGACAATTCTGGCCGAGACCGCAGAGCGCCCAGCCGAGATCGATGTGGAACGCGCGCGCAAAGCGAAAGCACGCGCCGAGGAACGGCTGACAAGCGGCGATCCCAATGTCGATGTGGAACGGTCTCTGAACGCGTTGCACAAGGCCGAGACGCGCCTGGAAGTCGCCGAGGGGAAAAGCCACTCCTAATTTTGCTCGAAGATCTTCGCCTGGAGGTCTTCGGCCGGAGGTCTTCGCAGGGAGGTCTATGAGATCGATCGCGTCTCTCGTCCAGTCGTGCCTCTGTATCTTCTCGATGTTTGGAGTTCTAGCCGCCGCGCAGGATAAGCCGGCCCAGTCCCCGCCCCCTCGACCGCCAGCGCCAATTGTCTCGCCTGAGGTCCATGCCGATCGCAGTGTTACTTTTCGTCTCCGCGACCCGAATGCGGTCGAAGTCAAGCTTGGGCTTGAGGGTACGGAGCCTCTGCCCATGAAGAAGAGCGACCAGGATGGATGGGGCGTGACGACTGCTCCCTTGGCTCCGGACTACTACGGTTACGAATTCATGGTAGATGGCGTGCGCATGCTGGATCCCTCCAACCATCTGCTGGTTCCGAATTTGCTTACGCCGGGGAATGCGGTGCATGTTCCCGGACCTTTGTCCTTGCCCTGGGAATTGAATGACGTGCCGCACGGTGAAGTTCATCATCACTTCTATAAATCGGCGGTCGCCGGCGATGACCGCGATTACTACGTCTACACTCCGCCGGGCTACGATCCCGTGGCGAAGAAGACCTATCCCGTGCTCTATCTGCTGCACGGCTACAGCGACGATGCCAGCGGATGGACTGCCGTTGGCCGTGCCAACGTGATTCTCGACAATCTGATCGCGCAGGGCAAAGCCAAGCCCATGATCGTGGTAATGCCTCTGGGTTATGGCACGATGGAAATAATTCGGCTGGGATGGGGTGCGTGGGGCCACACAGATGTACGCGATCGCAACTTCGGAAACTTTCGCGAAGCGCTGCTGACGGAGGTTATGCCGCGCGTTGAAAACGAATACCGGGTCACGAAAGAGCGCAATGCGCGGGCGATTGCCGGGTTATCCATGGGCGGCTCGGAATCTCTGCTTACCGGTTTGAACAACCTCGACAAGTTTTCCTGGATCGGCGCCTTCAGTTCCGGCGGCATTCCCGACGACTTTCAAAAAGATTTTCCCGCTCTCGACGCAAAAGCAAACCAGCAGATACATCTCTTATGGATTGCATGTGGCACCGAGGATCATCTGATCACGGTCAATCGCAATCTGCGGGCTTGGCTCAAAACCAAGGGAGTGAATGCGACCGAGATCGAAACGCCGGGTATGCACACCTGGATGGTTTGGCGGCGGAATCTGGCAGAGTTCGCGACGTTGCTGTTCCGGTAGGGCAAGCGGGTCACGCTGCAAAGCCGCTACGGCACGTTCACCTGATCGCGAGTTTCCGACGGCACGTACTTCACCGCGGCGGTTCGCTCCAGTTTGTCCCAGGCGAACTTGCGGCCTTCAAGCGCGCGCTTCAGCGTCTTGAACAGGACCACCGAAAACAACTGACGATAGGCAAAGCGCTGCAGCCAGACTTGGGTCAGCAGCCAGCCATCTTCTTTTTCGTCGGGACGGCTTCGCTCGAGCGCAAACGCCAGCGCCGATGCCAGAAAGTCGACCACCAGGAACACGAAGAAGAATGCAACCAGTTTGTGGAAGCTCGCGGGATCAGTAGAATCGGGGTGGAAGTATTTCTGGATGAAATACCACGAGGCGCCGAAGGCGAACATAATGTCGATGAGCGGCGATACCAGCGGCAATAGAATCTGGAAGATCACGATGTTCGGCAGCGCCACAAATCCCAGCGCTCCCTTGCGCGCAAACACTCCACTGTGTTTGTACACCGCCTGCAGAACGCCGAACGACCAGCGAAAGCGCTGGCGCATCAGCCCATTCGCGTTAGTGGGGGCCTCGGTGTAAGCGAGCGCCATGTCTTCGTACTCCACGCGGTAGCCGCGGCGCAGAAGCGCCATGGTGAGATCGGCGTCTTCGGCGACAGTGTCGATCTGGTAGCCACCCGCTTCTTGCACAGCGGAAACGCGCCACGCTCCAATCGCCCCCGGAACCACACTGACCGCGCCGAGAACGTCCAAGGCGCGGCGCTCGAAGTTCTGGCTGGTGATGTATTCGAGAGCCTGCCAGCGCGTCCACAGATTCACGCGGTTCCCCACCTTGGCATTGCCGGCGATGGCCCCGACTTTCGGATTGATGAAATGCGGCACCAGTCGCGAGATCGCGTCACTGGCGATTACGGTGTCGGCATCGATGCCAACGAAAAGTTCGGCATCTCCAATATGTTCGATGCCATAGTTAAGAGCGTCGGCCTTGCCGGAGTTCGGCTTGGTGAGGATCAAGACTTTTCCGGCAGCCTGTTCCCGGGCGAAGGCGTTGCGCGCAATTTCGAGAGTGCGGTCGCGGGAACCGTCGTCGATCACAATCACACGCAGGTTGCGATAATCGGAGTTCAGCGCGGCGCGCACCGTTCGTTCAATCACCTTCTCTTCGTTGTAAGCCGGGATGAGCACGGCGACCTTGGGTTTGTAGGAAGCAACCTCGGCGGGCCTCCCGAAGATTTTCTCCTGCATGCGGTCGTAAACCGCCGCGGCGCCGATAAACAACAAGCGCCCGGTCATTAAAATATCGCCAATCAGGAAGACCCACGTGATCCCCAGTACGCCAGCGTCGAACAGCCAGAAGCCCAGCCCATCAAGGCGCGCGGCCCAGAGCTGGGGGGTTGAAAGCGGCGACATCACGTCGGCACGTGTCTTACCGAGCAGCTCGTAAATCGGTGCGACCTCATACCCGCGGGCGCGGATGCCCTCGATAATCATGGGCAAAGCCCGCACGGTTTCGGCGCGATCCCCGCCGCCATCATGCATCAGAACAATATTGCCGCAGTGTTGGTCGTTCGGGCTGCACGGCGGCAAATGTGCCAGCACGAAGGCCGAGATCTCCTCGGCGGTGTGCCGCCGCGGTTTATCGCTCCAGTCGTTGGGGTCAATCCGGTTGCCCACGGTGGTATAACCCAAATCCTGCGCCGTTTCGAGCGGACGCACCTGGTCCGCGGTGTCTGGCTCCTCGTCAATCGCATAGGGCGGACGCAGAAGCATGACTCGAACTCCCACCAGGCTGGCGAAAAGCCGATCGGTCAGGTTCAGCTCCACCTTCATATAGGTCGCCGAGATATTGCTCACATCGGGATGAGTGAAGGTGTGGTTCCCGATGGTATTGCCCTCGTCGTAAATGCGCTTGGCCAGACCGGGGAACTTGTCCGTCTGAATGCCAATCAGGAAAAACGTGGCCGTTGCATGCTCACGCTTGAGCACATCAAGAATCTTCGGCGTCCACTCAGGATCGGGGCCGTCGTCAAAAGTCAGCACCACTTTGTTGGGGCTGTAACCGTAACGGGCCACGCGGTAAGGCTCTGGCAGAGACTGAAACACTTCGTCGGTGATCAGCTTGGTATTCGCATCGAGCGTGAGGTCGCGAGTGCCGTGCGTGGGGCGATCTTCGATCCGCAGGATCTCGCCCTGGCCTTCCATATCCACATCCTGGCCAGGAGGCACGTCGCGCAGTTTGTCGGCCGCCCCGGCGTCGCCGGGAACGTCCCACACCTTCCATAGTGAGCGGTCCTCGCCGCCCAGCCGCCACAAAGCGAACGTCTGGATGCCCAGCGTCTGCGCGGCACGCATGTGGTTCAGCGCCGTGACCGCATCGAGAAACCAAACGTCGTGGCGGAGACTATGCTCATCCAGATAACTGAAATGCGGATTCAGCGCATCGTCGTCGAAGGTTACGTCTTCATCCGAATCGCGCGCTGCCAGCCACGCTTCCTGCGCGCTCACCGAGCTGTCCCGCTCGTCCGGCGGCAGCGTGCCCTTCTTCGGTTTCAGCACCCAGTCATAACCGTAGTTGGCGATGGCGCAGATCAGCTTCTCGCGGGGGATTGCGTTCGCGGCAAACTTGAGATTCTCGACGAACCAATCCTGGGAGGCGACCGGCCCCGGGGCCGCGCCGGGATAGTGCTCGTCGTAGTTCATGATGACCACGCCGTCCGCCGGAGCTGCGATTGCGGCATAGTCGAATTCCAGATTGTGCGCGGGCACGCTGACGTAGAGTTTCATCCCGCGAGCATGAAGGTCCGCGGAAAGTTCATGCAACAGCGCAATGTAGCCCGGCTGACCCACTTTGGGGAAGGCCTCGAAGTCCACCATCAAGCCGCGAAAACGGTCTGAGGCGAGAAACATTCCCACCTGCTGGCGAAAAACCGCGCGCGCGCTGGGATTATTCAGGAAGTCCGTGATCCCCCCGACCCACTCGGCCCCGTCAAAGTTGTTCACCATGGGAAAGACTTCCATGGCGGGGTCTTCGACTTTGAGAAAAGGCATTACGCGGTCGTCGACGGAGCGCACCCGATTGTTTTGCACTACGTCGAAGAACTTGTTGGTCTGGTCGTCCACTGCCTGCACCCGCCCGTCGGGAGTGAGAGCGTGCAGCCAGTCGGGATACAACAGATCGATCTGGTGCGAATAATCGCGCAGGGAAGAAAAGCTTGCAGCATCCCAAGGCACATAAAACGCCGCCCGGATGCCCTCTTCCTGGTTTAGTTTCACTTCCGAAGCCGGCAGCTTCGACTTGCGATGGGATCGGCTGGCCAGCTTCTTCTGGCGCTCGCGGGCCTTATCTTTCTCATTTTCCTTCAGAGCCTTAAAGGCACGCTTCTGCGGTGAAAAGAGCAGCTCAGGCAGGTGCTCGTCGCGCAGCGTCGTGTATACAAAGAAAATAATTAACGCGGAAAGCACTGCGACCCCGGCGTCGACGAAACGCCTTAGGCGCTTCCACCGTGCGCGTTGCGGATCGTAAAAGACAGGTTCGGCCATGGAGAGCTAATCGTTCATCGTATGCTGCTGGCGACACGTGGTCAATTGTGGGAGGTGCAATTCCGGGCGCTGGCAGGGTCAGGTGTCCTACTGAGTGAGATGCACTTTCCTGCCCCCGAAGATGGCTTGAAAAAGATGGCTTCAAACGCGCTATATTCTCAGCGTGCTGGAACTAGTCCGGAAGGAAGCTCGGAAGGATGCTCGGTTCTTTCTGGCGGCGAGCCTCGTAGCCCTGGCGTTGCGGCTCGTTTTTGTTCTGCACTTTCCGGCCGTCGTTGACGACTCTCGCCTCTATGCCGACATCGCCGAGAACTGGCTGCAGCATGGAGTCTACGGCATCACAGATTCCGGGCAGATCATGCCCACTCTTTCCCGCCTGCCGGGATATCCGGCATTTCTAGCCGCGATCTTTGCCGTTTTCGGCTGGGGCAATTTCCGCGCGGTTCTGCTGATTCAGATCTTGTTCGATCTAGGCACATGTTTTCTCGTTGCCGATCTCGCGCGCCGCTTCGCATCCGAGCGCGCGGCGAAGGTGGCTTTCCTGCTGGCCGCACTTTGTCCATTCCTCGCCAACTACTCGGCGGCCGTTCTCACCGAGACCCTGGAAATATTTTTCACGGCGTTAGCCCTCGATTTGGCCATGCGAGGGATTGCCGCTTTTCGCCGCGACCTCGAGTCAGACTCAACGCCGGTGCCGCTAACCTGGCTCGGCTGCGGTCTTTCGATCGGGGCGTGCATCTTGTTGCGGCCAGACGGCGGCATTCTGTTCGGGGCAGTTGGTGCATACTGGCTCCTGATTTTCCTGCGAAGTTTCGCGGTGAGGCTGAAGCAGACATCGGGGATCGTGCCACGGTTGCGACCCATGCTATGCGTGGGAGTGATCCTGGCAGTCGGCGCCTTCTCCCCTCTGGTTCCATGGACCCTGCGCAATCTCCACACCATGCACCGCTTCGAGCCGCTCGCGCCCCGCTATGCCAACGATTCCGATGAACTCCTGATGCCGGGCTTCAATCGCTGGACCAAGACCTGGATGGCGGAGTCCACCTCCGTGCAGGAAATTTATTGGAGGGTGCCGGGCGATGACATCGATATCACGCGCCTGCCGGAACGCGCTTTCGATTCCGCTCAGCAGCGCCAGGCCACGGAACAACTTTTCGCCGACTACAACCGGGATCACGAAGTAACGCCGGAACTGGACGCGCGCTTCGCAGCGCTGGCCGCGGGGCGCATTCATGCTGCGCCCCTGCGTTACTACCTATGGCTGCCGACTCTGCGCGTTGCCGACATGTGGCTGCGTCCGCGCACCGAATTGCTGCCTTCTGATCCTCGCTGGTGGGAGTTCGATGACGACCCCACGTGGCTCACAGTGAGTATCGTCTTCGGCTTAATCAATCTCGCATACGTCGCCGCAGCCGCTGCCGGCCTCTGGCGCTTGCGCAACTCATTCGGCGCCGGATTACTTATTATGTTTCTTGCCTTGCGTTCATTGTTCCTCGGAACACTGGAGAATCCCGAGCCTCGCTACACGCTGGAATGTTATCCCGTGGTCATAGTCGCAGCAGCGGTATTCCTTATCGGAAAATCGAATGCTGGCCATCGGAAACCCGCATGAACAGGCTCCCAAATCTGGAACGCGGAATGTGAAAAGGCGTATTCAAACGTTTCACACCGCCCAAAGCTCTGAAGAA